>CP104793.1:615000-922500 GCA_025916135.1 Rhodobacteraceae bacterium D3-12 | reverse complement strand
GGCGGGATTCCCAAACCTGGAGGTCGCGGGCGGACCAGTCGTTTAGGAGGCAAAGCCCGAAGATGGCCTCCCGCGCCGCAGATATCGGAATGGGGATATCCGGCACGTTGCCAGTACCGATGAAAACCCCGACCTCAAGCTCGAAATCTAGTGCGGTAGAAGGGGCAAGGACTGGCGCGGCGCCACCTTGTGGCGCGTGCTGGCCTATTGGCCGAGCGATGGACGTCCCCGATACCCGAACGGTCGAAGCCCGCCCGTGATATGCAATTGGCATATGCGTGAAATTTGAAGGAAGCGTATAGTCTGTGTGGAATGCGCGCCCAACATTTATTGCGTGGTCGAGTGAGGCATAGAAATCAGTATAGTCCCCAATCTCAAAAGGCAGAAGATACTCGTTCTGAACCGCGGGCCTCAGACACTCACGCACTTGGTTAACCATGGATCTGGGCGCCTCTGCCGACAATATGCCGAACAATGCCAAACGAAGCGCTCGCCGATGCGCGACACCTGCAGCGGCAAGCGGGTTTAGATGTTCGTGCCGGCACAGGTTCAGCGCCTGACCGGCCAGACCATCGAACGGGCCCATGTCTGCGAGTTTCGCTAAATCTAGAACCTGATCGCCGATCGCAACAACGACGCGAGCCTTGCCGTCCTTTGGCTTTACGATGCCCAGCGGCAGGTTCTGGATCGGGAAGTCATTCCCCGCCGGAACTTGCACCCAACTTGTCGCCGCCTGATCATGCGTATAATCAAGCATCGTCATAGGGCTCAACCAGACTTTTGCGGCTCAAGATGATCTGCGCTGACTTCAGTTCATCGATTTCTTCAATGCTCAATCCGGCATCGGTCAAGATCGCGGCATTTTCTTCGCCTTGGAAGGACGGAACACCCGGTTCTGGCAGGACAGATCGACCGAACCGCCAAGGAACGCCTGGCATACGCATGACGCTGCCGCCGCGGTCGTCGATCTCGACGATGGCCCCCCAGTCTTCGGCCCACTCTGACTCTGCCAGCTCTTCGGTGCTGCGCACAACACCAATCGCTAACCCGCCCTCGCTGACTTGAGTTTGTAGATGGTCCAGATCGCGGAACGTCAATATCCAAGCTCCGATCTCCGCCAGTAGCGCGGAGAGGTTTTCCCGCCGCAATAGAGCCGTTTTGAACCTAGGGTCTTTCAACAGGTCGTTGCGTCGCATGATGGCGGCGAACCGGGCAAACATGGGCGTGTAAATTGGGCTCGCTGCGATCGTCACTTTCCGGCCGTCAGGCAGCGGAAAAATATGTGAATCCGGCGCGCTGAGGGCGACAGGTTCGCCCATAGTGTCAATGCCAGAAAGCTGGGCCCCAGCCCGTTCATTTGCCGCAAGCATGGTGGCCGCCATCGACACGTCGATGTGTTGTCCTTCGCCGGTGTTCTGTCGGTCCTGGAGACCAGCTAAAACCGCGATGACGCCCTGCAACCCAGTGTAAACATCTGCGTGACTGCACGCGTCATTGCGCAGGGCGGTTAGGTCCGAGCCGTAGTGTTGCTCCAAAATGTCGGTCAGGCCTGTTTCAGCCTGAACTGTCGGCGCGAAAGCAGGTCGGTTTCGCCACGGACCGGTCTGACCGTAACCACTCATCGACACGTAGACGATGCTAGGATTTATCGCTCGGATATCGTCATATCCAAGGCCAAACCTCGCCAAGGTACCCGGACGAAAGTTCTCAACGATTACGTCGGCGTCTCGGCAAAGGTTCTTGACGATCTCCTTGGCGCGGGGCCAGTTGAGATCGATGCTCATGTTGCGTTTGCCAGCATTCTGCTGGGCGTAATAGACTGACATTTTGTTAATATGTGGGATTCCTGCCCGGCCGGAATCACCAGCAGGCGGTTCGATTTTTGTGACCTGCGCTCCAAGGTCACGCAGTGTTTTCGTGCAAAGAGGTCCGGCCAGTACACGGGTAAAATCGAGCACCTTTACTCCGTTAAGGGGGCTGTCATCTCAGTTCCCCTCGAAAACGGCGGTACCGGGACCGGTTTGCATGAAGGCTTTAAGGCCTCGCTTTTGATCTTTACTCGCCCACATTTGGCCATTCGTCTCAAGCTGGACCTTATCCGCAGCACCGAGACCGTCGCGTGCCGACAGGTTGGCAAGACGCTTGATCCCCAAAAGCGCAACGGTTGGACCCTGCGCCAGTTGACGCGCCCAGGACATCGACACGGTTGGCAGCTCCGCCTCTGGGGTGACAAGGTTGATCATACCCCAACGTTCCAACATCGCCGGATCATTTCGACGGCCGAACATCGCAAGCTCCTTTGCACGAGGTAGACCGACACGTTGCACGACGCGCTGGACCCCACCAAGAAGCGGCATCAAACCAATAGAAGACTCCGACATGGCGAATGTCGCAGTATCTGAAGCTATAATCATATCGCAGGTCAAGGCCAGCTCGACCCCACCGCCCAGAGCGGCCCCATGTACGGCCGCCACGGTCGGCAGACTTACGTCTTCGAGATCTGAGAGAAGTTTCTCAAAGCCTTTCTGATCCCGCCGCTGACCGCCGTTAGTGAAGGCAGTTACATCAGCCCCGGCGCAGAAATGGCGCATTTCACTGCGAAGCAAGATCGATCGGCACCCGCCGTCCACCGCCTGTTTATAAGCGGCTAGAAGATCAGAAAGCAGAGCGTCATCAATCAGGTTGTGGGGCGGCTTTGCAAGGGTAACAACCCCGACGTCGCCGTCGCGTTTAAACGTCACATTGGACATGTTTAATTTCCTTTCTTTGGTTGTATCAGTCGAAGATTTCCGACAGAGCCTTGGCTTCGGCAGCAAGCAGCTTGGCGTTATCGGCCACGGTTCGGGCAGGCAGCAGCCGGCCAGCATTCAACCTAACTCTGTCGATGTTGGCTTGGCTCGTGGTCCAGGCATTCATGGCATCTGTCAACTTCTGCACCACGGGTTCCGGTGTTCCCGGCGGAGCGAAAAGTGCGGACCAGATGCTGAATGAGAAGTTGTCGAATTCGTCGCTTTCGCTGAATGTCGGCACATCAGGCACAACATCACTGCGATTCGGTGCAGCGAGGGCGATTGGGTGCATCTTGTTGCTTTTCATCAGCCCCAGAGTGGCGCTGCTGAGCGGCACGAAAGACAGATCAACATGTCCACCGATGACACTAGCGATAGCGGGAGCCGCACCTTTGTAGGGAACCTCGAGCAATTCGATCCCAGCCTTGCTCTGAAAAGCCTTCCCTACGATTTGCGGCGCGGAACCGTCACCCCAATGTGCTATAAGCAGCGGCTTGTTGTTTGGATTGCGCGCATAGTCGAGCAGTTCATCCAGACTGGCAAATTTCCGGGCAGAGCTCGACACGAGCATGAAGTCTGCAACACCCACCTGCCCAAGCAGGTGAAAAGCCGTCGGATTGTAATCTGCCGACGGAACGACGCGGGGCGCAGAAATGAAATCGGTTCCGGTCGTTCCAAGCAGTGTAAATCCGTTCGGATCGGCATTCAGCACACCCGCCGCAGCTATCGATCCATTCGCGCCCGGGGCGTTCGTGATCACTAGCTTGGCGTTCAGGGCCTGCTCGAGAACCTTCGCGGCAGTGCGGATCGATTCATCGGCTGGGCCTCCGGGTGGGTAAGCGACACGGATGGTGATCGGACGGTCGGGGAAACCTTCAGCGACCGATTTTGCGGGGCCGAGACTGCCGACAACTACTATGACGGCATATGCGAACAACGAAGCTGCGCGGAAAATTGTCATATTCATGTTTCCTCCTCAGGGTAACAAAATGTTAACATCGTGAACCTATGAAGTCTTCTAATGTTAACAGTGTTATCATGCAATAGAAATCTTGAAGTGTGCTCTGCCCCTGCAAAATGGGAGAGGTGGCCGCGGAAATTCAGACCAGTCGTTAAGGTGGATCGCATATCGAGAGAAGTGATCCGAAATGAAGAAACGCAAGAACCATTCACCTGAGTTTAAGGCCAAGGTTGCGCTTGAAGCGATCCGCGAGGAGATGACGCTGGCGGAGTTATTCAAGAAGATTGGTGTGCATCCAACGCAGAACGGCACTTGGAAACGGACGGCGATATAGAACATGGCGACGGCCTTTGCGCGCCGGGGTTAGGTTCCTGAACAGGTGAGCATGGCGGATGTCGACAAGCTACATTCCAAGATTGACCAACTTGTTGTGGAACGGTTTTTTTAGCCAATGCCTCGCATCAGTTGCTCGGGACGCGAAGGAAAAAATGGTAAGCCGGGATCAAGAGTTAAGCATGCGTAAACAGTGCGAACTGTTGCATCTGTCGCGGTAGCGGCTTTTCTATTAGCCTGTCGGCGAAAGCGCCCAGAACCTGCGGTTCATGGAAATAATTGACAAACAGTTCCTTGAAACACCTTGGTATGGGTCGCGTCAGATGGCCCGGTGCATGAAGCGCAACAATCACTCATGTGGCCGCCACCGTGTCCGCCGGTTGATGCGCCTTATGCGGCTGGTACCGATCTATCAGGAACCCAACACAAGCAAGAAGCACCCACAGCACAAGATCTGGCCATAACTGCTGAGGAAGTTGATCATCGACCGCCCGAACCAAGTTTGGTGCGCAGATATTACCTACATCCCTATGCGACGTGGCTTTCTGTATCTCGTGGCGATCATGGACTGGTACAGCCGCAAAGTGCTGGCCTGGCGGCTGTCAAACAGCATGGATGCGAACTTCTGCGTCGAGGCTTTGAAAGAAGCCCTAGCCAAACACGGTAAGCCGGAAATCTTCAACACCGATCAGGGCATTCAATTCACCTGTGGCGTTTGAATCGATGTGCTGACGGACGCAAGGATAAAAATCAGCATGGATGGCAAAGGCGCTTGGCGCGACAACCGGATGATCGAACGATTGTCGCGGTCGCTGAAGTATGAATGCATCTATTTGAATGCCTTCGAGACAGGGTCAAAAATGCGTGACGGGATCGGCAAGTGGCTGAGCTACTATAACTCCGAACGCCCTCACTCAACGCACGGCTTATTGACCCCCGATGAGGTATACGCCGACAAAACAGAACCAATGAGATTAGCAGCCTAAATGAAACCATGATCCATCTTAACAAGGCTGCAAACTGGTCCAATATCTAGGAACACCTCTTTGCCTAGACTGCCCACAGTTGCTGCGAGGCGGAGAAGGGCTGGAAAGAGCCATTCTTGTCCGATGCTGCCCGCTGTACAAAAGTCTGCTCTGCCCAGCTATGAATCAAAACCGATACAACACCGAGTTCGGTAACCAAGATGGCGGAACTGCTGCGGCGTCAAGTTCACCACCTAAGCGTTCGGCTAGACCTCGCGACGCTGAATTCTCGCGATGCACTCGCGCAACTAGGCTCGAAAGCCCGAGCTCCCCCATAGCGTAACTCTTGAAAGCAACACCAGCCTCAGTGGCAAACCCTTTGCCCTCATCGACATCGTTCCAAATTGTCCAAGTGATTTCTGGAGGCTTAGACAAACTGAGTTGTAACGCACCGAAGTGTCCCAGCGGTCGTTCCGTCTTACGGTCAATAAACACGAAACGACCGAATCCGCGCAGCTCCCAGTGTCCGATCATCGAAGCTAACTTTTCGAACGCCTG
The DNA here is from genome assembly GCA_025916135.1 of Rhodobacteraceae bacterium D3-12. Classification (NCBI taxonomy): domain Bacteria; kingdom Pseudomonadati; phylum Pseudomonadota; class Alphaproteobacteria; order Rhodobacterales; family Roseobacteraceae; genus Phycobium; species Phycobium rhodophyticola. Next base: position 916,894 of record CP104793.1, on the reverse strand, counting down.
TACCTCACTAAACGGTCCGCCGACATACCGCGTTCGTTCGCTAAGACAATAGCTCGTATACCAAGGCAAGTCTGATCGATTAGGCCGCCTGAACAGGAGCCGTTTGGTTTCTAAGAGATAGGTTTGCATACCAGAATCCGTTCACTTATGGCTCATATTGGCGGGACGACACGAATTAAGTGTGAAAACTACGGACGGTAAGAAGTGTTGCCTATCGAGCCAGAAGCGGGCTTTCGAACAACAGTAGCGAAAGCCTGTTTTGCCCCGCCTTCCTTTCCTTCACCTTTGCTCGTATGCAACACGATCCTAATCTTCACTCCTTGTTGATTACGATGAGCCAGAAACGCTCTCTTATCAAATCACACTAAACTGCCCCATTGGCGCCGACGTCAGACATTGCAACGAGCTATTGTAGCGGGCCATCGCCCGCTCCATCAACTTTCAGAACTCACCGTCATCCGGGATCGCCGTTTCGATTTGCTCAAGCACGTGTTCCCCTATGCCAATGTGGTGCTCGATACTTGCCCGATCCTCGGGATCATCCGTTTCGATCAGGTCATCCCTTAGATTTGCGATCGCTTCCCGGATCAGCGGTTTCTGCCCCCGCCAGTAATCCAGCTCGGCCTTTTCCTCCGGGTCAACGGTCCAACGAGATGCACCGTCCCTTCACGCATGTCGATCTTGACCTGGTTCGGGTGAGGCAGAGGATCAGGCAGGTGCGTGATGCCATGTTGTGCACGCCGGTTGAGCTCTTTTTCCCACTCAAGCTTGTAGGTCAGAGCTTTCTCGAAATACTCATCATGCAACAGCTTTCGTGAACTTTCGACGGACGCCAACAGTTCAGCGAAGAGCCTTTGAGCCCGGTGCTGACCCTTTGCTGCATTTACCGCCATTGACCGGAGTATGGCCTGCGCCATAGGCACCGTTACGCTACGATCGCCATCGCGCACCGTCACGCCGCGATACGCCTCTTCAATGACCAAATCTTTCAGCCGTTCCTCGTGCATCCCCGGCCGCTTGTTCTTCGCACCCCGAGGTCGGCCTTTGGGGTTACCTGACCTACCAGGTTTGAACCGGGTTGCTTTCGGTGGCTTTCCATAGCCGACTTCATAGTCAGATCCCGGTTTATGGATTGGCAATTTTGGGGAGGATCGGGTCATTCTGCGGCCTCCAACAGTTTTTCAGGTGACGCCCAGCCACACACCAGTTGCTCAGCCTCGTCATTTGCATAGGCTTCCCATCGCGCTAGAATGCGGTCGCAATAAATCGGATCCAGTTCACACAAGTATCCCTTGCGACCCGTCTTATGTGCAGCAATCAAGGTCGATCCCGATCCGCCAAAAATATCGAGTACAATGTCTCCACGTCCAGAAACATCCCGGATGGCGTCAGCAATCATTTGCACAGGTTTGACCGTCGGATGTAGGGCAAGCTCCTCCAACCGCCCGGCACGACGACTGTTTGCGCCGCGATACTCCCACACATTGGTTCGATACCGCCCATGCTGGCCAAGCTCGAAATTGTTCAGATGCGGCGCCTTGCCCTTCTTGAACACAAAGATCAGTTCGTGGCGGGAGCGATAGAACGTCCCCATACCACCGTTGTCCTTGGCCCAGACAATCAGGTTCTTCAACTCATCATAAACCCCCTGCCCTGCTTCCAACATTTCAGCCATATGGCGCCAGTCCATGCACAGATAATGTATCGCGCCATCCATGCTGTTTGCCGCGAGATTGCTCAAACCCTTCTCCAGGAACGAAGTGAACTCAGCCCGGCTCATCTCACCAGAAGCCATGGCAAATTCACGGTGCTGTATCTTGCCCGAGTTCCCGACATGGCCGTCGATCGGAACATTGTACGGCGGATCGCTGAACACCATGCGGGCCTGCTCTCCCTGCATCAACGTAGCCACCACTTGCGGATCCAGCGCATCGCCGCAAACCAATCGGTGTGAACCCAATTGCCAAACGTCACCAACGCGGACCCGAGCTGGCGCCACATCAGGCAAAGTATCGTCGTCTGGATCTCCGTCGTCTTCCGGAGCAACAGTCTCCAAAAGCCCATCAATTTCCGGAATAGAAAACCCGGTCACGGAAACATCGAACTCTAAATCGCTCGACAGCAGCTCACCAAGTTCTGCAGCAAGCAAGTCTTCGTCCCAGCCGGCGTTCAAGGCGAGCTTATTATCGGCCAAGACATAGGCGCGCTTTTCATCCGCACTCATATAATCCAACCGCAAACATGGAACCTCCGCCATGCCGAGTTGCTTTGCCGCTTCGACCCGACCGTGACCGGCCAGTATCGTGCGCCGCTCGTCGATCAAGACCGGATTGGTAAACCCGAAAGTCTTGATGCTATCCGCGATCTGGCGGACCTGCTTCTTCGAGTGGGTCCGCGCATTGCGAGCCCATGGTTTGAGATCCTCGATTGGGATCAGTTCTGTTTTCTTGCCTGACATGATGTTGTTGCCCCTATTGATCTTCGTTTAAGCGCCGGCCACGCCGTGCGCCTGGCGGCCAACCCGCCGAAACAAAAAAAGGACAGCCGTGCACGCACGGTTGTCCCTCCTCGGGCAGAATCGCCCAACAAGAACATAACATGAACAAAAATGCTTTGCAATTGCTCCGCGTCGGAGCCGGCTCCGCTCTACGAATATCGGCCAACCACATTCCTGGAAACGCACGCGCCAAAACCAAAACTCGCGACACACGATATCAACAGCGCTATTCGCTGATATCCTCCCAAATTTCTCTGTTCCCGCGCGGCCAATTCCCTGTTTTTAGTCGAACAGGGAATTGGCGCTTAACCCACTGACACAACGCGTAAACCTGGGGCAGAAACCCTCCAAAATCGGGTAAAACGTACAGAATTCCGCAAATTTCCCTGTAAATTCCCTGTAACCAGGCAAAATTGGCGAGACGCGTTAGCTCAGGACTGCCCACACAGCCATACACTTTCATTAAAAGAGACCGTGCGCGGTAGGCGTGACATTGTCGCGTGTTGTCCGCGGGTTGTGTGGGTTGGGGCGAAGGGCAGACTGTGCCTGTGAGCCAAAACGGAGCCGATATGCCGCGAAGTCTGGGAACGGCATTTCCGCGATACGAGTTTGGGGTGTTTGGGGTCAGAGGGCCGCGATCATCTGGCGCTGTTCGTCCCAGTCCGATGGCAACTCGTGGCGCAAGCACCAGTCCGATGTAAAACCAACGGGCTGTTTTCCCTCCATAACATCGCGCACGACGTCGGGTGCCAGGAAGGCAAGATCAATCATCTGCTGGATGCGCCGTTTGGATGTGGCGTCTGCCTCTGCGATCTCGGAGAAGGTTTCGCCGGCCTTGATCCGCTCAAACCAAACGTAGGCTTTGGCGATGTTATGGATGAGCGTTTTGTCGATACCGGCTGGCGCATCCGCAAGAATGATCTTCGTCTCGACGCCGCGCTTGCGGAGTTGGAAGGGGATGGTCTCACTGAGAACATGCTCTTCCAGATGCTCCTAGTTTACGTCAATACTCCCGGCGATGGCGTCAGCACTCAGTTGCACGACCAACTCACCGGGAGCGATGTCCACGCGTTCGATGAGGTCAAACAGGCTGCTTGGCTTGTCGCGTTTCGCGCGGGAGATAAGAGTATCAGCAGCGCGATCGATCTGATCCGCCGTTGCTGCCGGCAGTAGTGTGGGTGCGAAGCCGGATGCAGAGATCATCTTGCGTACCAAATCAGCGATCTTGTTCTCCAGCTCCGGCGCAGGCAGGCGCCAGGCATCTTTGTGTGCTTCGCTGCTCCCGGCCACTAACCTGTGCGAGATGTAATAGCGCAGTCGTGCGCCTTTCCGCGTCTTCGTATGCGAAGGCGTCAGGCGATCACCAGTTTCGTCGAAGAGTTTGCCGCATAGCAAAGAGCGTTGATTGGCGGCTTTGCGTCCCCTGCCCTTCGCCGCACCATCCTGCAACAACCGCTGGACGCGATCCCATCGCTCAGGTGCGATTATCGCCGGGTGCTGCCCCTCGAACACCTTGTCACGATGCCGGATGCGCCCAGCGTAGATCGGGTTGGTCAGTAGATGATGGATGTGGCCACGGTCCATATGGGTTCCGCCCGTCGTGCTGCCATCTGCAAGCGTTCGTTGACGGCTCCGTAGATCCAGCGCGTCAGCCTGTGCTTTCACCGCCCTGACGGTGCCAAGATCCTCGTAGAGCGCATAAAGCTGCTCGACCACCGCCGCTTCCTTGAGGTTCACGCTGAGTGTTCGCCCATCAGCATCATAGCCCAGTGGCACCTGCCCGCCCATCCATAGCCCCTTGCGCTTGGACGCCGCGATCTTGTCGCGGATACGTTCGGCCGTTACCTCTCGCTCAAACTGCGCGAAGGACAGCAGCATGTTCAGCGTCAGCCGCCCCATACTGGTGGCCGTGTTGAAGGATTGGGTGACCGAGACAAACGAGGCCTCTGCCGCATCCAGAATGTCGACGATCTTGGAGAAGTCCGCGAGGGACCGCGTGAGCCGGTCGATCTTATACACGATGATCTGGTCCACCCGCCCGTCAGATATGTCCTGCAGAAGGCTCTGCAGCGCCGGTCGTTCCAGGGTTCCGCCGGACAACCCACCATCGTCATAATGCGCGGGCAGCAACACCCAGCCTTCGTGCTTCTGGCTGGCAACATAAGCCGCACAGGCTTCGCGCTGCGCATCCAGCGAGTTGAACTCTTGCTCAAGGCCCTCTTCAGATGACTTGCGGGTATAGATGGCGCAACGCAGCTTCTTCATATCTTATCTCCCGGCTTTGCTCTGCAGGCCAAAGAACCGGGGGCCAGACCAGGTAGCGCCGGTGATGTGTTTGGCGATGGCTGATAGTGACCTCCAAGTCTTTCCATCCATCTCAAAGCCCGCCTCCGTGACCTGCACCTGGTATGTTCGACCGTTCCATTCCCGCACGAGATGCGCGCCGGGGTTCAGCCTTGCCGGCACCGCAACGGCAACGTCCTCCCCGCTCGCAATCTGTGTTAGTGCGCGGCGCGTTGTGGCGGCCAGCCGCCCATGCGCCCTGCATTGCCGCTCGTAGCAAACCGCGCGCTGCATGAACGGCACCGACAGATAGGCTGGCGGAGGCGATCCGAAGACCGCCTCCCACTCCGCAAGCATGCGGGGCCGCTCCGGGTTCGGATCACGCCCCATTGGCTGCGCTCTCGGATCCACGGGATTTATTCGGCGTAGGCGCAGAAAGGATGCGATGCCTCGACATCCCGCCTTTGGTAGGTTTGTTGCAGGCAATCTCGTACCCTGCTTTGCGCAAACCGGTCAGAGCCGCGCGCGTTGTATGTTGCTGCCAGACCAGCTTCGCGCTCAGGGTTTTGGTATCAGCTCCTGCCCTCGTCCCCAGCAGTTTGATCAACTGGTCCTTCTTGGTCGTACGCGATGCTGCCATCGCCTTGGCAGGTGCGTTGTGCTCGTCAGACTTGGTCATGTTGGTCTCCTCGGTTGATCAGCGGAAAAACCCCGCTGCTACCGAGTAGAGCCCGGAGTTCCGGACCGCGCCGCCGAATAAGGCCAGGCGCAGGAACACTAACGCTCGATACGACGACGTAGTCCAGTCTTTTGAAAGGGTTCTCAATGGGAGTGCCCAAGGCTAATATGGAATGGACAAATCGGGCGGAAACCAGACCTTCGCTGCGGGTGCGAGTTCTCACGGTCCAATCAGTAGAAGCTGACATTCACTCGACCATTAGCCCGCTTTTTTCTGCAATACCACAAGGCGGATTTGAGCCCCTCTTTGCCAATTTACTGGGACGCACCGAACGTCAGCCTCTGAGCGAGCGAGCCGGAAAATGACATAGATCGACAGAGGTCTTCCGGTCCGCATGTTGAGGGCTTGCAAACTTTAACCACCTTAAGGTCATAGATGTCTCAGAAATGAAGCCAGAGTCATCAACGTTGTATTTTCGACGTTGAGAGGCTATATGAGAGATACGGAAGTTGCGGTTCTCTGCGGCATAGGTGCATCAGCCTGCCAGGGCGAACCGCAACCCTTGATCATGAAAATTCAGCTGTCACGTCCTGTACTAGGGATTTGATGTTTGGGAAGGTTGCCGATGTTATCGCGCACGACCACGTCAGTTGTGACATTCCTTTATCCGTTCGCGGTCGCTGGATACACGGATGAATTGCCTGCGGGCGAGCGTCAAGTTTTTGCGGACGACGAAGTAATGCAGAGCGACAGCTTTGCTGCGTACCGACGGACCGCGACGTTTCTATTGATCAATTTGCGCGCAGGAAAGTCAGAGCTGCGCACAGTGGATCACCGAGACCTGGAGTTGGCTCTGGCACAGGATCAGGCCAACGCGAACAAACACGAAATCAAAAATAGTGCGGCGGCGCTTTCTCCGTCAGAGGATCAAAAATGACATTTCCCGAATGGACGAAACCCGGCGTTTACGGCGCGTTGGTTGGCGCAGTTGCTGTCTTTGTTCTTGGCTTCACCTGGGGCGGCTGGACAACTGCAGGCAGTGCGGACGAGATGGCCCAAAACCTTGCGGCAGAGGAAGTCACATTGGCGATGGTGCCGGTCTGCTTGAATCTTTCACAAGTTGATACAGAACGCACCGCAAAACTGGCAACACTTCAAGAAGAGTCAAGCTTTCAGCGACGCAAAGCCATGATGGAAACCGGCTGGGCCACGTTGCCGGGCACTGATACCCCAAGCCGAGATCTGGCAGACGCGTGTCTTGCGGGGCTAGAGTTAGATGGATCGTAAATCACAGTTAATGGAGCCGCGTTCTCCGCAATCTATTACTGCCCATATTTCAGCGGACACACCAACAATCATGCCGCTATTTATGGGTTCGATTATTGCAGTCCTGCTGTTTGCACTACCAGCACTTGCCCAGACCGCCACTCAGCCCATGCCTGAGAACGCCAGTGCTAAAAGTTACGGTGATGGGTGGGAATGTAACATTGGCTTCCGGCTAAACGAAAATGCCTGCGTCGCCGTGATTGTGCCGCAAAACGCATACGAAACGAAGCGGCCCTACGGTCCCGGGTGGGAATGTCTGCATGGGTTTCGCAGGACCGATGAAATTGCATGTGTTGCTGTTGAGGTGCCTGAGGGTGGATTTTTGGATCCGTCAGGCGAACAGTGGCGCTGTTTGCGCGGCTACATCAAGGTCGATGACACATGTCAGGAGATCGTGATTCCAGAGAATGCATACTTGGCAGATGAATTATATGGCTCCACGTGGACCTGCAAACGTGGGTTTGAAACAACTGGCGACCGGTGTACTGCCATCGCGGTTCCAGCAAACGCCTATCTGAATGGATCTGGATACGGTCAGCCCTGGACATGTGAGCGCGGCTTCTTTGACCAGGCTGGTCTGTGCGAAGCCGTCGCGATCCCTGCAAATGCATACTTCGACGACGCAAGCTATGGCTCAGGGTGGAAGTGTGATCGGGGATACGCAGCCTCAGGCGAGGCATGCGAATTCATAAACGTTCCCGAAAATGCGCATCTGGACGGGTCGGGAAATCGCTGGGAGTGCAACAAAAATTTCCAAAAATCAAAGGGGCTGTGCGTCCTTAACAACTAGGCGCGAGCCACGGCTCCATCCCCATTTAAAATGCACATGTGAGGGTAATTCCGCCCTTCGTGCCAATCAATAAAAGAGAACCACAATGGAAACCAAATCTGAAACTGTTGATACCATCCGCCGCCCTATCAGGGGAGCACAAGCACCTCCAATGAAACAGATCAAACCCGCAGGCATAACGTCAGGCAGTCAGATCACATCCTCACCGACGGCAGTCGTCTATTGCGAGGGGAATTTCGCGCAAATCGATGGTAAGACGGCAAATGGCCTTGTTCGTCATTCACAAGCGTATCGCATCCTTTCCGTCATCGACAGCACCGTTAGCGGACAAGACAGCGGATCCGTTCTAGACGACGTAAGCAACAGCATACCTATCTTTGATCATCTGGACGCCGCTGTTGCCCATGAAACCGTCATTCCCGATACGCTGATCTATGGGATGGCTCCGTCAACGGGGCGTCTCTCGACTGCGGACCGAGGCGTTGTTCTGCAAGCAATTGAGCTTGGTATGAACATTGTGAGTGGGCTGCATGAATATCTGAGCGATGACCGAGAAATAGCCAACGCTGCCTCGGAACGGAACGTCACGATCCGCGACATCCGCAAGCCGAAACCCAGCAAGGACATGCGCCTGTTTGATGGTAGTGTCGCCGGTGTAAAAGCGCTGCGGATTGCCGTTCTTGGTACTGATTGCGCGATCGGCAAGCGGACAACGGCGACCGTTTTGGCCCGGGCTCTGAATGCGAAGGGCATCAAGACAGTGCTGGTCGGCACAGGCCAGACCGGCCTGATGCAGGGCGCAAAATACGGTATCGCCATGGATGCCGTGCCGCCTCAATTCTGCTGCGGCGAACTTGAAGGTGCGATTGTTGCAGCTTCTGAAGTGGAACAACCGGATGTCATTCTGATCGAAGGTCAGGGTGCTTTGAGCCATCCCGCGTTCTGCACTTCAGCCTTTATCCTTAGGGGGAGCCAGCCGAACGCTGTCATCCTTCAGCACGCGCCCAAACGTGTCCATCGCTGTGACTTTCCCGATATGCCGATGCCCACGTCGTCAAGTGAGATTGCCTTGATCGAGGCCTTTGCCGACACTAGGGTCATCGGTGTTACGCTCAACCACGAAAGGATGTCCGAGGCCGAAATCACCGCCACCATCGCGGCCCAATCACTCAAACTCGGGCTGCCGGTCACCGATGCGTTGGCCCGACCGGCTTCAAATCTGCTTGCGATGGTACTCGCCGTATACCCCGGCTTGACACAAAGGCCGTGTATGGCCGCGATATGAGCTGCCCGCGCATCGAGGTGGACCTCAGCAAGATACGTCGCAACACACAGACCCTTGTCAAGCGCCTAGGCCCGCGTGGGATCGGCGTCACAGGCGTGACCAAGGCTGTCTGTGGGCATCCAGCGATCGCTCAGGCCATGCTCGATGGTGGGGCAGCCGGGCTTGCAGATGCACGTGTCCGCAATGTGCAAAGGCTACGTTCGGCGGGCGTGACAGGCCCTATCACTCTGATCCGTACGCCGATGTTAAGCCAGGCCGACCAAGTCGTTCAGTCCTGCGAAGAGAGCTATAACACAGAGCTTTCGGTTATTTCGGCGCTGGCTGCTGCCGCGATCCGCAATCGTTCCGTCCACGGTATCGTCCTCATGGTCGAAATGGGTGATCTGCGCGACGGGATACTACCCGAGAACCTGGAAGGTATTGCACAGCAGGTCATGCAAATGTCAGGGGTTGCATTGAAAGGGATTGGTGCGAATTTTGCCTGTCTGAGCGGGATCGCCCCTACTGCATCTCAAATGGCCGCTTTTTGCGACCTCGCGAATGAGATCGAGGGGGTATGCGGCCCGATCCTCAAGTTTGTGTCAGGTGGCAACTCAGCCAACTTGCCCTGGGCGCTTGGCGAACACGCGACGGGTCGCGTCAACGACCTCCGTTTGGGTGAGGCGATCCTTCTGGGTGTTGAGCCGGTTTCTGGGGACCAGATCGGTGGGATGCACACGGACGCCTTCACGCTTGTTGCCGAAGTTATCGAAACGAATGCAAAACCCCCGCCTTCCACTATCGCCCTGATCGATCCAGCACCGGGACGACATCGCATTGTGACAACCTGCGCTGCCTCTGCGCGCATGATCCTCGCGATGGGACATCAGGACACCGACATTCCGGGGCTCTCAATGCCTGTTGGAAGCACATTGATCGGTGCAACCAGTGATCATATTGTCATCGGAACGCCCCGAACCCTGCCAATGGTGGGTTCCGAGGTGAGATTCCGGATGAATTACAATGCGTTGATACATGCCATGGCAGCGCCGGACATCGAAGTGACACTGTTGGGCGATCAATCCATGCGCCCATCACGGCGTGCCCAAGGCAAGGTCAACCACTTGGCGTTGGCGTGAAAGACCTCGCTTGGTCGGGCCAACCTTAAGCTACAAAGGAAACTGAAAATTGACGAAACTCACAAAAAACAATCTGTTCAAAGTGTATGACTCCAAACCGGAAACGGCGATGGATAAGACGACGCGTGTCGTCCGACAAATGGTCGACGAAGAAACGGAAAAACGTGACGCCAAGAATTCCCGACTGCGAAACGCCCGCCTTGAAAGAGAAGCAAACACGCCAACTGTAACCAAAAATTTAGCAGCGTCTAAATCGCGTCGCTCGAAAGCCGCTTCAACGCGGTAGTTGAATTTCGGTGGTTTTGTGTGCGTTAAGTGCTCAGCTGGGAAACAGGCGCTTCAATCCGGCTGAAATCGGCAAGGGCTGTTCCCGGAACTTCCAAGTGTCACAGCCGATCAGAAGGATCGATCCATGACAGACGCAGACCGTCCCCCAGAAAAAACCCACTATATCTGCCAGACTTATGTTGTAATCAAGGCTGGGCGCAATGGGCAGACAGGCCTGAAGATTGCCAAGCAATTTGAATATTCCACAGCGTTGGAAGCGACAAACAGAGCCGAACGAGAGGCGCTATCCGAAAATTGCGCGGGTGCTGACGCCTACATGGTTACTGAAGATCCAGCGAGCGGAGAAGTCAGCGACCCAAGCTTCCTTGTTAGGCTAGGCATTTTTCCGGAATCTGACGAATTCTAGAAACCCGAAATTAATCACGGACTTCCCGAAGGCCGTAATCGACGCGCTATTCCTCGATCCCAATCCTGCGCACCCAAAAAGCGGCCATCTGTGCAAACGCGGCGAACTCTCACTTCGTCCGCATTCTTTGAGTTCCCGGCCTTGGTGATTTCACAGCTGCAGCGAATGACCGCAAAGTGGGCTGGAACCGCAGCATCTTGACCGGTCGGTGAAAGGCAGCAAAGGGTCGTTCGCGTCGATCAACACTAGGGGCGGTTTGCAGACATCCTCTGCAGGTGCGCGATCATTGGTTCGTAATGTGAAAAGCCGACATTCACACCACTGCCTGCGCGGTAGCTCTTGCCGCGCCATGCACCAAGGTCAGCAATGCGCAGATAGCGACCTTTGCAAAGTCGCGCGAACGGCCCTAACCGGTCATTGGTAACAACACCAAAATGCTGCAGTCGCAGCCCGCATTACGGACATTCGCTGCGCCCCGCAAAATCTGGGGTTGGCTGAACTGACACATCGTGGACAAAGTGAGCTTTCGCTGCGGCAGGACCAACGACTGCTAAAGAGAAACGGCCCAGGTGATTTTCTCGCTCTGTAATCTCACAGACCAATATCGATGGGCAAGGATTAAGGAATTACCCACCCGTCAGCTTCGCCACGTCCAGTTGGTTAATCAAAAAGTCCATAAAGCACCTGACTTTTGGCGTCAGAACATTCGACTTGGGATAGATCAACCAAAGCACTGATTGGTCATTCAAGCGCCAGTCCGGCAGCACGCGAAGCAAACGTCCCGTCTCAAGGTCTTGCGCCACGCTCCAGAGTGAGTTTATCGAGATCCCCATCCCCGCCAGTGTCGCCAGCCGTTGAGATGTTCCATCGTCAAGGATCGTCCGACACATCATTTTTGCGGGATCGACCACAGCAGTTTTGCCATCGACATGCATGATCTGTCGCGGGGCCATGTTCGACCACGATAGGAAGCGGTAGGCGTCGAGAGCATCAGGCGTCAGTGGATGGCCGAACTCCTCGATGTAGGCAGGCGATGCACATAAAATGCGCGTGTCATCTGCCAGTTTGCGCCCCATAAGGCTGCTGTCTTCGAGCGGCGCGTTGCGCAGGGCCAGATCGAAGCTGCCTTCGATAATGTCTTGGCGTGTATCCGAGAGCCTGAGATCCAGTGTGATATCGGGGTAGCGCGATTGAAACTCCGGCAGGATCGGAATGATATGCAGCTGGGCAAAGCTGCTGGGGGCCGCGAACCGCAGTCTGCCGCTTGGGTGCAGGGTGCCCGCGCCCAAGGCGGCACGGCCGGCATCGACTTGGGCCAGAACCTCCCGCGCATAGGGCAAGAACGCCGCCCCCTCCTGACTGACCGAGATCTTGCGCGTGGTGCGATGCAATAGCTCCGTGCCCAGTTCCCGCTCAAGCTTCGCAAGGCGATTGCTTGCCATAGCAGGGGCAAGGCCAAGATCGCGGCCAGCGGCGGTGATGTTCAGCCGTTCAGCAGCGGCGACGAAAAGGCGAAGGGCGTCTGTGTCCATACATCCCAATTATATCAATAGTCGGAATTCTGAAATAATATTTGCGCCGTTTCTATAAGAAATCATGGTGATATGCTGTCAGTAACGCAGCATTTTGGAGCATTGAACATGATATCTATCGGCTACACACAAAACGGTCCTATCGACGGCGCAGGTGCCTTGAGCCTGTTTGATCGGGATAAGCCGACCCTTGGCGCACACGATATTCTGGTCGCGGTTAAGGGCATCTCGGTCAATCCCGTTGACGTCAAATTGCGCGAGGCGCGTGCCCCCGAGGGCGATCACGGTATTTTGGGATATGACGCGGCAGGCACGGTTGCAGAAATCGGCTCTGACGTCACGGGCTACGCGGTCGGCGACGAGGTGTTTTATGCGGGCGATGTAACCCGCGACGGTACAAATGCAGAGTTCCACGCCGTTGACGAACGCATTGTCGGCAAGAAACCGGCGTCTCTCGATTTCGTAGAAAGCGCGGGCCTTCCGCTAACCTCCATCACTGCTTGGGAAATGCTGTTCGACAGTTTCCGTCTGGTTGAAGACCAAGGCGAAGGCCAGAGCCTCTTGGTGATCGGTGGCGCGGGCGGCGTCGGCTCGATCCTGATCCAGCTTGCCAAGACGCTTACCAGCCTGACCGTTATCGCGACGGCATCGCGCCCCGAAACCGAAGACTGGGTGCGCAAGATGGGTGCGGATCATGTGGTCAACCACCGCGGCGATCTGGCGGCGCAAATTAAGGATCTGGGCCTCGCGCCAACCTATGTTGCCGCACTGACAGCCACGGATCAGCATTGGCCCGCTATCATTGATTTGATCGCGCCGCGCGGCCACATCGCGCTAATCGACGACCCTGCAAACCTCGATATCTCAATCGCAAAACCAAAGGCGCTGACGATCTCTTGGGAATTCATGTTCACCCGTTCGATGTTCGCCACTGATGACATCACCGCGCAGCGCGATCTATTGAACCGCGTATCGCAAATGATCGATGCGGGCGCCCTCCAATCCACGGTCACCGAACGCGCCGAGGCGCTGACGGTGGACACGCTGACCGAGGCGCACAAGCGTCAGGAAAGTGGTCGCGTAATCGGCAAACAGGTCCTTCCCGGACTGTCCTCTTGACCAAACCTAACCGACCCTTGAGAGGAAAACCAAAATGGCTTGTTACTCTGGTCTCGACATGACCCCGACCGACGATGTGTGGATCCCCGACTACCTGCCGACTGCCAATGAGCGCGTCGCCGCGTACGGCGGCAAATACATAGCCCGCACCATAAGCCACAAGCAGGTGGACGGCGAAGCTCAAGAAGCGGGTCTGCGCATCATTATCAAATGGCAATCCAAGGAAGCTGCACAAGCTTTCATAGCTGATGAGGCTTATGCACCCCACCTCGCTGCACGCACGGCCGGATCAGTGGGCCACCACTACCTAATCGAGGGCAAAGACGATCTTGCCTAAAGCATCCGCGCCGTCCCTCTCAAGGGGCGGCGCATTTTGAGGGAGAGCCCCCATGCGCGACGACACCCAGACCTTCTTCGAGCAAATCAACCGCGGCTACAATGCGACGTTTCAGAACGGTCGGTTGAGTGTCGGGCTTGTGGTCCCGATCGCGCAATACGCAAGCAGCCCCGTGCCGGATATGGCCGACCATCTGAGCCGTGTTCAGCAGGCCGAAAAGCTTGGCTTCAAAGCCGTCTGGTTACGCGATGTGCCGTTCAACGTTCCCAGCTTTGGCGATGCTGGGCAGCTATTTGATCCCTTTGCGTATCTTGGCTATCTCGCCGCGACGACAACCGATATCGCTTTGGGCGTTGCCAGTATCATCTTGCCTTTGCGCCACCCCGCCCATGTGGCCAAAGCCGCGGCAACTGCCGATGTGCTGTCAGGCGGGCGGTTGATCCTTGGCGTGGCCTCTGGCGATCGCCCCGAAGAATACCCCGCTATGAACCGCGATTTCGACGGGCGCGGCGACGCTTTCCGCGAAAGCTTTGAGTACATTCGCGCGATGGGCGCGTCCGCTGCACAGATTGACAACCGCTTTGGCAAGGTCGACCCCTCCATCGAGATGTTGCCCAAACCGGCAGGCACAAAGCTGCCAATGTTGATCACAGGCTCAAGCCGCCAATCGCCGGACTGGATTGCGCAACATGGCGACGGCTGGATGACCTATCCCCGCCCCGGTGTGGCGCAGGATCGCGTGTTGCAGGATTGGCGGACACAATTGGCCGATCTTGGACAGGCACCGAAACCTGTGTTGCAACCGCTCTATATTGATCTTGCCGATAACCCCGACGAGCCGCCCAGCCCCATCCACCTCGGCTTCCGGTCTGGGCATGGCGTGTTGGTGCAGTATCTTCAACAACTCGAACAGATCGGAGTGAACCATGTTGCACTCAATCTGCGGTTCAGCACCACCCCCGTTAAGAAAACCTTCGAGGCTTTGGCAGAGCATGTCCTGCCGGTTTTTAAATAAGGATTAGATCATGACAAAGACGATTCTCATCACCGGCGCGACCGATGGCCTTGGCCGCGCAACTGCAATCGCATTGGCGAACCAGGGACATACGGTTGTCTGACGTCAGCACCTATGGGACAGATATGAGGATTTGAATAACGGAGGGTTTCTGGTTCATCGTAGCCTTTAAGGAGCGAAGATGAACAAGAAGCCCGGAACATCGAAAGGCGCAGCTGACAAGCTGGTCAAAAACATCCGCCGCAAGACCCGCCAGACCTACTCGGCGGAGGAGAAGATCCGCATTGTTTTGGCCGGATTGCGCGGGGAGGAAAGCATCTCGGCGTTATGTCGCCGCGAGGGTATTTCTGACAGCCTGTATTACACTTGGTCGAAGGAATTCCTTGAGGCTGGAAAGCGTCGTCTTTCCGGCGACACGGCGCGTCAAGCGACATCGCCTGAGGTGAAGGAGTTGAGATCTGAGGCCATGGCCCTGAAGGAATGCGTGGCCGACCTCACCTTGGAAAACCGTCTGCTCAAAAAAAGCATGACAGGGGCTGGGGAGTTCGAGGAATGAGGTATCCAGCAACCGAGAAGTTGGAGATCATTCGCACAGTTGAAGGGTCGCATCTGCCAACCAAGAAGACCCTTGATATGCTGGGCATCCCGCGCACCACATTTTACCGATGGTATGACCGATATGTCGAAGGTGGCTTGGATGCCTTGGCAGATCGTTCGCCACGTCCAAAGTCGGTCTGGAACCGCATCCCTGATATCCGCCGTGACGATCTGATCGAGTTTGCGTTGGAGCATGAGGCACTGACCACACGCGAGCTGGCCGTTAAATATACCGATGAGAAGCGATATTTTGTCTCTGAATCATCGGTTTACCGCATCCTGAAAGCCGCTGATCTGATTACTGCGCCGGACTACGTGGTGATCAAGGCCGCCGATGAGTTCACGGACAAGACCACCGCCATCAACCAGATGTGGCAGACTGACTTCACCTACTTCAAGATCATTGGCTGGGGCTGGTATTACCTGTCCACCATCCTCGACGACTACAGCCGCTACATCATCGCCTGGAAGCTCTGCACGAACATGCGGGCCGAGGATGTGACCAGCACGATCGAGCTGGCGCTTCAGGCATCGGGCTGCGACCAGGCCGTGGTCCGACACAAACCCCGTCTGCTCAGCGACAACGGATCCTGTTACATCTCTGGCGATCTGGCCAAATGGCTGGAGGATCAGAAGATGGACCACGTTCGCGGAGCGCCATTCCACCCGCAAACCCAAGGCAAAATAGAACGATGGCATCAGACCATGAAGAACCGTGTTCTGCTGGAGAATTACTACCTGCCCGGTGATCTCGAGCGACAGATCGGGGCCTTCGTCGACTACTACAACAACCAGCGCTACCACGAGAGCCTGAATAACGTCACACCCGCCGACGTCTACTTTGGACGGGACAAAGCCATTCTGAGAGAAAGGGAGAAGATCAAGAAACTGACGATCCGACAACGCCGCTTGCAACATCAAAAACAAGCCGCATAATCAATCACGCAACCGAACCAGAGCCTCCAATGTTCAAGCCGCTCTGATGTCCCATTTTATATGACGACTGACAATACGGTTATTGCGCATGGCCGCAATGCTGAGAAGCTTGCAGAGCTGAAAGCTGAGATTGGCGCGAACCTAACTACCATTCAGGCCGATATGTCGGACCTGTCCCAAATCGCGCAAATGGCGCGCGATCTGGTGCGGGCCGAAAGCCGGATTGATGTGGTGACCAACAATGCAGGTGTTTTCAAAACATCTACGCCGCGTTTGAGCGACGGTATGGATGTCCGGTTTGTCGTGAATACCTATGCGCCTGCGTTGCTCTCGACCCTTCTGTTGCCCGTGGTCCCAAGAGACGGCCGCTTTGTGCATCTTTCCTCTGCAGCCCAAGCGCCGATCGATGAGGACGCGATGGCGGGCAAACGACCCCTACAAGACATGGAGGCCTACGCCCAAAGCAAGCTGGCCCTGACGATGTGGAGTCAAGACTTTGCATCGAAACACCCCGACGGGCCAGTTTCGGTTGCGGTCAACCCTGGTTCTCTTCTGGCCACCAAGATGGTGCGCGAGGGGTTCGGCACATCCGGCAATGACCTGAGTATTGGGGTCGACATCTTGTGCCGTGCGGCCCTGTCAGATGAGTTCACACGCGCATCGGGGCAGTATTTCGACAATGATAGCGGGCGTTTCGCAGCCCCACATTCAGATGCCGACGATGTGGGGACGGTTACGCGTTTTGTTGCGATCATCGATGCACAGATTGGAGAGAAACAGAACGGAAGCTGAGTTATTTCCGCCTAACGGCCTAAGCGAGGGGCGGAGGGATTGGATTTCGGCATTTTCGCCATTCGTGCAACCCGCAGCATTCTGATCATTAGACGCTATCCCTGACGACAAGAACGGCCCTTTCCTGCCGTTGACCGACATCTATCAGTGCTGCGGTAGCAGCCCGCTTTGCGGTCATTCGCCGCTAGAGCAAATATAAGTCACGTCCGAACTCACAAATCGCGGGACAGAGTGTGCCTTCGCTGCGGCTGCGCCAATGGCTGCATTTGCGAGGACCCCAACGAAAACAGTCTTAAATTTCGGCCGCAATCATTGCGCTAATTTGCCTGATGCCGCCAAAGGGCGGTTGGGTTTGCGGGGCATGCTCACATTATGCCATTGACCTTACCGACACGTGTCGGTAATTGACTCGCATGCGAACACGCCTATCAAAGTCCGAGCGACGAGATGAAATCCTGAAGAAGGCCCGCCAGATCGTCGTAGAACAGGGGCTGGCCAAGACTGAGATGGAGGACATCCGTCTTGCCTGCGGGATCTCCCGCGGCGGGCTGTATCACCATTTCTCGAATAAGCGTGCGGTGCTGGATGCACTTGTCCGTGAAGAGGTTGGAGGCCTTGCCGATGCACTCAACGACAAAGAAGCTTCACCGATACTAGTTCTTCTTTTGAATGGATCGAGCCACCTTGGCGGCGATGCGGGCGTTGTCTCGGCCCTCCAGACTCTGGAAGACAAACTGGATTACCTTTTCGCACTTGAGCAGGCTTTCTCGGTCGTCCTAAAAGACGCGTTGCTTGCCCGTATGACAAATTTTGTCCGCGATGACATCAACGTCGAACACGTGGTAGAATTATTTCTAACAATTAACGCACTTATTAACCGGCGCGAGGTCATTCCCTGGGACATTGGTCAAGCGCTCAAGCTGCCGGTTTTACTGCCACTTCGCTGGAGGCTTTGGCACCTCTGCTGAAATCTCCCGAAGAACTCAATCCGATCCTTTTGGACCTCAAGCAGAAGGCGTCATCTTCATGATATTCCTACAATTTCTGGCACTTACCTTTGCCATTTCTCTTGCAGGATTTGCCTGCATTTTCTTCATACCCGCCGCACGATCACCAGAAAGTGCAATCGGTCTTCCATTTTGGTTGATCATGGTCTGGGGCCCGTCGCTGGCGGCCATTTTGCTTAGTCTGCGGGATGGTGAACTGATGGACTTGTTAGGACGGGTGGTGAAAGTCTCGACTGTCCCGGCATCCGCCTGGGCTCTTGTTCTCGCGCCGCTGGTTCTTTTTCTGGTGATGCGCCCCTTTGCGCCAGAAGGGACAACAAATCTCGGTGCCGCCCTTCTTGTGGCAGTGATCGGATTTAACCTGATCCTCGGACCGCTCGGCGAAGAGCTTGGCTGGCGCGGATACTTCCAGGACCGCCTCAATCCAAATATCGGATGGCTGACGGCGTCGCTACTGGTTGGCGCGATCTGGTTTGTTTGGCATTTGCCGCTTTGGACGATTGATTCACCGCATGCCCAGATTGAATTGCCGCTCTATGCGGGGCATGTGATGTGCTATGCTGTCATCATTGGTGCGGCCTACACCCTATCAGGCGGCTCCATTTTGCCTGCGATCCTGATCCATCTCACCGTAAACTTAGCAGCAAACCTGGCCATATTCGCAGGGTTCCGGGATCCAAATGCGTGGTTCAGTTCCAGCTTATTGCCATACTCCGTCATCGCCGTAATTGCGGTCGGATTGGTGTTCCTTAAAACCAGTCAGTCCAGCCTGAGGTGGCCGGATGTTTGAAAGCTGCCCTTCGTGCCCCACGCAGCATCCGTCACATCGGGCTCAGAGCCGACCTCAGAGGCAACGCAGCAATCCTGTGATAAAGTCCCTCGTCAACGTCGGGTTGTCGTTGTGGAGGGCATGGCGGATCGGAGGATCAGTCATGGAAACACCAAACCTACCAGCCATTCGCGCACTTCGCCCTGCATGGAACAAAGGCCGCATCGTCGGTCAGAAACGACCGCTGAAGCCAAAGCATGTCTGGGCAATCCGTGTTCGCCTTGAACTGGCAGAAAATCATCGCGACCTCGCGCTGTTCAACATGGCGATCGACAGCAAACTTCGAGGCTGCGACCTGGTGAAGATGAAAGTCGTCGACGTCATGGCATCTGGTCAGATCAAAGAACGGGCTTCCGTGTTGCAAAGCAAAACGCAAAAACCGGTGCGCTTTGAGATATCCGAGGGCGCAAGAGCCTCGGTCGAGAAGTGGATGGAGCATGAACTCATGGTCGGCTCAGAGTACCTTTGGCAGGGCCGCTTCCATGAGCGTCTTCATATCTCGACTCGCCAGTACGCGCGGATCGTTCGCGATTGGGTCACTTCAATCGGATTAGAGGCGAGTGCCTACGGCACGCATTCGATGAGGCGAACAAAGGTAACCCAGATCTACAAGAAGACTGGCAACTTGCGAGCGGTTCAGCTTCTGCTTGGTCACACCAAGATGGACAGCACAGTCCGGTACTTGGGCGTCGAACTCGAAGACGCGCTAGCAATCGCCGAGGCCATTGAAATCTAACAACTTCAGGTCGTCGTCGCTGGCGGCCCAGTGCGGACTTTCACCTTGCGATCACACCGCTGCGGTGCGGCCCACCGAACCAGCCGTTCGCTGCGGCCGCAAACTCAGGCGATGGCTGAACTCACACTGCGCAGACAGAGTTAGCCTTCGCTGCGCCGAGCACGAAAGTCCGCTACAGAAAGTCATATTCTGTATGATTTAGCCGGCCTTGAAGTATTGAGGGGACAAGAATCTCAACCGAAAGCCATCCACACAGCGACGGCGGCCCGAACCGGACCTTCGGTGAAGAGCTCATCGCTGCGAAGCGGAACCTCCCAAAGAGCATTTTATGTCGGCTTCCAGCGAGGTTTTTCCCCTAAACGTCGGCCACGCCGACATTTCTATCATTCGCCTCGCGAGCTTGGTTTTCGTCGCGAGCGCGAACTCCATCGGTTGGTAGGCGAGCGACCAGTCACTTGCTACACTTAACACGGTAAATAAGTCCGGACTACCGGATTCCGAGCGTCCCCACATTGAGGGGGATACCTCGCTTCCCTAGCAGGCGTTTCCCATTTTCATAATCCTCCTCATTGGGGGCCTTACCGCAGGTCGAGCCGATCGATTTAACCAGCTTCTCCGATCGGTAGCGATCATATCCTGAAGCCCAGTTTGCCTCGAGGTGACCATAAACCTTGGAGATGTCGGCCCCTGAGTTATCAACAGCGCGCAGGTGCCGCTCAAAGCAGATGCAAAAGGCGGCAAGTTTCAATGCGGTACCATGCCCCGTGACCGTTCTCCGACCCAGAAGACAGGAAGTACTGAAGGATTGAGCGTCTTTAGGGAGGCCTGCACCGCCGGCTGCCTGCATAATAGGCTCAGGTTGGGGGTAGCGAACCTTCATTTGAGCAATACTTGAAGGCTCCATGCGCGCAAGATACCTATAGAGGTTTTCGCGCAAGAGTGCCGTTCGAGAGCTTCGACACCCCTCACGATTAACGACTTTCAGCATGTCCTGCATAATATTGATGCCTGGGGTTATGCCTACTGCAGAAAAGCTGATCCGAGCGGTCTGCTCATGCGATCGGGGGGCAAAGAAGCGTTGCTCGTAGTGCTCGGTCGTACCTATTGCGAAGGCTGTGCGACTGTTTTGTGTTTGAGTCAGCTGGTACTCTGTGTCGCCAGGGTAGACGCAGTCCGGCCCGTAACGACGCACCATGGCATTGTGCTCTATCAGAAGAGCCGCGTAGGCTGCGCCTACTTCGCCACGTTGCGCCGCAGGGATGTTGGCAAATTGTCCGAGATAGATTCGATTGAGAAGCTGGGAGGCGCGCACACCCTCTAGGACAGGGCCAGCGTAGACAGTCGGGGCGGCATGGGTAACTTCGATGGCTTCCTTCAAGAGGCGTTCGATCATCCACTCGCTCACGCCGAGAATCATCACCTCTCTGGGTGGGATTTCCGCTGATACGCGGGCGAGATAATCCACCACCTCGGGCGTGATTTCTCCAGTCGGGTCCTGGCCAATCTTCTTTTTGATGCATCGTACACCGGTGCGGAATTTCAGGGTCAGTTTATCGTCATAGGGTGGCTCGCCTTTGTAGCAGCCGACATTGGCTAGCCTGGCCTTGAGATCTGCGATATCCTGGGCGCCAGCGGGCCGGGCAAGCAGGAAGGCGAGTGCGAGGACAGTAGCAATCGCGACAATGATTGACAGTGCGCCACTTAGAGTGCGCGGTACGCCACTCGCCGCGCCGGAGTACTCATGGTTTTGCATGGACTTCTCCTCGAAACGAACAAACAATTCAGCGCTTAGACTCAAAGCGCCGGTTACATATTTACCGGAGGAGAGGTATTTCTCAAAGCCACCTTTCCGCTTGGGAAATGTGAAGACTTCTTTAAAGCAAGCAGGGAATTTCCTTCCCCGACGACTGCGACACGCACTAATACTGACCTTGCCCGGGATTTGTGGAAAGTGGTTAGCTAACTTCTGTAATCCTTTACTCGAATGCGATTGCGCGCCAAGGAGCAACGTGAGGTGCCCTTAGTTTCCTAGACGCCTGCCTCATTCATTTTCTGCTGTTTCATTTCATAGTCAACCGGTGACAGCATGCCATTGTTTGTGTGCTTGCGTGTCGGGTTGTAAAACATCTCGATGTAATCGAACACGTCCTGCCTTGCAGCGTCGCGTGTGAGTGACCTGCGCCCCAAGTTCCCTCCATCTTTGCGCGGAGTCCTTAGGGTTAAATCTTTGGCGTTAAGCCGCCATCTTGTCCATTGCCTTTCTCTGCAAAAATTTCATCGGTGTCAGGTTGCCCAAGGCTGAATGTGGTCTGCGCCAATTGTAATCTTCCTGCCATTGTTCCAACATTTGTCTTGCATCCAGCAATGTGCCGAACAGTGTTTCGTTGAGGCATTCATCTCTGAGTTTGCCGTTGAAGCTTTCGATGAAACCGTTCTGCTGGGGCTTGCCTGGCGCGATGTAGTGCCAATCAATGACGGTATCCTGCACCCATTTGAGGATCGCCATGCTGGTGAACTCGGTTCCATTGTCCGAGACAATCGTCTTTGGCATGCCACGCTCAGCGATGATGCGGTCCAGCTCACGCGCAACCCGTTGGCCCGACAATGATGTGTCCGCAACCAGCACCAGGTTCTCTCGACTGTAATCATCCACGACCGCTAAGATGCGGAAGCGGCGACCATCCGTCAGCGCGTCAGATACAAAGTCCAAGCTCCAGCGTTGGTTTGGGCCATCCGGCAGCACCATCGGCTTTCTTGTACCCAATGCGCGCTTCCTGCCGCCTCTGCGCCGCACCTGCAGCTTCTCCTCGCGATAGATACGCCTGACCTTCTTATGGTTCACCTCAAAGCCTTCTCGCGCAATCATTACATGGATCCGACGGCAACCAAACCGACGCCGTTCCCTCGAAACGCGCTTGATGGCATCTCGCAGTTCAGCATCATCGCCACGTCGCGACAGATATCGTATCGTGGATCGATCAATCTGTAGCACATCACACGCCCGCCGCTGGCTGACCTGATGTTGCTCCATCAGGTGCGCCACAGCTTTCCGCTTCACGGCGGGCGTCACCATTTTTTTGAGTTGATGTCTCGCAACATTGCGTTGTCCAACATCTGTTCTGCCAACAGCTTCTTCAGCTTGCCGTTCTCGTCTTCCAACGCTCGCAACCGCTTCGCGTCAGACGGCTCCATACCACCATACTTCGATTTGTATTTGTAGAACGTCGCCGAGCTGATCCCGTGCCGCCGACATACATCAGCAGTCTTCTCGCCAGATTCCTGTTCCTTGATCATCGCTATGATCTGTTCGTCCGTAAATCGTGCCTTCATTTGTCCGTCCTTTTGTTGGCCGGACTCTACACAAATCTGGAGGAGATTCAGGGGCTCAGGTCAGTGGATTGTGCAGCATCGTGTCGGCCAGAACGTCGGTCAGCAGACGTTGTTGCCGTTCGCCGCATTTGCGCCAAAGTCTGCTCACAGCAGATTCTTTCAATCAAATGCGGTCCGCCTTGGTGGACATGCTAGAGTTACTGGTTCCGTAAAGCTTCTTCGATTTTGGCCACGTCAATCTTGCCCATCTGCATCATCGCCTCAAACGCACGTTGCGCTGGGTCCCCGCAGGCGGCCATGGCATCGGTCAACACGCGAGGTATGATTTGCCAAGAGACACCCCATTTGTCCTTGCACCAGCCACAGGCACTTGCTTGCCCGTCATTGTCGACGATTGCATTCCAGTAACGGTCAGTTTCGGCCTAATCGTCCGTGGCTATCTGAAACGAAAACGCCTCATCCTGTGTGAATGCTGGCCCGCCGTTCAGGCCGATACAGTGTACTCCCGCGACCGTGAATTGAACGGTCAAAACGTCACCAGCCTTGCCCGACGGATAGTCGGTAGGCGCGAAATTCACCGCCGTGACTTCGCTGTCCGGGAAAACAGTAGCGTAAAAACTTGCGGCAGCTTCGGCGTCTTTGTCATACCAGATGCAAATGGTGTTTTTGGCAGAAGTCATGATTGTGCCTCCTTTTCGCCGGCCGCAGCCATATCCATCCACATGCACTCCCATACATGCCCGTCCGGATCGGCAAAGCTGCGGCTATACATCCATCCGTAATCCTGTTTGGCGTTGATATCTGGTGCGCCGTCAAATGCCGCTGCGGCGTCCAGTATTGTATCAACGGCAGCTATATCGTCGAAAGAAATCGCTAAAAGCACTTCGCTTGAGGTTGCAGGCGGTATTGGGCGCTTGGTGAAAGTGCGCCATTTGTCATGGGTCAGCAACATTACAAAGACTGCCTCGCTCCAAACCATACAAGCCGCTGTATCATCGGTAAATTGCGGATTATTCTCAAACCCGATAGCTTGATAGAATGCCATCGCCTTTGGCAAATCGGTTACCGGCAGATTTACGAAAATCATCTTTGGCATTGTGGCGTCCTTTCCGTGCAGCCGAATACCGGGCTGCTGTTAGAGTACCTCGGTTTAGCGGCCAAAGCTGTCTTAGATGCGATGTGCGCTGTCAGTCATTTGAGAGACTGGGCGTATTCTTCGAGCTGCGTCGCGACGGTGCCCCAGCCATCATAAAAGCCCATGTCTTCGTGGCTCTGGCGTGCTTCGGGCGAGCGGTGACGGGCGGTCGCGGTGTAGATAGTGCCACCCTTCCCATCATCTGCGAATTCGACAATCGCCGTCATGAACGGATCGGCGGCAGGCTTCCAGCCTTCGCTGTAGGTGTCCGTGAAAACAAGGCGCTTGCAATCAACGACTTCCAGAATGATACCCTCATTTTCCATCAGATTGCCTTCGACATTCATCGTCGTGTTGAACTTGCCGCCAACGCGCAGGTCGATTTCGCAAGCGTCGATGCTATGCGGCTTGGGCACAAAGAAATTCTTGATGTGCCTCGGCGTTGTCCAGCACTCCCATAGCAGCTCTTTAGGTGCATTGATCTTGCGGGTGAAGGTCAGATCGGTTGCCGGTTCAAGTTTCATCTTTGGCGTTCCTTCATGAGATTTTTGACGTAGTCATCAAAGCGGTCCAGTCGCCCTTCCCAAATCTCGCTTTGTTCGCTCAGCCAATCTTTGGCAGGAGCAAAAGCGCCGGGTGCTAGTTCGCAGGTTCGCGTTCGCCCCTGCTTTTTTGATGTGACGAGGCCAGCCACTTCCAACTTTTTCAGATGTTCCATGAATGACGGCAACGCCATGTCGTGCGGCTCAGCCAATTCGCTGACGCTTGCCTCGCCTCTTGCAAGACGTTGAAGGATCAAGCGCCGCGTCGGATCTCCAAGAGCGGAAAAGCACTGGTCGAGGTTGGGGTCGTACTTAGGCATATACCTAAGTAACACTGCAGACTGAAGGTTGTCAATAAGACTTAGGGAACGTCCTAACCATTGCCATGAGAGAGCAATTGCAGACATTCGCTGCCCAGTGACGAACGAACAGTTTGGGCTCACTGCCGACGTTTGCCGCACGACACATAAAAGTTCGCAAAGCGGACTTTGCTGCCGTTCGACTGGCGGGTTGCGCCGCCTCCATGATAGGTTCGCGTAATGAATATTTTAGTTTCTCTTTCCGGACTTCCCGGTGTCGGCAAAACGACCTTGGCAAGGAAACTGGCGGCGCTTACTCCGGCTGTTCATCTTCGTGTAGATTCCGTTGAAACTGCTTTGAAACGAAGCATCCTATGTATTCATCCCGCAGAGGATGCAGGCTACTTGGCGCTCGCAGCTATCGCGGAAGACAACCTTTTGCTTGGCCTCGACGTTATTGCCGACACAGTCAATCCTGTCGGAGTTTCACGAGAACTATGGACGAAGACTGCTTCTAACGGCGCGGCTCACTTGTTGAACGTCGAAGTCATCTGTTCCGATAAAGCGCTTCATCGAAAACGAGTCGAGACGCGTGTCAGCGACATCAGCGGGCTTGTCGTTCCCAACTGGCACGAGGTTTCCAAACGAACCTTTGAGCCGTGGCAGTGCGACCGCTTGATCGTGGATACCGCCCTCGACTCAGTTGACGTATGCGCGTTTCTGATCGCCAAGGAAATGGACCGCTTGAGGTTTGCAGCGCAGTAAGTTTGGGTGTCTGACGTCAGCACCTATGGGACAGATATGAGGATTTGAATAACGGAGGGTTTCTGGTTCATCGTAGCCTTTAAGGAGCGAAGATGAACAAGAAGCCCGGAACATCGAAAGGCGCAGCTGACAAGCTGGTCAAAAACATCCGCCGCAAGACCCGCCAGACCTACTCGGCGGAGGAGAAGATCCGCATTGTTTTGGCCGGATTGCGCGGGGAGGAAAGCATCTCGGCGTTATGTCGCCGCGAGGGTATTTCTGACAGCCTGTATTACACTTGGTCGAAGGAATTCCTTGAGGCTGGAAAGCGTCGTCTTTCCGGCGACACGGCGCGTCAAGCGACATCGCCTGAGGTGAAGGAGTTGAGATCTGAGGCCATGGCCCTGAAGGAATGCGTGGCCGACCTCACCTTGGAAAACCGTCTGCTCAAAAAAAGCATGACAGGGGCTGGGGAGTTCGAGGAATGAGGTATCCAG
The DNA here is from genome assembly GCA_025916135.1 of Rhodobacteraceae bacterium D3-12. Taxonomy (NCBI): domain Bacteria; kingdom Pseudomonadati; phylum Pseudomonadota; class Alphaproteobacteria; order Rhodobacterales; family Roseobacteraceae; genus Phycobium; species Phycobium rhodophyticola. Next base: position 890,775 of record CP104793.1, on the reverse strand, counting down.
CAACCGAGAAGTTGGAGATCATTCGCACAGTTGAAGGGTCGCATCTGCCAACCAAGAAGACCCTTGATATGCTGGGCATCCCGCGCACCACATTTTACCGATGGTATGACCGATATGTCGAAGGTGGCTTGGATGCCTTGGCAGATCGTTCGCCACGTCCAAAGTCGGTCTGGAACCGCATCCCTGATATCCGCCGTGACGATCTGATCGAGTTTGCGTTGGAGCATGAGGCACTGACCACACGCGAGCTGGCCGTTAAATATACCGATGAGAAGCGATATTTTGTCTCTGAATCATCGGTTTACCGCATCCTGAAAGCCGCTGATCTGATTACTGCGCCGGACTACGTGGTGATCAAGGCCGCCGATGAGTTCACGGACAAGACCACCGCCATCAACCAGATGTGGCAGACTGACTTCACCTACTTCAAGATCATTGGCTGGGGCTGGTATTACCTGTCCACCATCCTCGACGACTACAGCCGCTACATCATCGCCTGGAAGCTCTGCACGAACATGCGGGCCGAGGATGTGACCAGCACGATCGAGCTGGCGCTTCAGGCATCGGGCTGCGACCAGGCCGTGGTCCGACACAAACCCCGTCTGCTCAGCGACAACGGATCCTGTTACATCTCTGGCGATCTGGCCAAATGGCTGGAGGATCAGAAGATGGACCACGTTCGCGGAGCGCCATTCCACCCGCAAACCCAAGGCAAAATAGAACGATGGCATCAGACCATGAAGAACCGTGTTCTGCTGGAGAATTACTACCTGCCCGGTGATCTCGAGCGACAGATCGGGGCCTTCGTCGACTACTACAACAACCAGCGCTACCACGAGAGCCTGAATAACGTCACACCCGCCGACGTCTACTTTGGACGGGACAAAGCCATTCTGAGAGAAAGGGAGAAGATCAAGAAACTGACGATCCGACAACGCCGCTTGCAACATCAAAAACAAGCCGCATAATCAATCACGCAACCGAACCAGAGCCTCCAATGTTCAAGCCGCTCTGATGTCCCATTTTATATGACGACTGACAATCTAGGGGCACCTCAAATAGCCATCTTCGGAAGAGATGCAGGGTGAGTAGTATTGGCAAGGACAACGATTGGAAGTGTGGGGCGTTTGCCGCCCCACACAGTGTTTTTCACTATGCGTGACATTTCGGCGTTTTCTGCAACACCACATAAAGGCCCGCCAGAACCAAAGCCGTTCCGACGACGCCGGCATTCCAGGCGGTCATAGGTTCGGTGAATCCGAACAGCCAAGGCGCCGCTACCAAAATCAAACCGTAGGACACTCCCAGATAGGTCTGGACCAGGTAATGCTTGTTGAGGCCGTAACCCGCTACGGTCAAAGCCAGAAGCCCCGAGAGAATGAGCAGTCCTGCATCGCCAACGAGGGCATTGCCAAGAGCCGATTGGCCGCCAAGAAGCATGAATGGCGACAAGATGAGCCAAAGCCCTGAAGCTGTGAAGGTCCATCTGAAAGCTTCACGATTTTGCATAGCTCATACTCCAACCTTTGGTTTTAGGAGTCGGTTTCAGGATCCGCGAGATTGCCAAGCTCGACGGCGATAGCCATTTCCTCGTCGTTGACGAGCCCATCACCATCTGTGTCGATGTCGCTGAACACTTCCTCGGTGAGTTCAGGATATGAAACTTGAAGTTCAGCGAAGGATGCCATGCCGTCGCCGTCAGTATCAATTTCGGCAGACATTGCGTTGGCGGAAAATGCGACGGATGTCATGAGGGCAGCTACGAGAGTTACATTTTTCACGTTTTTTCCAATCAAGGTAAGGCAATCCATCATGGATTGCGGTTCAGGCCCCGGCGTATTGCATTCTGCATTTGCTCAAACTGGCCCGCGTTTTCACGCGGCCGTTTTTGATTACGCAAGGGCTTTACTGGCAGCGTCGAGTTCGTATTTCGTCTTGATGTCGTCATTCGCTTTGTGCGCGGCCTCAGCAGCGTTGTAATGCCTCCAGGCCTGCGTTCGTTTTTCACCGAAGGGTGCGCCTCCACAGCTGGCTTTAACGGACTTCATCTTTTCCGAGATGGTATTGGGGTTGAGTTTCATTGGGTGTCCTTTCCTAGGCACTTCGAGAAAGAGCGGCGCGCGAAAGAGGAATTTCTTTTTAGGGAACTGCCACTTGCGCGCCGCTTAAAAACTCGACAACACACTTCCTGCTGAATTTTCAGCAGGCATTCTCTAGCTAGCTTACATTCCAATTTTCGACGCTTACACAGATCAGCTTGGAGCAATTTAACGTCAGAAAGCGGAGCCTTCAGACATGACCTGCTCAGGGGGCAGAGCGACCCCAAAAGCCGGGTCGCTGGTGCGAGCCGTTTTCAGAAATATGCTGCTCGCAGCTCATAAAGTGTGGTGCCAATGCCGCGAGCAGAAATTCGTTCCTACATCATGCCGCCCATACCACCCATGCTTTCCATGCCGGACATACTATGGCCGCCGGACTTGACAGGTTTGTCAGCCACCATCGCTTCAGTGGTGACCAGTAGGCCCGCAACCGATGCCGCGTATTCAAGCGCGATCCTAACGACCTTGGTTGGATCAATGACACCGGCCTTCAACATGTCGCCGTACTGGTCCAGCTGCGCATCATAACCGAACGTCTTGCTGGTGTTCTCAATTACTTTTCCAGCAACGACTGAGCCATCGACACCGGCGTTTTCAGCGATCTGGCGCAACGGTGCCTGAAGAGCTTTGCGGATGATCTTGATACCCGCATCCTGATCCGCGTTGTCACCTTTTAGACCTTCCAGAACCTTGCCCGCATGGACAAATGCAACGCCACCGCCTGGTACGACGCCTTCTTGGACAGCTGCACGTGTTGCGTTCAAGGCGTCATCAACCCGGTCCTTACGCTCTTTCACTTCGATCTCGGTCGCACCACCAACTTTGATCACCGCAACGCCGCCCGCCAATTTGGCCAGCCGCTCCTGCAGTTTTTCCTTGTCGTAATCTGAGGTGGTCTCTTCGATCTGGGCGCGGATTTGGGTGACACGCGAAGCGATAGCTTCTTTGTCGCCTGCGCCGTCGATCACAGTTGTTGTGTCCTTGGTGATTGTGATCTTTTTGGCATCGCCAAGCATGTCCATCGTGACATTTTCGAGCTTGATGCCCATTTCTTCGGAAATCACTTGGCCGCCCGTCAGGACGGCAAGATCTTCCAGCATCGCTTTGCGGCGATCCCCAAAACCAGGTGCTTTGACACCGGCCACTTTCAGGCCACCGCGCAGCTTGTTTACCACAAGGGTTGCGATCGCTTCGCCATCAATGTCCTCGGCCATCACCAAGAGCTGCTTGTTCGCCTGCATGACAGCCTCAAGCAAGGGCACCATGGGGGCCAGAGACGTCAGCTTCTTTTCGTGCAAGAGGATGACGCAGTCCTCCAGGGTCGCAGTCATCTTGGCGGTATCTGTGATGAAATACGGGCTGAGATAGCCACGATCGAACTGCATGCCCTTGACCACTTCGGTCTCGGTCTCCAGCCCTTTGTTCTCTTCGACGGTGATGACGCCTTCGTTGCCGACCTTGGCCATCGCGTCCGCGATTTGCTGACCGACAGCAGCCTCACCGTTTGCGGAGATTGTGCCGACTATGGCGATCTCGGCCGTATCGCCCACTGGCCGTGACATTGCCTTGACCTCGGCAACAACGGCGGTGACCGCTTTGTCGATGCCGCGCTTAAGGTCCATCGGGTTCATGCCCGCTGCGACTGATATCATACCTTCTTTCACAATTGCTTGCGCCAGTACTGTCGCGGTGGTCGTACCGTCGCCAGCCTCGTCATTTGTGCGCGATGCAACATCTTTAACGAGCTGTGCGCCCATGTTCTCGAACGCATCCGAGAGTTCGATTTCCTTGGCGACCGTAACACCGTCCTTGGTGATGCGTGGCGCGCCATAGGACTTGTCGAGAACCACGTTTCGGCCCTTGGGGCCAAGCGTGACCTTGACAGCGTTGGCGAGCGTATTGATGCCCTTGAGCATGCGGTCACGGGAGTCCGTGCCGAATTTGACGTCTTTTGCAGACATGTCGGTATTCCTAAATGAAAGATGTGTGAATGGGGACGCGTCGTTCAGGCCATAATGCCTAAGATGTCGCTCTCCTTCATGATCATCAGCTCTTCGCTATCAATCATAATTTCAGTGCCCGACCATTTGCCGAACAGAATTTTGTCGCCAGCTTTGACGTCCATTGCGATACGCGCGCCGGCATCGTCTTTTGCACCGGCACCGACGGATACGACTTCGCCTTCCTGCGGTTTTTCTTTTGCATTGTCAGGGATGATCAGACCGCCCGAGGTCTTTTCTTCGCCTTCAATACGGTGGACCAAGACACGGTCATGTAATGGAGTAAACTTCATGGAAATGCTCCTTTTCGAGATTTCCGAATAAGGGTGGCATGCGTAGGGACACATTGGCACTCGCCACACCTGAGTGCCAGTGTATGAAAAATGGCTATCCCGACAGATCTCTACAATAGTGAACGGAACTATATTTCCTTTGAGGTATGTCCGTCAGGAATTGCCGACCTTGAAACCTGCCTTACTTCACCCTTTTCCCACCAATCGCCAGCGCAGGCTTTCCTGCAATGGAGTTGGCTGTGGCAGAGACCTTCGGCTTTTCTTGATTGGGTTTCTTGGGCGCAGGCGAATGATAGAGCTGCCCTTGTGATAGAGCCGTCTGCATTTTCTGTGACGGTGGGGAAGTTCCCGACCCTCTACGCCCCATAAGACATCAGTCGGCGTGATGCGACCGATGTCTAGACAGGCCGAATTGACGGGTCCAGTACGTTACTGAGAAGACGCCGCGCGCCTGCGGGGATCAGCGGCGACGAGATGCACCACTAGGGCTGACGGGAACGGCGTTCCGCCAGGCTTTCAACCCCTTTCAGCGCCGACAGAGCCGTTCTCCAACGCCTTCACTCCGAAAGACAGCATCGCATCTCAGACAGGGACGCTCTCGAATTACGTCGCCAAAGGCCCTTCCGCGGGCGATGTCCGGCAACGCTACATCGACCGAAGTTTTGTTCGCGATCATGTCAAATCCGAGCTGACTTCCGTGCGCATAGCCATCGCCCCTGTCGGTCGTGGAGGCATGCCCTCGTTTTCAGCAGCATGGATTGACGCAATGTCACGTGCACCTTGTCGCGCCGGGTTCCGGTCCAGAACATCCCTGTCAGACTGGGGCGTTCGGTGTGCCGAATAGAGATGCCGCATATGTGCCGCAGAGACCCCGTCGGCCTCCATAACGAGGCGCACCATCGGATCAGCCAGCATTTCCTCGAGGAAGAAGTCGGACAACGCTCTGCCCGTCAACTTGTCCCTGGCGCGGGCATAGTCCAGATCGGCAAGGGAAAGGGTCAGAGACCGCGCAAGCCCCGGATGCGATGTCCGGGGATGAAGTTTCACCAGGACTGAAGCTTTCCAGGCTGCAGGATTCTGTTGATCCGAGGGTGAAACCAACTCCGTTTCGGTCTCGTACTCTCCCGCCGGGAGCGTCTCATCAAAGCCTGGAACGGTGAACGGTCGGGAAAAAACCGCAACGGTCTTGCTCGTCAGTTCTTCCATTGGCGTGATCCTCTCCCTTGTTGCTGCGGGTGGTCCGCGCCCCAGTTAAGAATGGGGCGCGTGGCCTGTGAACGTCTCAAGATGTCTAGGATTTCGCGAGCGCATCCTTGCCGGCTGCCTTCGGCTCGTTCTCCTTGGCTGGGGTCTTCGCGGTCTCCGCGGGCTTCGGCTTCATTGCGGCCGCAGCCCGGCGGTCAGGTCCTTGAAGGACATATCATCGATCCTTTGATTGGCCGGCGCCAACTCCTCGTCCATGTCGGACCGGGATGCCTGACATCGGTACTACCTATATGGGGACTGGCGACCCGATTTACGATGGCGCGCCGCCAAGAAGTCAAAGATCACACCAGATCGTCAGTCCAAACCTTGAACTCCGTCAGTGTATTCCGACCAAATGTCTGGGTCAGAGGGACGTCAGCGGCATCGCGGCCCCGCGCGATCAGAATTCTGGCAAACCGCGGCTTGTTATTCCGTGGGTCGAACATGTGCCATTCACCTGCAAGGAACACCTCCATCCAAGCGGCGAAGTCCCCAGGCGGATGAGGCAGAGGTTCCCCAATGTCGCTCAGATATCCGGTGCAGTAGCGGGCCGGAATGTTCATGCAACGACACAGGGCGATGGCGAGATGGGCGAAGTCGCGGCAGACACCCTGTCGCTCGGCCATGGTCTGCGATGCGGTGCGCGTCGCCTTCGCCTGCATGTAGTCGAAACGGACATGTCCGTGCACGAAATCGCAGATCGCCTGCACGCGGGGCCAACCAAGGTCCGTGGTCTCGAACAGGCGCCACGCCTCCTCTGACAGAAGGTCGGTATCGCAATACCGGCTTCCCTGCAGAAACACGAGGGTCTCGAACGGCAGATCCTGAACCGCGTGCTGCCGCGCGCTGGGCATGGAGGGATCAGGCTGGCCCGTGTCGCGGAAGATGCCATCCGTCGACAGGCAGAAGTCGCCCTCCGGGGCCACCATCCGCGTGCACCAGTTGCCGAAGCCGTCGCGAAAGCTTTCCAGCGGCACGCTCGGCTGCGTCACGAGATAGTCGGCACGCTCCAGATCGCCAAAGCGCGAGTAGTGCACGTTCAGCAGCGCAATCAGTGGCGTCGGCTGCGGGAAGCTGTAGCGCAGACGGCACCCGATGCTGACGCGCATGGCGGACCCGCCACGACGAGAAAAATCCGCATCACCGTGCAAGGATGCACATCGCATCGGAGAGCCGTAAGCCTCGATTGCAGCCCCACCGGGTTCCGGATCGGTCGAGATAGGCGTTCTCCGGCAGATCGATAGAGACGCAGGAACCGCTCAGCGGCTCGTACCCACGATCACAGCTCCAGCCAGGTCCATAGGATGCTTGGTCGAGAAACGCGTTGGCAGGCAAAACAACGGCTTCGCATCGGTCGTCGATCTTGACGAAGCCTCGCTCGCAAACCCAGGCGGCGCCATAGTTTGCGTTGGTCAAATATGCGTTCGCTGGCACGGCAATCGGCGAACATGTTCCTGCAAGAGCCTCATAGCCACGATCACAGGTCCATCCCGTTCCCGAGCTGTCTTCTGTCAGATAGGCGCGCTCGGGAATTACGATGGGCACGCATGCCTCGTTCTCCTGCCGGAACCCGCGTTCGCATTGCCAATCGTAGCCGGAAGACCGGAGGAAGGCATTGGCGGGCAGCGGGATGAAATTGCAGGATATCCCGTTTACCTCCTCATACCCGCGGTCGCACTTCCAACCCGTCCCGAAGGAGCGCCCGGTTGGATAGGCATGCTCGGGGATGTCGAGCGCAAGGCATTCGGTGCCCGCCACCCGGTAACCAAGATCGCAGACCCACCCGCCACCATAGCTGCGCGGCTGGGCGTTCTCAGGCATTGGGCCCGTGCCATCCTGCGCGAGAACGGGGAAGGCGAAAGACGCGATCACACCCGCTATAACTGCCGTCCCCGCGATCAGCCTCGCCAGCGGATGTCTCATCGCCGCTTTCTCCTTGGCGGACCAGAGTCCGCCGGTTGCCCCGCGTGTCTTCGCTGGCCCAAGCGTGAGCGTTCCGGTCAGCCGTCGAGTTGGCGCGGGCGGTGGCGGGGAGCCCCTCGGAATTCGGTTTCGTTGGCATGCCTTCGTTCTCGGCCACCTGGATCGCGAAGTCCTGCGAAACTGTCGGACGAAAGCTACCGGTCATCGGGGCGACAATCTGTGCAAGGCTGCAGCTGCAAGAGCATGTTCCTTCTGGTGGTAGTCGCCGCGGAACTTGCCATCGACCTGTACCTCCCAAATACCGTTTCTTTCGCGCACCTGAACTCCACCGCGCTGCGGTGGCCTGTTCATGGAAGAACCCTGTCCACCTTTGCTTTTCAGCTGCACGGGTTTCATGTTGGTCATTTCCGGCTCCTTCGCGTTGGGCGCGCGCGCTTCTCCGAGGAGCATCACGGCGCGAATGAATTCTTCCGCGTAATCATCCGTTTCGCGGTGGTCATGTTCGTGCCGGGCCATACTCATCGGCTCGACGAACCGTCCTCTCAAGTGATCGATGAACCGCGGCTCCGTCCGGGCCATGTAAGCGATCAAAGCTTGCAGGATCCGTTCATGGGCCAACACGCGCCGTTCAAGATTGGTTGTCTCTGCGGCCGTCCTGGTGAGATTTTTCACTGATGTCATGGCTTGTCGTCCTTCACGCTGCGTAGTGTGACGCTGGATCTCGTGTGCTCGAGCGTGTGCAGGCAGGCCCTCGCCTCATCGCGATCCAGCTCTTGCCATCTACCTACCAGCCAAGCGTAAATCGTGCGCTGGCCCAGGTTAGGGGCACGGAATTTAAGTGGGTGTGTCTTGCTCAGAAGCGGACAGAAACCGACCGCGGTGGTCCAGGTGTCATTGACGTGCTTCCCGCTTGATACCCTCTCTAATCATGCTTGAAACCTTCCACCATGAACCTAGCGGCCTACTTCAACCTCCGCCTGTGTCACGATTGGCGACACGGGGTTTTGCGCTGGCCGGGCCCTGCCGGTTGACGCCACGCCACCATCGCCCAGGTCGCTGCCGGGGTCGAGGAAGGGATCTGCCTCGACCTGCATGCCGCGCCGGAACCGGAACAGATCGCTGTCCGTCGTCAGGACAAGCGTTGTGTCGTCCGAGATCATGTCGCTGTAGTTTATCTCTGTCAGACCTTGATCCCGGCTCAGCGCCTCATTCAGGTCGCGCTCTGATATCGTGTGCAGTTCCATCCAACCCGCCCGATCCCCTCTGCCAGGAACGGTCATATGGGTCGCCGTCCTCTGATACGTTTCGAAACCTTGCCCGCGGAGAAGTTCCTCCTGAATCAAGACTTCGTAGTCCCCGGCCGGAAGTTCGTCCGGAAAATCGGCTAGGCTGAACGGGTGCAGGAAAGTCACCCTCAAACTGGATGAACGCACGCTCATCTTTGGCCTCCACGATTTTGGCAGATTTGTCGCTCGCCAATATTGACGGTCCCTTGGTTTCCGGACCTGACCGGTCGAACGATTTCTCTTCTTGTACATCAGAACCGTGCCACTGGTGCTGACACATGTTAGTCCCGGACGCCGCGCGGGTAGCGAACTCCCTGGAGAGGTTTTCGGGCACTGACCTGTGTAAGCGCGCGAGGACTGACCTGCGCATACACTTTGGAAAACAGGGATGATCTGCATTCCTGCAACCCTTGAAAGGATTGGCTATGGCCGACTCCAATGTACTCAACCCGCACCCGCCCGAATTCGATCGGTTTCTCCATGCCTCCGTCGGCGAGGACCGAAACGGCTATGCCGTGACTGTGCTCTCCACGCTCGCGCGGCTTGGCCTCGATCCATGGAAGGAAACCGCTGAACTGGTCATGCTGGGGCACGATGCCGCGCGAGCGCGGTTGGGAACGCTGCTTGCCCGATTTCGGGATGTTCCCACACTCGCAAGCGATCACGGCAGGGTCGCACGAGACCTGAGCCAGCTGCTTCCGCAAGACCCGACGCCAGGTGCCCTGAAGCGAACTGCCTCGACGGTGGCCGATGGCCGCCCGGGAACAAGCGGCGCGATCTGGGCCGTGCTCGCTATCATCTTTTTGCTGTTTCAGATGTTCATGGTTGGCGGGTCGGGGTCAGGCGAATGACCGTCTCAACCGCAACCATGGGCAGACCGGCACATGCGGCACACAAGACCGGCACGCTATCGCCTCGCGAACAGGGCGTTCTCTGGGACATGGAGGAATACTTCTGGACCAGTGGCGCCGACAACGCGCGAGCAACGACTGCGACCAACGCCGTCATGGTCTTCACTTATCCGCCCGTCATCCTCCAAGGCGACGAGATTTGGACCCACCTTCGTGAAAGGACCGGCTGGCGCACCGTTGTCATGGCCGAACGACGCTTGATGCGGTGTCATGACATCGCCATTCTCACCTATCGCGTCTCGGCAGAGAAACCCGATGTGCCGATCTACGAGGCCCTCTGTGCCTCTACCTATCTCAACGATGAGGACACTTGGCTGAGGATTTGCCACCAGCAAACTGCGATGAGTTGAGAAGCGCATGGGCTACCGACCTGCCGCAGGCGTCGGGACCAATCTGCGTCAGTGCGGCGTGGCTTCGACGCTGGTTAGATGAGACGTGTCCGCCGAACTTTCGGTGGTGCATTTTTCCGAGTACCTGAGAAGCGTGTGGGCGTGCCGATCCCAAAAAGGTTGGCATGTCGACACGCTTCTTATTCTCAGAGCGTGAAGGAAAGGACAATTCCAATGACTCCCGAACAGACCAAGACTGCCGAGAAGATGAAGTCCGTGAAGGCCGCGTGTGTTTGACGTCAGCGCCCTCTGGCCCCTAGAAAGACGCGGCGCTGCAGCATTACCAGGCGGCCGAGAAGGCCAACACGGCCAAGAACGACGCCGAGACCAACAAGGAACTCGATGCTGCGACCCACGCCCTCGCGTGAACGCCATCGTCTGATGTGATACTTGGGGTCGCCTGCCGAGCAACGGAGGGCGGCCCCCTCACTTCAGGAGCGGTCCGGTCTGGTCCAGATATGCCGGATCGAACTCGGCAAGATCCACCAGGCCATCATAGTCGTGAAACGTCACGCGACCGTCCCGAAAGGTCACCAGTCCACTCTCGCGAAGCTGGCGCAGAACGCGGTTCACGTGGATGGCACTCAGTCCCAGCACATCCGCGAGGTGGTACTGGGTCAGCGGGCAGTCGTATCCATCCTTAGTCCCCATGCCCACCAGCGCAAGCCGCGATCCCAGCTCCAACAGAAAATGCGTCATGCGGGCGTCCGCATCACGCCGACCGATTCCGACGAGATGTTCCACGACCATCGCTTCGTCCCGTGACACCGCCCAGAGTATGGCCGTTGCAAGGCGCGGCGTCTGCGCGAATGCATCAAGAAGGTCGCTCTTCAGCACCTCCGCAGCCTCGATGTCGACAATGGGTTCGAAGCTATGGTCCGACGTGCGCAAAAGGACGCTCCGCAGCCCGAGAAAATCCCCCGGCACTTGGAAATCCACAATCTGCCGGGTCCCGTCGGCCTGCAGTTTGTAGGAACAGACCCAACCCGCGGACAGAATATAAGCAGCCTGAGCCGACTGCCCCTGATGCACCATATCACGCCCCGCTACGAAGGAGCGGCAACGCTGATGAAGTCGTTCAAGCACGGTTAGCTCGACCTCCGACAGGGCGACGAAGGCCGAGAGCTTGCGGATCAGGGGGCTGTGTTCAACTGATGTCAAGGGGGCCTCCCGGCGTGTCGTGCCCCAAAAGCAGAAATTTACTCGGGCACTGCTCTGGATCAGTCCAGCATAGAGCATTTCATGCGAAATGTACGGATGCATCTCAATCCTACCTTCTCTCAGGTTCACGATGCCAAGGAAGGAAACTCAGATGTCCACTGCAAGCGAACATGCAGGCCAGGCCGCCCTATCGATCTGCGAGGCGCTCCTGCTTGCCATGAACGATCACGGGTTGCTGCCCGAGCACGAGGTCGCGGGGGTTCTTCGTGACGCCGCGGCGACCCATGTGAACGCCCTTGGCACCGAACTCGAAATGGAAAGGCACAGGGCCGTCGCTGAAATGATAAACGGGATCATCGCTGGCGGGAATTCTGTTCGACGCACGTGATGCGATACAGCGGCGGTCGCGATCCACAATCTCGCAGTGTAGCCTGGGCGGAAGTAGTTACTATGGTCTGCACGCTTCGCCGCAATCATACGGCATGCGTTGCGCGCATACGGGAACACGAGACCGTTCAGGCACTCCTCGCGCATGCGCACATACAGGCTCTCAACCAGGTGGCTATGCACGCGCTTTTCTGCCGCGATGTAGGGTAGTGACCTGCCAATACTCGCGCGACTGCAGGATCGCCTTCGCGGCGAGATTATTTCCCATTGCTGCTGACCACTATGCAAGGATAGGCCAGCAAAAATGCGACAGATTTGAACCATTGGAGCGGGCCAGCGCCCGCTCCATTAACTTTCAGAACTCACCGTCATCCGGGATCGCCGTTTCGATTTGCTCAAGCACGTGTTCCCCTATGCCAATGTGGTGCTCGATACTTGCCCGATCCTCGGGATCATCCGTTTCGATCAGGTCATCCCTTAGATTTGCGATCGCTTCCCGGATCAGCGGTTTCTGCCCCCGCCAGTAATCCAGCTCGGCCTTTTCCTCCAGGGTCAACGGTCCAACGAGATGCACCGTCCCTTCACGCATGTCGATCTTGACCTGGTTCGGGTGAGGCAGAGGATCAGGCAGGTGCGTGATGCCATGTTGTGCACGCCGGTTGAGCTCTTTTTCCCACTCAAGCTTGTAGGTCAGAGCTTTCTCGAAATACTCATCATGCAACAGCTTTCGTGAACTTTCGACGGACGCCAACAGTTCAGCGAAGAGCCTTTGAGCCCGGTGCTGACCCTTTGCTGCATTTACCGCCATTGACCGGAGTATGGCCTGCGCCATAGGCACCGTTACGCTACGATCGCCATCGCGCACCGTCACGCCGCGATACGCCTCTTCAATGACCAAATCTTTCAGCCGTTCCTCGTGCATCCCCGGCCGCTTGTTCTTCGCACCCCGAGGTCGGCCTTTGGGGTTACCTGACCTACCAGGTTTGAACCGGGTTGCTTTCGGTGGCTTTCCATAGCCGACTTCATAGTCAGATCCCGGTTTATGGATTGGCAATTTTGGGGAGGATCGGGTCATTCTGCGGCCTCCAACAGTTTTTCAGGTGACGCCCAGCCACACACCAGTTGCTCAGCCTCGTCATTTGCATAGGCTTCCCATCGCGCTAGAATGCGGTCGCAATAAATCGGATCCAGTTCACACAAGTATCCCTTGCGACCCGTCTTATGTGCAGCAATCAAGGTCGATCCCGATCCGTCAAAAATATCGAGTACAATGTCTCCACGTCCAGAAACATCCCGGATGGCGTCAGCAATCATTTGCACAGGTTTGACCGTCGGATGTAGGGCAAGCTCCTCCAACCGCCCGGCACGACGACTGTTTGCGCCGCGATACTCCCACACATTGGTTCGATACCGCCCATGCTGGCCAAGCTCGAAATTGTTCAGATGCGGCGCCTTGCCCTTCTTGAACACAAAGATCAGTTCGTGGCGGGAGCGATAGAACGTCCCCATACCACCGTTGTCCTTGGCCCAGACAATCAGGTTCTTCAACTCATCATAAACCCCCTGCCCTGCTTCCAACATTTCAGCCATATGGCGCCAGTCCATGCACAGATAATGTATCGCGCCATCCATGCTGTTTGCCGCGAGATTGCTCAAACCCTTCTCCAGGAACGAAGTGAACTCAGCCCGGCTCATCTCACCAGAAGCCATGGCAAATTCACGGTGCTGTATCTTGCCCGAGTTCCCGACATGGCCGTCGATCGGAACATTGTACGGCGGATCGCTGAACACCATGCGGGCCTGCTCTCCCTGCATCAACGTAGCCACCACTTGCGGATCCAGCGCATCGCCGCAAACCAATCGGTGTGAACCCAATTGCCAAACGTCACCAACGCGGACCCGAGCTGGCGCCACATCAGGCAAAGTATCGTCGTCTGGATCTCCGTCGTCTTCCGGAGCAACAGTCTCCAAAAGCCCATCAATTTCCGGAATAGAAAACCCGGTCACGGAAACATCGAACTCTAAATCGCTCGACAGCAGCTCACCAAGTTCTGCAGCAAGCAAGTCTTCGTCCCAGCCGGCGTTCAAGGCGAGCTTATTATCGGCCAAGACATAGGCGCGCTTTTCATCCGCACTCATATAATCCAACCGCAAACATGGAACCTCCGCCATGCCGAGTTGCTTTGCCGCTTCGACCCGACCGTGACCGGCCAGTATCGTGCGCCGCTCGTCGATCAAGACCGGATTGGTAAACCCGAAAGTCTTGATGCTATCCGCGATCTGGCGGACCTGCTTCTTCGAGTGGGTCCGCGCATTGCGAGCCCATGGTTTGAGATCCTCGATTGGGATCAGTTCTGTTTTCTTGCCTGACATGATGTTGTTGCCCCTATTGATCTTCGTTTAAGCGCCGGCCACGCCGTGCGCCTGGCGGCCAACCCGCCGAAACAAAAAAAGGACAGCCGTGCACGCACGGTTGTCCCTCCTCGGGCAGAATCGCCCAACAAGAACATAACATGAACAAAAATGCTTTGCAATTGCTCCGCGTCGGAGCCGGCTCCGCTCTACGAATATCGGCCAACCACATTCCTGGAAACGCACGCGCCAAAACCAAAACTCGCGACACACGATATCAACAGCGCTATTCGCTGATATCCTCCCAAATTTCTCTGTTCCCGCGCGGCCAATTCCCTGTTTTTAGTCGAACAGGGAATTGGCGCTTAACCCACTGACACAACGCGTAAACCTGGGGCAGAAACCCTCCAAAATCGGGTAAAACGTACAGAATTCCGCAAATTTCCCTGTAAATTCCCTGTAACCAGGCAAAATTGGCGAGACGCGTTAGCTCAGGACTGCCCACACAGCCATACACTTTCATTAAAAGAGACCGTGCGCGGTAGGCGTGACATTGTCGCGTGTTGTCCGCGGGTTGTGTGGGTTGGGGCGAAGGGCAGACTGTGCCTGTGAGCCAAAACGGGGCCGATATGCCGCGAAGTCTGGGAACGGCATTTCCGCGATACGAGTTTGGGGTGTTTGGGGTCAGAGGGCCGCGATCATCTGGCGCTGTTCGTCCCAGTCCGATGGCAACTCGTGGCGCAAGCACCAGTCCGATGTAAAACCAACGGGCTGTTTTCCCTCCATAACATCGCGCACGACGTCGGGTGCCAGGAAGGCAAGATCAATCATCTGCTGGATGCGCCGTTTGGATGTGGCGTCTGCCTCTGCGATCTCGGAGAAGGTTTCGCCGGCCTTGATCCGCTCAAACCAAACGTAGGCTTTGGCGATGTTATGGATGAGCGTTTTGTCGATACCGGCTGGCGCATCCGCAAGAATGATCTTCGTCTCGACGCCGCGCTTGCGGAGTTGGAAGGGGATGGTCTCACTGAGAACATGCTCTTCCAGATGCTCCTAGTTTACGTCAATACTCCCGGCGATGGCGTCAGCACTCAGTTGCACGACCAACTCACCGGGAGCGATGTCCACGCGTTCGATGAGGTCAAACAGGCTGCTTGGCTTGTCGCGTTTCGCGCGGGAGATAAGAGTATCAGCAGCGCGATCGATCTGATCCGCCGTTGCTGCCGGCAGTAGTGTGGGTGCGAAGCCGGATGCAGAGATCATCTTGCGTACCAAATCAGCGATCTTGTTCTCCAGCTCCGGCGCAGGCAGGCGCCAGGCATCTTTGTGTGCTTCGCTGCTCCCGGCCACTAACCTGTGCGAGATGTAATAGCGCAGTCGTGCGCCTTTCCGCGTCTTCGTATGCGAAGGCGTCAGGCGATCACCAGTTTCGTCGAAGAGTTTGCCGCATAGCAAAGAGCGTTGATTGGCGGCTTTGCGTCCCCTGCCCTTCGCCGCACCATCCTGCAACAACCGCTGGACGCGATCCCATCGCTCAGGTGCGATTATCGCCGGGTGCTGCCCCTCGAACACCTTGTCACGATGCCGGATGCGCCCAGCGTAGATCGGGTTGGTCAGTAGATGATGGATGTGGCCACGGTCCATATGGGTTCCGCCCGTCGTGCTGCCATCTGCAAGCGTTCGTTGACGGCTCCGTAGATCCAGCGCGTCAGCCTGTGCTTTCACCGCCCTGACGGTGCCAAGATCCTCGTAGAGCGCATAAAGCTGCTCGACCACCGCCGCTTCCTTGAGGTTCACGCTGAGTGTTCGCCCATCAGCATCATAGCCCAGTGGCACCTGCCCGCCCATCCATAGCCCCTTGCGCTTGGACGCCGCGATCTTGTCGCGGATACGTTCGGCCGTTACCTCTCGCTCAAACTGCGCGAAGGACAGCAGCATGTTCAGCGTCAGCCGCCCCATACTGGTGGCCGTGTTGAAGGATTGGGTGACCGAGACAAACGAGGCCTCTGCCGCATCCAGAATGTCGACGATCTTGGAGAAGTCCGCGAGGGACCGCGTGAGCCGGTCGATCTTATACACGATGATCTGGTCCACCCGCCCGTCAGATATGTCCTGCAGAAGGCTCTGCAGCGCCGGTCGTTCCAGGGTTCCGCCGGACAACCCACCATCGTCATAATGCGCGGGCAGCAACACCCAGCCTTCGTGCTTCTGGCTGGCAACATAAGCCGCACAGGCTTCGCGCTGCGCATCCAGCGAGTTGAACTCTTGCTCAAGGCCCTCTTCAGATGACTTGCGGGTATAGATGGCGCAACGCAGCTTCTTCATATCTTATCTCCCGGCTTTGCTCTGCAGGCCAAAGAACCGGGGGCCAGACCAGGTAGCGCCGGTGATGTGTTTGGCGATGGCTGATAGTGACCTCCAAGTCTTTCCATCCATCTCAAAGCCCGCCTCCGTGACCTGCACCTGGTATGTTCGACCGTTCCATTCCCGCACGAGATGCGCGCCGGGGTTCAGCCTTGCCGGCACCGCAACGGCAACGTCCTCCCCGCTCGCAATCTGTGTTAGTGCGCGGCGCGTTGTGGCGGCCAGCCGCCCATGCGCCCTGCATTGCCGCTCGTAGCAAACCGCGCGCTGCATGAACGGCACCGACAGATAGGCTGGCGGAGGCGATCCGAAGACCGCCTCCCACTCCGCAAGCATGCGGGGCCGCTCCGAGTTCGGATCACGCCCCATTGGCTGCGCTCTCGGATCCACGGGATTTATTCGGCGTAGGCGCAGAAAGGATGCGATGCCTCGACATCCCGCCTTTGGTAGGTTTGTTGCAGGCAATCTCGTACCCTGCTTTGCGCAAACCGGTCAGAGCCGCGCGCGTTGTATGTTGCTGCCAGACCAGCTTCGCGCTCAGGGTTTTGGTATCAGCTCCTGCCCTCGTCCCCAGCAGTTTGATCAACTGGTCCTTCTTGGTCGTAAGCGATGCTGCCATCGCCTTGGCAGGTGCGTTGTGCTCGTCAGACTTGGTCATGTTGGTCTCCTCGGTTGATCAGCGGAAAAACCCCGCTGCTACCGAGTAGAGCCCGGAGTTCCGGACCGCGCCGCCGAATAAGGCCAGGCGCAGGAACACTAACGCTCGATACGACGACGTAGTCCAGTCTTTTGAAAGGGTTCTCAATGGGAGTGCCCAAGGCTAATATGGAATGGACAAATCGGGCGGAAACCAGACCTTCGCTGCACTTTGCACCGAGGTCTGCTAAGGGGACGCTGCACAATAGACCAAGGTCCGCTGTGGGGACTTTTCAGACCTTGGCCATTTTAAAACCAACGGCCGGTTTCGGCGCGTCGCTTTGGGAGCTGATCGTAGATAGTCAGCGCAGAAGATGCCCTGAAGGGATTGATCGAGGGCAAGAACGCTCACGCAGTGCATGGTAAAGTGAACAAATTCCGATTCTTTCAAACTGGGGGCGACTCCAATGTCGATCTATATCGAAATTCCGACTCGAAAACTGCCATTGACTGCGCTCTTTTTCTTATTGGGGCTCACCTTTTTGATCACTTGGGGCGTCATCGGCGGCTACATTTTCTGGCCCGAAGCGATGTCCAACGCTTTTGGCGATGTCAGCGGGTCGCATCCGCTCTTCTTTCTCGCGACGTGGGCCCCGGCCATCGCGGCATGCACCGTGGTAATGTTGTATGGCGGCTTGGCCGGACTAAAAAGGTTCCTGTCGCGGCTCTTCCTTTGGCGCTGCCCCGCTTCGTGGTGGCTATTCATCCTGATCTTGATACCGCTGGTTTTTATGGCAGGCTCGCTCATCAAAGGTGGGCAGCTCCTCGCACCGCTTCCACCTGAAGGCATGGCCCCGGTCGTCGGCCTGATGTTCATGATGCTCTTGCTAGGGCCGATTGAAGAATTCGGCTGGCGTGGCGTGGCACAGCCACTTCTCCAGCGGTACATGGCACCGATCTGGGCTGGTGCCCTGATTGGCACGGTCTGGGGCATCTGGCACCTGCCTGCCTTCTTTCTTGCCGGTGTTGTCTTCGCTGAATGGAGCTTTCTGCCTTTCTTCATCGGAAATATCACTCTGGCGATCCTCGTGACCCCAATCTTCAACGCATCGCGCGGCAGCCTGGCATTGCCGATGCTGTTCCACTGGCAATTGATCAACCCTTTCTGGCCCGATGCACAGCCCTGGGATACCTGGCTTCTTGTTTTCGTCGCCGCAACCGTCGTCTGGTGGAAGCGCGACACAATGCTCTCGCGCGAGGGCGCGGTTACAGAAGTGATCCCCCAAGAAACCCGGCAATGAAGCAGTATCTGGTCGCCGCTGTGCTTACAGCAATCACGACATTCGCGGGCCTAGTGCGAGCCGAGACGATGGAGGGTCAGATGCAGGCCCTGATGGATGGTTTTCATGCGGACTATGGCTTTCCCGGTGCGACTGCTGCCATCGTTTTGCCGGACGGCAACCTATTGACGGTTGCGACCGGACTTGCGGACCAGGAGGCGGAGGCAACTATGGCCGCAAACACGCGCATGCTGGCCGCGAGCATCGGGAAAACATTCGTCGCAATGACCGTTCTGACGCTGGAAAGCGATGGTGTTTTTTCCCGTGCTGATCTTGTGTCCGAATACCTAGGGAACCGCGATTGGTTCACACAGCTGCCGAACCAAGAGACAATGACGATTGGCGACCTTCTGCGCCACACGTCCGCCTGCCCGACCACGTGCATCTCGGCAGTTTCCAAAACGAGATGGCAAGGCGGATGGCTAGCGAAGGTGCCGCCTTTTCACCAGAGGAATCCGTCGCCTTCATCCTCGATGCTACGCCTGCGTTCCCGACCGGCTCCGGTTGGGCCTACACGGATACCGGATACCTCTTGCTTGGCCTCGCAATTGAAGAAGCCAGCGGGCAGGCGTACTACGACCTCGTCGCAGAACGCTTCCTCGAACCGCTTGGCTTGACCGCCACCACTTCTTCGGATCGGCCGACGTTACTGGGCCTCGCGGTTGGATACGTAGCAGAAGACAACCCGTTCGGCCTGCCCGCACGAACCATGGATGAGAGCGGAACTTTACTGTGGGGCCCGCGATGGAGTGGACAGGGGGCGGGCTGATATCAACATCCCGAGACCTTGCATTCTGGGGCCACGCTCTTTTTCGCGGGGCGGCACTGGCGGCACCTTATCTTGACCGGCTACTGGATGGGACGCCGGTGAGTCCCGATGAACAGGGTATCCTTTATGGCTCTGGCGTCGCAATCTATGCCGACACTGCCCACGGACCGGTCTACGGACATGGCGGGTGGATACCCGGTTATGTGTCGAGCCTACGTCACTATGCCGAGCATGGCGTGACAGTTGCGTTTCAAGTCAACACCGATGTAGGAATTGCCGATGACAGCACCGATCTCGTGCCTGCGCTGGAAGCAGCACTTGCAGATTTGGCGATAGGCGCTGTGCAATGACACCCGCTCACGGAGAGGATCCGCACGACTTTGGGTTCAATGCGGAAAGCTGATGTCGGAAACATCGACAACGAAGAACGGGAAATACTCATCGGTGTCAAAGAAGTTTCCCGCCTCGATATGTGTTGGAAGCATGAAACCCTCGAACTCCCGAAACTCAGAGAGATAGCCGCCAAACGGCTGTAACTGATGGGTCTTCTGGGGGTTAGCGTCGCTCCAACGCATGAACGTCACATGAAGCGGCTGGCCGAACTCGCCTACGGTGATATCAACCGCCTGTTCAAGATCTCCGTAACGCATCGTCATACGCGCAACGTTTTCAGAGACAGCTTCCCAAGTGACGTTGGGGCTTGGCAGAACGGCTGCAGGTGTCCAGAAAACAGCTTCGGCCACATAGCGCCCGAAGGCGGAGCGGCTGTGGTCCGGGGTGCCACCGAACCGCGCCACGGGGACAAGACCGGCAAGCCAGAACCGGGTCCACGTTCCGCTATCGGAGCCTGCCATGCGCATCGCGCCCTCGCCGCCAGTCATCGCCCAAACGAACCCATGAGGAGCAGCAAGCAATTGCGTGGCGCGCATGGGCATGTAACCTGGCGCGGCCTTGTCACCCATGCTAAACTGCCCCTCCATCCTTAACTGGGCCACCGTATAAAGCGGTGTGCCCTCAGCGATGGCGAATGCGAAAAAGCGACGTGCAGGTTTGGGCAGGTCTGCGACCATTTTTGGCGCGAACCTTCCCGGATCGGTAGGCTGGAACCCGATCAGGCGATCCATTTCCGCATGATCGGCACGATGATCCAACTGCCGCCACGCGAAAAGACCGGCTAAACTGATCCCGACGACTACCAGTATCGCGATAACGATCATACGCATTTCCCGTCCAATCTCTGACTCTCTCGTCAGGCATCTTATCCCTTATCGATTTCATGCCGCCCCAAGGCGCTCAAAACATTCACACCGCGTAACAATCTTCCGAGTCCGATGTTAGAATAGTAGACGTGGTGGGCGTTTATATTGATCCCGATCAAATACGTATTGATGCCCACTATGAAATGATCCGAGAATGGGCACCTTAGAGCGGCAAAACCAAATTGGACACTTTCTTGCTCTGGCGTTCGGGATTTCGTGGACGTTATGGCTATTGGCAGCGATCGCGCCAAGCCTCGAGGTCCCCTGAAGATTGCAGGCACTTTCGGGCCAAGCACGGCTGCCCTGATCCTGGTCTGGCCGCATCTGCAAGAACGCCGCGAGTTGCTAAGCCGCCTCGTTCGTTGGCGTATACCGATCGGCGTATGGTTATACGCGGGGGCGCTGCCCGTAGCGGGCATCTTGCTCGCGCTTTTGGCTGTGCGTGCGATAACGGGAAATGGTCCCGTATGGCCTGAGCCGATGCTGATCTGGCTCCCGATAGCC
The DNA here is from genome assembly GCA_025916135.1 of Rhodobacteraceae bacterium D3-12. NCBI lineage: Bacteria > Pseudomonadati > Pseudomonadota > Alphaproteobacteria > Rhodobacterales > Roseobacteraceae > Phycobium > Phycobium rhodophyticola. The sequence goes on along the minus strand of CP104793.1, from coordinate 869,857 downwards.
GTCTTTGCCTACATCATGGTCTTTAGCGTCGTGGGCGAGGAACTGGGGTGGCGTGGCTTGGCGCTACCGCCGCTCATTGCTCGGCATGGTCCCATTAAGGCCAGCCTCGGCCTTGGGCTGTTTTGGGCGATATGGCACGCACCGCTCTTTCTACTGCCTGGCGATTTTCATAACGCCATCCCGCCACTTCTGTTCGCCACACAGATCATCGCGTCCAGCGTCATCTATATGCATCTACATCTCGCCAGCGGCGGCTCGCTCGTCCCGGCACATTTGTTTCATGCCTCGTTCAACGCCTCCGTCGGGCTTTTTCCAGTACTGCCGCAGGCACGTGGCGGCGATGTCACCGCGCTTTGGTCCGCCGTGGGGATACTCTGCGCAATCGCGGTGACGACTATTTTCGTCATTCGAAGGCGCGTATCATCAAGCGCCAGCTGATGGTCGTGGGGGCGCGATTTTTACGGCGACACTCCGCACCGCTTTCATTGGCACAGTAACTTAGAAGGGCTAATGTGGAGACAGACTTGCCGAGGAAGATTGCAGCAACACTCTTATCGCGGCTGCACGTCATGAAATTCCTGAGACCATAGCGGACATTGGTGCCATCCGCAGCATCGGTCAAAATGGGCTCGAAGCCGTCATCCGCTGCAGACATCACCAAGGTCAGCCCTGGGCCGTGAATGGCGATCAAGAACCGGCCCGGACCAAGGATGTGTTTGAGAAAGGGCGAGAAACATCTCCACCTTCTGTAACCCGTCATGGCCTTTAAGATAGACAGCGTTGTTTTGCAAAAGGAGTATCTTTCGCTCATCGCAATCCCTGGAGAGACACGAGATGAGAACGAAGACAACGCCGAATGGATCGGCTGACAGACATGTCAAAGAGATCAAGCGCAAGACGCGAAAGGATCGAGTGCTTGCGCCTACACTTTGCTTAAATGCACAAAAACACCTCAGCTACTTGCACATATTCCGCGCAGTCCTTCCAACTTAGAAAGCGCTTACCCCGCCATATTCACCCGATATTCCAAGCAGACAGCCTTATGCGTTTTCTGCATCAATAGCACGATAAAGAATGCATTAGACAGCAGCGGCTTTCCGTGCATCCTTTCCATTTCGTGAGAAAAAATCTGATTACTCCCAACAGAAAGGACTATCTCTTGGCCTTATCGTTTAGCAGATCACTCATTGGTTGTGGGCTTGCGCTTGCCGTGCTGGCAAGCCCTGCCCTTGCCGAATTCCCTGAAAAAGAAGTCACCGTGACGGTCGGTTTTGGCCCCGGTGGCGGTGTCGATACCATCACCCGAGCGGCGTCAGAGGCGCTGGCGTCATCGCTTGGTCAAGCCCTCGTTGTGACCAACCAACCCGGTGCCGGAGGAGGTCTAGCCCTCACCGCGCTCAAGGCAAAGCCTGCTGACGGCTATCACCTGGCGGCAGCCATTTCGACGACGATCTCGTTTGACCCACATTCCTCAAATGTCAGCTATGGCATCAGTGATTTCGAATATATCGGCGCGTTCGGTGTGTTCCCCGAAGCACTGGTGGCCCTGCCCGACCGCGGCTGGACCGATTTTTCCGACGTAATCGCTGCGGCTAAAAAAGCACCGAGCGGCCTCACCTATGCCTCGACGACATCGCTTGATCGTGTGGTGATGAAGGCCATCTCAGCAAAGGAGGGGGTGGTTCTGAAGCCCGTTCCGACGAAGGGTGGCGCAGAGGCGGTCTCTGCCGTGCTCGGCGGTCATGTCGACTATGCCTATAGCTCGGGCACGTATTACGCCCAAGCGGTTGCCGGCGCGCTGAATGTTCTGGCCGGTCTGGGCACCGACCCTGTTCCCGGATTTGAAAATGCGCCGACACTCAAAAGTTTGGGCTATGACATTTCGAGCGTCAACATGGTGATTTATGTCGCCCCCGCAGGCATTCCGACCGAGGCAAAAGCCAAACTGGTTGCAGCCTTCGAAGCCGCAGCAGCGTCAAAACCCGTTCTAGACGTGCTTGCCAAGCGTAACATGGGCAGCTTCACCCTCACCGGCGATGCCTTTGACACGCAAATCCGTGCACAGAGCGCTCAGTTCAAAGCGGCTCTTGAGTAAATGAAGAAGCCGGTCACCCAACCGCAAAACGGGGCGCATCCATGGATGCGCCCTGTTTCCGAGTTTGCCATCGTTGCGGGGCTCTGCCTGTTTGCGCTTTTGGTCGTCATTCCTGCCGGGACTGTTGAAAGCGACAATTTCGGCCTTTCGCCCGCGATGCTTCCGATCGTTGCGACCTTGTTTATCCTGTTTGTGTCGATCTTCACACTGATTTTCGGCTTGATACGCCCCTCCAAGCCAGACGACTGCGGGCCCGGCACCAAGGGCATGCGCGGGGTAGTGTTGCTTGTTCTTGCCACACTGATCGGTGTGCTGACGATTGACCAGATCAACTTCATCATTGGCGGAACAGTACTTGTGGTGCAGGCCTCTTTGGCTATTGGAGAGCGCAAACCAATTGTCCTGGCCGCGATGGGCGGCGGCGCATTGGCATTGCTGTCGTTCGTCGAATGGTCAGGGCTTTGAAGCTCGATCCCGCAGGCATATGGGCGACCTTTGCCGCAGTGCCGCGGCAGTCATTCCGTCACCTCAAGAGTAGAAAATGAGAGGCTTTGCCTAATGGACGTCTTCCTTCAAGGGGCGAGTGATGCGCTTACCTTTTCTTCGATCCTTTCGGTTATCGGAGGCATTTTGCTTGGCTATTTGGTGGGGGTGCTGCCCGGTCTAAGCCGTCCTGCCGCCCTCTCGGTGGCAGTGCCTATGACTTATGCGATGAGCCCGATTGGCGCGATTGCCTTTCTTGTGGGCGTGACCAAAGCCAGCGCAGCAGGCGGTGCGACTGGGGCGATCTTGCTGAACACTCCGGGCGAGCCAAGCTCTGCGGCTACCACTTTTGACGGCTACCCACTTGCCCGTAAGGGCCAGGCCACGCGTGCCTTGAAAACTGCGCTTTATGCGTCTGTATTCGGCGATCTTGTGGCAACATTTACGCTCATCCTGCTCGCCTCCTCGCTTGCACAATTCGCCCTCAAGATGGGGCCGGTCGAGATGACCGCAGTGATGATCTTTGCTCTCAGTTTTATTGCGGCGCTTTCGGGAGCCTCCCTGTCACGCGGCATCATCTCGGGTGTGCTGGGCTTGCTCCTCGCCACTGTCGGGCTTGACCCGGAAAGCGCAACACCCCGCATGACGTTCGGCTTCATCGAATTGTTCGATGGTATCCCCCTTATCGCAGCAACGGTCGGCATGTTGGCCTTCACCGAAATGCTCATTCAGGTGCAGCTACTTTTTGCCAATCGTGACAACAAAACAAAGCCGGAAGGGTTTGTGCCTGAAACAGACCGCGACATTCGCGCCGAAGATGTGAAACGCACCTTTCCTGTGACGCTGCGTGCCACCGGCATCGGCATTGCTGCCGGTATCATTCCGGGCCTGGGGCCGACAATCGGCGCATTCCTGTCTTATGCAATCAACAAACGCATGGCCAAACCTGATGACCAATACGGCGCAGGTGACCTCAAAGGCGTTGCCGCAACAGAGGCGGCCGACAACGCAGTCCTCCCAGCAAGCCTCATTCCGCTGTTTGCCATTGGCCTGCCCGGCAGCGTGTCTGCCGCCATTCTGGTCTCGGCGTTTATGCTGCACGGGGTTCAACCCGGCCCCCTCGTTTTTGAACAACACCCGCGATTGATCTACGGCATCTATGTTTCGATGATAGTAGCCAGTCTGGTGATGCTGGTCGTGGGGCGCCTAGGGTTGACCGTTTTTGCCCGAATTACGCAGGTTCCCGCGAGATTTATCATTCCGTTTGTGGTGCTGTTTTGCGTGGTCGGAACATATCTCGAGCGCGATACGGTGTTTTCGGTTTTCGCCATGCTGGCCCTCGGTCTGCTGGGGTACCTTATGCAACGCTTTGGCTATTCCGTCGTGACCTTCCTGATCGGATTTGTGATCGGCCCGCTGTTTGAACTCTCGCTAAGGCAAGCGTTGATCGTCACAGACCACTCTCCGCTGAAGGTGATCGACCATCCAATCGCCATGGGCTTTTTGCTGGCTTCTGTCGCTGCCCTTCTTCTATTTTTAAGGTCAGAGCGGTAGCTCGCGCTCGGCGCAGATTTCAAGCAGCGTATCCAGAAAGCTCTGGAAATAGGCGGGCCGATAGCGCTTGGGGTTCCAAAGGGCCGAAACCTCAGATGTAGTTTTAGAGAGATCCGACTGGATGCGCACCGCGTTTTTCATCGTCGTTATTTTTGGCGCCGAGGACGACACCACGCCCACCCCGTGCCCGTCACGCGCCAACGCGGCAATCGTCTGAGTGCTGTCGCTTTCCAGCAATATGCGAGGGCGCAGACCGTGCGCCGCAGCGATCTGCTCATAAAGATGCCGCGTCAGAAAACCGCGACGCATTACAATCAACATATCCTCTGCAATTTGCTCCATGGAAATCGAAGCCTTGCCTAAACAGGGATGTCCGGGTGGCAAAATCGCAAAAAGCTGCGCTTGAAAAAGGGGTTGGCCCGCAAGAATATGGTTAACCCCGAGGTTCGCGACAGCCACATCAACAACCCGATGCTCGACCATTTCAACCAGTTCGTCATTGTTGCCCTCTCTTAGCAACAGGCTAACCTTCGGTTGTTTAACCCGAAACCTTGCCATCGCAGGCGAGAGCAACCATGTGATTGTCTGCGGTGTCCCCGCGACCCGGAGCGTTCCGCTTTGCGTGAGCGTTTTTCGCGACGCGCTTTGCGCCAGATCATCGGCCTGCTCAAGCAGCGCAGCCGCCTGCACAGCAAGCTCCGCACCCTCGGCTGTCAGCACCATACGCTTTCCGATCCGCTCAAACAGCGTCACACTCAATTTCCGTTCAAGCGCCTGTATTTGTCGAGACAGGGCAGACTGGCTAAGGTTCACCACGCTCGCAGCAGTCGAAATATTGAGCCGGTCAGCCACTTCTATGAAGTTTCGGAGTTCTCTAAGGTTCAGCACGTATCCAACCAATGATCCAATTGAGACGAATGTTAGCCCATTTGAAAGTCGCGAGAAAGCAGTTCAAAACAGGCAAGCGCGCCACCTCGCTTTCGAGGTCGGAATGGGTTTGTTGCACAAAAGGAGTTGATCCCCCACGGAAATGGTCTTCCGCTACTTTTGGGAGAACGGAGGAAACACATGGCTAACTGTAGATATGTACGGACTCTCGGGACACTTCCTGTAAATGCCCTCATTTAGGATGGAGGAAGTATTCATGACGAACGAAGAACGCGACATTCAACGCAAGCTTAGAGTGCTCTGGCTACCGCCCACCGGCCCCGGAGGCCATCGTTCCGATGGAACCCAGGCCAATCATGCACTAACATTCAAACTGGACCGCTTAGGTGGGGCTGATCACTCATGCCTCTCCGCAATCACACTCGATTCATACACTGAATCCCCGGTGTGACTTGTGCAACAAAGCCGGTTTCAACAATTCCTGCTGGTGAGATGTCTGTGCGGTATATTCAGCCAAGGTTGCTTCGCAGCCCTCAGCCCAGATCATCTGCAGCCAGCTTTCGAAAGCCTGCACAAAGGGTTGGGCATCGCCCAAATCGCCATAGAACCTGTTTTGAGCAAGCCAAACAGCGGGCTGGATTTTGGCGGCACGCGCCGCATGGGTCAACTCACTCCATATCGGATCGTTCGGGGCGATTTCGGTGCCATTCTCGCGGGTGCCAGCGCACATTCTTGCCCATAGCGCCTGAGAGAGCGCAAGGCCAGAAACAGAGCGTCCGGCGACCAACTGATCGCGCAAGATGGGCAAAACGAACCCCGTATGGCGAGCCGAGCCGTCAAAAGCAACGCGGCGCGTGGTGTCGACAATGCGCGGATTGGCAAAACGCCGCTCGATCAGGTCAAGATAAGCCAGCGGGGTCATGCCGGGAACAGGATCGACAGTTGGAGCGATCTCTTCGGTTTGCACCTTACGGAACATGGCCGCGATCAGCGGGTGGGCCATACAATCGGAAATGGTTTCGACCCCCAGCACCTCGCCCAGATTGGCGAGCAGTTGATGCCCGGCGTTGAGCATGCGGATCTTCATTGTTTCATAGGCATGAACATCGTCAGAGAACGTTGCGCCCACCTCGTCCCAGTTCGGGCGTCCGGCGCAGAAATTGTCTTCGATAACCCATTGGCGGAAGGCCTCGTGGGTAACCGGTGCGGCATCATCTACGCCAAATCCGTGAGCCAACGCGATTTCCTTCGGGCCGCTGGCGGGAGCGATGCAATCGACCATCGAGTTGGGGAAGGTTGCGTTGGCTGCAATCCAGTCGGCCAGTGCCGGGTCGGACAAACGCGCCAGCGAAACCACGGTTTGACGCAGGATATCACCATTGCCTTGCAGGTTGTCGCAGCTAAGCCCGGCGAAAGGGCCATGCCCTGCGGCACGGCGCAAGCGCAAAGCAGCGATCATGGCACCGAATGCCGTGCGCGGCGCGTCAGGGTTGGCAGCGTCATGCTGAATATCCGCGTGGTTCGCATCAAACCCCTTGGTCACCGGATCGACGTAGTATCCGCTTTCCGTCACGGTCATCGCCACAATGCGAATGGCCGGGTCGGACATGGCTACGATCAGGGAACTGTTGCCCTCCTCGATTGGCAGGTAGTTAATCATCGAACCGACGATTTCGGCAGACGTCTCATTCGGGTCCAGCTTGATCAGCGTGGTCAGACAGTTCTGCAGCAAAAGCTTGTCACGCATCTCGGCATCGTAGGGGCGTACCCCTGCACCGAGGATCGCCCAGTCTTGCGCCTTGCCCGCTTGCATGAGGCGGTGCAGATACCATGCCTGATGTGCACGATGAAAATTGCCAACACCGATGTGAACGATACCGGGCGTGAGAGCCGAACGATCATAGCGCGGGTGATCGATGCTCAATTGATCCAGCGTTGCGTCGCTAAGTTTGATCAGTTCACCCATTGACCACCATCCACAATTTAGGGTTGCGCAACGACATAGTTGTTTCATTGTGAGCCAGAAACGCGGCCATGCCTGTCAGATCGCCGCCCATGCGAACCTCCGCCAGCTTCCGGCGCAGAGACATGCTCTCGTATTTTGCGAAGACAGCATTGGCAAAGGCCCGCCCAATCCCTCGGGCGGTCGCTGTGATCAGAGCGGTTTTGCCAGCCAGACGCATTAGCCCATCCTTAGGCCTTGAGCGTCGAACTTGTGCAGCTTGTCCATCTGCGGCGTGAGATGGATCGTGTCTCCATGGCGCACTGGCAATTCGCCGTCCACCCGTACGGTCATCGGGTCACAGCCTTCAACGCCATGAACGTGCAGGAAGGTGTCAGACCCCAGATGCTCGGCCACGCCGACGAAACCTTGCCATGTGCCTTCGGTCTTGCTGACCTGCGTGTGCTCGGGTCGGATGCCAATGGTCGCCGCGCCGTGTTTCGCGGCCTCGGCACCTTTAATAAGGTTCATCCTGGGCGACCCAATGAACCCTGCGACGAACTCGTTGCACGGCTCGTGATAGAGCTCAAGTGGCGAGCCGACCTGTTCGATGAATCCCGCGCGCAGGACCACGATCTTGTCGGCCATGGTCATCGCTTCGACTTGATCGTGGGTGACATAGATCATCGTTGTCTCTAACCGCTTGTGCAGTTCGCTGATCTCAAGGCGCATACCGACACGAAGGGCGGCGTCGAGGTTCGAAAGTGGCTCGTCGAAGAGAAAGGCATCCGGCTCTCGGACAATCGCACGACCGATGGCGACACGCTGACGCTGTCCGCCCGAAAGCTGGCCCGGACGGCGGTCGAGATAATCGGTGAGGTTCAAGGCCTTGGCGGCTGCTTCGATCCGGCGTTCTTGCTCGTCTTGCGGCAAGCCCGCCATGCGCATAGGGAAGGCGATATTCTTGCGCACCGACATGTGCGGATAAAGCGCATAAGATTGAAACACCATCGCAAGGCCACGCTTGGCCGGGGGCACGTTAGTCGCATCTGCCCCATCAATCTCGATATGCCCCGATGTGATATCCTCAAGCCCGGCGATCAGGCGCAGCAGGGTCGACTTGCCGCAACCCGACGGGCCGACAAAGACCGTGAATTCACCATCTTCGATGGTCAGGTCGAGCGGCGGGATGACTTCGACTGCGCCAAAGCTCTTCGAAACTTGGTTAAGTTTGATTTGTCCCATTGATCTGGTCCTTCCTACTTCACGGCGCCAAAGGTCAGGCCGCTGACAAGTTGTTTCTGGCTGAACCAGCCAAGAATGAGGATCGGCGCAATGGCCATAGTCGAGGCCGCGCTGAGCTTGGCATAAAACAATCCTTCGGGGCTGGAATAACTGGCGATGAAGGCCGTGAGCGGTGCCGCCTTGGCCGCCGTCAGGTTGAGCGTCCAGAAGGCTTCGTTCCATGCCAGAATAACGTTCAAAAGAAGCGTCGAGGCAATGCCGGGAATGGCCATCGGCGTCAGCACATAAAGCACCTCTTCCTTGAGTGATGCGCCATCCATACGCGCCGCTTCAAGGATCTCGCCGGGGATTTCCTTGAAATAGGTGTAGAGCATCCAGACAATGATCGGCAGGTTGATCAGCATCAGGATGAAGACGAGCGCAATCTTGCTGTCCAGAACCCCAAACTTGATGCACAACAGATAGATTGGATAAAGCACGCCGACAGCGGGCAGCATCTTGGTCGAGAGCATCCAGAGTAGGATATCCTTGGTTCGTTTGCTGGGCACAAAAGCCATTGACCATGCGGCAGGCACCGCAATGATGATCCCAAGGATCGTTGAGCCGCCCGCGATGATGATCGAGTTCCACAGAAACCGCCCGTAATTCGACCGCTCCAACACTGCCGAATAGTTTTCCAGCGTCCAGTCAAAGCCAAGGAAGATTGGCGGGTCTGCGATGGCCTGTGCTTCGGTCTTGAAGCTGGTCAGGATCGTCCAAAAGATTGGAAAGAAGATTAGCAGGCCCACGGCCCAAGCGGCGGCGGTGTTTATGATCTTGCGTTGTTGTGTAACTGCGCGTGCCATAATGCCCTCCTCAAGCGTCCAGGTTCTTGCCGACGATGCGCATCAGGAAGATCGCAACGACATTGGCAAGGATGATTGCATAGACCCCACCGGCCGAGCCGAGGCCGACATACTGGCTCTCCAACACGCGCTGGAAGATCAGGTAAGTCAGTGTCTTGGTGCCAAACGCCCCGCCGGTGGTGACGAAGATTTCAGCAAAGATCGACAACAAAAAGATTGTCTGGATAAGGATCACAACGGTGATCGCACGCCCCAGATGCGGCAAGGTGATAAAGGCAAACCGTTTTGATGAGGGTGCTCCGTCCATTTCGGCGGCTTCAAGTTGCTCACTGTCCAGAGATTGAATCGCGGTAAGTAAGATTAGCGTCGCAAAGGGAAGCCACTGCCAGGACACGATCATGATTACCGAGGTTAGTGAAGCTTGGCTAAGCCATTCGACCGGTTGCGCTCCGAAGAATTCCCACAAGTGCGCAAACAGACCATAGTTCGGATCCATGAACATGTTCTTCCACACCAGCGCCGAAACCGTTGGCATCACAAAAAACGGTGCAATGACGAGGATGCGAACAACCCCCTGCCCCCACATCGGCTGGTTCAGAAGGATCGCGAGCAATATGCCCAGAACCACGGTAATAAGCAGAACACCACCAACGATTATAAGCGTGGTCATGACCGACGGCCAAAACGAGCTGGAGCTTACAAAACGAACGTAATTGTCGAAACCGACCCATCCAAGATCGCCACCGCGCAGGGGCTGAAATTTCTTGAACGAAAAATAGAGCGTCATTGTCAGGGGGATGAGCATCCACCCAAGAAGCAGGATCACCGCCGGGGCCATCATAAAGCGCGCAGCTGATCGGGAATGCTGAGTAGCCATCGGGCATACCTCCTCTGTTAACGGTCAAATACCGTCGTAGAACAATGTTAACACATGTGAGGTGGTGATTGTGGCGAGGGCGGCTCACGCGCCGCCCTCGATCGGTATCGCAGTTCTAGCGGTAGCCTGCGGCTTCCATCGCATCGTTGGTCAGCGCCTGCGCCTTGGCAAGGGCCTCTTCGATGGTTTGCTGCCCAGCATAGGCCGCCGAGAACTCCTGGCTCACTTCGGTTGCAATGCCGGCGAATTCGGGAATGGCTGCGAATTGCACGCCAACATAAGGAACCGGATCAACAGTCGGGTTCTTCGGGTCAGCCGACAGGATCAATCAAGCGTCATCTGTGCGAAAGGAACCTTCTGGTATTCCGGGTTGGCATAAAGCGATTTGCGCGCGCCCGGGGGAACATTGGCCCAGCCTTCTTTCGCGGCAACCAGCTCGATATAGCTTTTCGAAGTTGCCCATTCGATGAACTCCTTAGCCGCAGCTTCATTTTGCGAACCGGCGGGGATTGCCAGCGCCCATGCCCAAAGCCAGTTGGAGCGCTTGCCGAGACCATTGTCAGGGGCCAGCGCGAAACCAACTTTGTCAGCTACCGTCGAGTCCGTCGGGTTGGTCACAAAAGACGCAGCAACCGTGGCATCAATCCACATGCCGCATTTGCCCTGTTGGAACAGCGATAGGTTTTCGTTGAACCCGTTTGTCGCATAGCCTTTGGGGCCGCTTTCATCCATCATACCCTTGTAGAAGGTCAGCGTGTCGGCCCATGCTTTGCTGTCGAACTGAGCGTTCCAGTTTTCATCAAACCAGCGCGCGCCAAAGGAATTCGACATCGCCGTAATGAATGCGCCGCCCTCGCCCCAACCGGGCTTCCCACGTAGGCAAATGCCGTTGATATCGTTGTCGCGATCGGTCATTGCAGCTGCGGCCTTGCGGATGAAATCCCAAGTCGGCGCCTTAGGCATTTCCAGACCAGCTTTCGCCATCAGGTCCGAACGGAACATGATCATTGAGCTTTCACCATAAAACGGCGCAGCAAAGAGCGTGCCATCGTGGCTCAGACCGCCTGCCATTGCGGGCAGAATATCGCCCACATCATACTCTGCGCTCAGATCATTCAGCGGAACAAGCCAGCCATTTGCACCCCAGATCGGGGTTTCATACATGCCAATGGTCATGATGTCGAAAGCACCACCCTTGGTCGAAATGTCGGTGGTGACGCGCTGACGCAGAACATTTTCTTCTAGCGTGACCCACTCAACAGTGTGACCGGTCTTGGCGGTGAAATCGTCGGTCAGACCCTGCATGCGGATCATGTCGCCGTTGTTCACTGTGGCAATGGTGATGGTATCGGCCAGCGAAGCGCCGACCGTGACAAACGACAGCGCCGTTGCCGCGAAAATTGTGCTCTTGAGAGACATCCGTGCTCCTCCATATCGGGATGATGAAACGAGACTAGAGAAGCAAGTGACGCGCAGTCAACTAAAGTTTTACGCGCGTAAAGTATAATTTTGCAATGCCTCAATATCAATAGCTTACGCGGAATTTCGCATGACTAAACGGCCATCGAAGATGGTGTCTTCTCGCTTCGAAGGGCGTTTATTTGCATCGAGAATCTTGAAAAGTGCGCCCGAAGCGCGATTCGCAATCGCTGCGTAATCTTGTGCGATCGTGGTGAGAGACGGGCAGGTAAAGCGCGAAAATGGGTGGTCGTCATGCCCGGCGATCCGCATTTGCGCGCCGGGTCCATGCCCAATGGATTTGCCCAGTTCAAACGCTGCCGACAGCATTCCAATTGCCAGTCGGTCGTTGCTGCACAATATGGTGTTGGTCGCGAAAACCCCGCTAGAAATCAACTGCCCGCCTTCTGATTTTCCGATCTCCTCGAAATCCCATCCGTCGCCCTTCACTTGCACGACCTGAGCCGCATGCCCATGCCGCTCCATGCTTTCGAGATAGGCCTGATGGCGCTTGTTGGCGTTCGGATTGCTTGGTTTTTCCATCTCGAAAAAGCACGGCGGCTCACCGCTGCGACAGAGGTATTCAACCATTAAATCAATGCTTTGGTCATTATTTGTTCCGACAAATGCCTCACACGCCCCCTCTATGTTGGCATCAAAAAGAACCACCGGCACATCTTTGTTTAGGTTTTCAATCTCACCTCGGTCTGACATCCGCCCGAACGGTGCGAGCAACACTCCAGCAGGCTTTAGGGCGCTCAGCGATTCGAGATTGCTCTTTTCCTGCGCCGGGCTGCCGTGCGAGCTCATAAGGATAGGACTGTAGCCTTCTGCAAGGCAGGCCAACTCAACTTCGCGCCCGATCTCTGAAAAGAACGGGTCGGCGAGATTGGGGACGACAATACCGATGCTCTTCGTCGTCTTCCTGTTCTGATTTATCGCGTAAACATTGGGGCGATAGTCATAGCGCGTCAGAGCCACTTCGATCCTTTCCCGCGTCGATTGGCGCACGCTATCGGCATCATTGAAATACTTCGACAATGTCGGGCGCGAAATACCGCTGACCACGGCAAGCTCCTCCATGTTACGTATCTTCTTCTGTTTCACATCAAAGCTCGACCTAATATTGCGCGCGTAAACTTATGATAAGATAGCGGCGCAACTTTATAAAGATCAAGTGTGACATCGAGAAAAGTCACGCACCATTATGAGCCGACAAGCAGGAATGTCATTTGAGGAGTTCGCCCGACCAGGCGCCGTAAAAGCACCACGGGCCAATTCTTTGCGTCGCCCCTAACCTCAACTGATCAAACGGGAGACACGCCAGTCCCACCGCCACCAAAGGCGCGGTGCCCGTTGGGCGCAACACCCTCTCCTGGCATGCCGCCTGTCAGTTTGCGATAGGCCAGCGTTATGGACGGGCTCATATCATTGCTGCTGCAATCAGCAGAGACGTCCGTTTCAATCCATTTCCGACGGCCATTCGTTTCGCCCCAGCTTCACCGCGTCACGTGCCAGCGCCTCGATCCCGGCCCAATCGCCGGATTCGACCTTGTTTTTCGGAGCGACCCAGCTGCCTCCGGCGCAGATGACATTGGGCAGGTCGAGATAGGATTGCGCGTTGGCCGGGCTGACGCCCCCTGTCGGGCAGAAGCTGATCTGCGGCAGGGGCGCGCCGATGGCTTTGAGGGCAGGCGCGCCGCCCGACGCTTCGGCGGGGAAGAACTTCAGCATGTCATAGCCGCGCTCAAGCAATTGCATCGCCTCACTTGCCGTGGCCGCGCCGGGCAGAAGCGGCAGGTCCGCCTCTTCACACGCCGCCAGCAATGCCTCCGTCGCGCCGGGAGAGACGCCGAATGTCGCACCTGCCGCCTTGGCGGCCTGCACGTCCTGGGGCGTGACCAGCGTGCCCGCGCCGACATGCCCGCCCGGCACCTGTGCCATCTCGCGGATCACCTCCAATGCCGCGGGCGTGCGCAGCGTGACTTCCAAAGCGGGCAGCCCCCGCCACCAGCGCCTCGGCCAAGGGGCGCGCACTGGGCCGCATCCTTGACCACCAGAACTGGCACGATCGGGGCCAGCGCGCAAAGCTCTCGGGTCAACCGGCTCGCATCTCTTGGCGAAAGGGTCATGTCTCAACCTCCGAATATGCTGGCGCCATCCGTGGCCGCGCCAACCGTATTGCGAAACGCGGCAAACAATTCGCGCCCGGTGCCCGCCTGCCCCGCCGAAAGATCGGCCATCGCATCCGCGCGGCTGTCCAGATCATCGGCCAGAATATCAAGCGTGCCGGCACTGGCATCAACGCATACCATATCGCCATCACGCACCCGCGCAATCGGGCCGCCATCCACCGCCTCGGGCGAGACATGGATCGCCGCAGGCACCTTACCCGACGCCCCCGACATCCGCCCATCCGTGACCAGCGCCACCTTATGCCCCCTGCCCTGCAGGATCGACAGCAGCGGCGTCAGGCTGTGCAGTTCTGGCATGCCGTTGGCCTTTGGCCCCTGAAAGCGCACGACCACAACCACATCGCCCGTGAACTCCCCGGCCCTGAACGCCGCCTTGACCGCGTCCTGATCGCCAAACACGCGTGCACGCGCCTTGACCACGTGATGTTCCGGCGCAACCGCGGACACTTTCATCACCGCCGTGCCCATCGAACCACTCATGCGCTTCAAACCTCCCGTTGGCTGGAACGGCGCAGAGGCCGGGCGCAGGATCTTGTCGTTCAGGCTTGCATGCGGCCCCGGGCTCCATGTCAACGCGCCATCACTCAACACCGGATCGCGTGTGTAATGCTCCAGCCCCTGCCCCGCGACGGTTTGGGTGTCAGGATGCAGCAGCCCCGATTTGAGCAGATCACCGATCATATAACCAAGCCCGCCCGCCGCGTGGAAATGGTTCACATCCGCCAAGCCGTTGGGATAGACGCGCGCCATCAAAGGCGTGACCTCGGAAATCTCAGAAAAATCCTGCCAATCGAGGATGATCCCACCGGCCCGCGCCATGGCAACAAGGTGAATGAGCAGGTTGGTTGACCCGCCCGTCGCGTTTAGCCCGACAATCCCGTTCACAAACGCCCGCTCGTCCAGAATGGCGCTGACCGGCGTATAACTGTTGCCGAGCGCGCTGAGCGACAGCGCCCGTTTCGCACCCTCTTTTGTGAGCGCGTCGCGCAGCGCACCGTTGGGCGGCACAAAGCTCGCACCGGCAGGTGCAGCCCCATGAACTCCATCAGCATCTGGTTGGTGTTGGCGGTGCCGTAAAAGGTGCAGGTGCCGGGGCCGTGATAGGCGGCCATCTCGGCCTCCATCAACGTCTCGCGCCCAACCTCTCCGGCGGCGAATTTCTGGCGCACCTTGGCTTTTTCATCGTTGCCCAGCCCGCTTTCCATCGGACCCGCCGGAAGGAACACAGCCGGCAGGTGGCCAAACGCCTGCGCCGCGATCACCAGCCCCGGCACGATCTTGTCACAGACCCCAAGAAACACAGCGGCATCAAACGTGTTGTGGGACAGCGCAACCGACGCGGCCAACGCGATCACATCGCGCGAGAACAGCGACAATTCCATCCCCGCCTCGCCCTGCGTGACGCCGTCGCACATGGCCGGAACCCCGCCCGCAACCTGCGCCGTGCCCCCGGCCTGGCGCGCCGCCTCGCGGATCAGGTTGGGAAAGCGTTCAAACGGCTGATGCGCCGACAGCATATCGTTATAGGTGGTGACTATCCCGAGGTTGCCCGCCCCGCCCGTGGCCAGCGCGCCCTTGTCATCCCCACTCGCCGCATAGGCATGCGCCTGCCCGCTGCACGACAAATGCGCCCGCGCCGGGCCCTTGATATGCGCCGCCGCCATCCGCTCAAGATAAGGCGCCCGATGCGCCTTGCTGCGCTCAACAATACGCTCCGTCACGCGCAAAATAGTGGAATGAACTGTCATCTGTCGTCCTTTCAGCCTAACTCGCGCCAGCGCCGGCCATCGCGGTGCAGAAGCATGAGCGCATCTTCGGGCCCAGAACTGCCTTGATCATAATGCGCAGGAGCCTCGCGCCTATCGAGCCAACTCCCGATGATAGGGTCGGCCCAAGCCCAGGCCGCTTCAACTTCGTCGCCGCGCATGAACAGGGTCTGATCGCCGCGGATCACATCCATGATCAGACGTTCATATGCGTCCTGCGGTTCGCTACCCTGTTTAAGCGCGTCGGCGAAGGTCATATCAAGCGTCACTTCGGCAAGGCGGAAACCGCCCGGCCCGGGTTCCTTGATTGTGTTGCGTAGCGTTATGCCTTCATCGGGCTGCAAACGGATAATCATTGCATTGCCACGACGTTTTTTCGCCTTGGGAAAAATCATATGCGGCGGATCGCGAAACACCACGGCAATCTCCGAACTGCGCGCGCGCAGCTTCTTGCCCGTGCGCAAATAAAAAGGTGTGCCCGCCCAGCGCCAGTTGCCAATATTTACTTTCATCGCCACAAAGCTCTCGGTACGCGAACCCGGGTTCCCGGCTTGGTCGCGATAACTGTCCGCACCGTCCTTGCCGCGATACTGTCCGCGCACAATGTCTTCAGCAGAGACGAGCTCTAACGCCTCGATTACTTTCACCTTTTCGTCGCGCACTGCGTTCGGGCTAAACTTCGATGGCGGTTCCATTGCGGTTAAGCACAGAAGCTGCATCAGGTGGTTCTGCACCATGTCACGCATCGCGCCAGAACGGTCATAATACTCACCACGCCCTTCAACGCCGAGGCTTTCGGCCACAGTGATCTGAACGTGGTCGATATGGGTGGCGTTCCACAGTGGCTCCCACAGCGCATTGGCAAAACGGAGCGCCATCAGGTTCTGCACCGTCTCTTTGCCAAGGTAGTGGTCAATGCGGTAGATCTGACGCTCTTCGAAACTTTGCCTCAAATCAGCATTGAGCGCCCGCGCGCTGGCCAGATCATGTCCGAAGGGCTTTTCCACAACAATACGGCTTTCGGGCGTGGCGATGCCATAGGTGTGAAGCTTGGTTGCAATCGTGCCGAAAAGCGATGGCGAAACGGAAAAGTAGAAAGCGCGTACCACATCGCCGCGCAAAGCTTTGCCAAGCTCGGCCCAGCCGCTTTTGCCCGCAGCATCCACTCGCTCATAGCCGATTTTTTCGAGAAAACTGTCGAGCAGTTTGGCCTGATCCACCATCGCAGGTGCAAATTCCCTAAGGCTCTTCTCGACGCTTGTGCGAAAAGCCGCCGTGTCCATCACAGAACGCAGCGCCGATGATCCGCGCGCCATCGGGCATCTGCCCCATGACAAATCGGTGAAAGAGTCCGGCAGGATCTTGCGTCGGGCCAAGTCGCCAGTGGCACCGAAGATGACAAGATCGAAGGGTTCAACCGGAATAACGCGCGAGACCATAACGTCAGCTCACCAGTTTGAGGGGCGCGATATTGAGCAGTTCACCAATCGCACGACCCGTGTCGAGCATCCGATTGGAAAAGCCCCATTCGTTGTCATACCAGCTCACCACTCGGACCATGCCTTCTGCCGTCACGGTCGTCTGCGCCGCCGCAAAACACGACGAATGCGGATCATGGTTGAAGTCAATCGAGACCAGCGGGTCTTCCTCATAAGACAGCACCCCGGCAAGCTCACCCTGCGCCGCGACAGCGATTGCGGCGTTGATGCCATCGCGAGTAGCTGCGCGTTCGGGCATAAAGCACAAATCCACCATCGACACGTTTGGCGTGGGCACCCGCACTGCGGAGCCTTCGAGCCTACCCTCAAGACGAGGCAGAACTAACGATATCGCCTTGGCCGCACCAGTTGAAGTTGGCACCATCGACATTGACGCCGCCCGCGCGCGGTAGAGATCCTTGTGATTAGTGTCATGGCTCGGCTGATCGCCGGTGAAGGCGTGAATCGTTGTCATGTAGCCCGTCTTGATGCCAAAAGCGCGGTCCAGAACCATTGCCACCGGGGCCAGGCAATTGGTGGTGCAGGAGGCGTTTGACACAATGACGTCTTCCGCTGTCAGTTCGGCGTGGTTGACACCATACACGACCGTACGGTCGGCGCTTTTGCCCGGGGCCGAGATCAACACCCGCTTTGAGCCGTTGCGCAGATGTCGCGCCGCGGCCGCGCGCTCGGTAAAGAGCCCGGTGCATTCATATGCGATGTCCACATCAGTCCAAGGCAGGTCTTCAGGGTTGCGGATTGATGTGAGCCGGATTGTGCGCGCCCCCACACTTAAGATGTCACTTTCAATCGAAACGGGCACGCCGACACGGCCATGCACGGAGTCATACTTCAGCAGGTGGGCGATGTTTTTCGGAGGCGCCAAATCGTTGATAGCGACGATTTCGATCTCACTGTCATCACGCTCGATGAGAGCGCGCAGCACACCACGTCCAATCCGTCCAAATCCGTTAATTGCGATCTTGAGTGTCATTTTGGTCTCCTCTGAGAAGCCATGTTAGCGCTAACATTAAAGGCAAAAAAGGATTCTGTCCAAATCACAATTCCCCTGCCCATGGCGGGTTGGCGCCCGCTCGTGAAACAGTAATTGCAGCAACGCGCGCACCGTGCGCCAGCGCCGAACGCAGATCGTTCTCTGACAACTCGGCCAGCCCGGCCTTATGCAGCAGCCCCAATTCAGAGAGCTTGGCCAGAACACCGGCGTTGAACGTATCCCCTGCGCCCACCGTATCGGTGATCTCGGCCAGCGAGGCGGGCACCAATACTTGACCACCACTCGCCAGAAACCCTGTGGCCCCCTCGCCGCCACGTGTCAGAATCACCACCGACGGGCCCTTGGCCAGAAGCTTGTCGACCTTCTCGCGTAGCGAAAGCGGTTCGGGCGTGATCCAGTTCAGGTCTTCGTCGGACACTTTTACGATATCCGACAGGGCGATCATCCTGTCGAGCCGCGTTCGATAGCGCTCGATGTTGCGAATGAAACCCGGCCGGATATTGGGATCCAACATCACTGCCCTGTCGCTCGCGCTCTGCTCTAACAGCTCCGCGTAAGCGTTGGCGCCCGGCTCACAGGCCAAGCTGATCCCGCCGAAATAGAGCGCGGTGATCTCCGCCGTAAGCGTCGGCATATCCTCTGGTCGAATCATCCGCCCGGCAGAATTTTCATCATAGAAATCATAGGTCGCATGCCCGCCGACAAGCCGCACGAAAGCCAGCGTCGTTAAGCGATCGGATTTGATCACGTGGCTCACATCCACATGGCTCGCCTTAAGGCCGTCCAAGAGGAGTTGCCCGAACATGTCGCTCGAAAGGCCCGTTAGAATCCCGGTTCGAACGCCAAGCCGCCCAAGCGCGATGGCAGTGTTATAGACTGCCCCCCCGCAATGGGGCACAAACCCGTCATTGCCGGCTTCAATCGGGGTCGGGATCATGTCAATCAGGGCTTCTCCACAGCAAAGTATCATCTGTCAGACTTTCAGAAATGCGTCACGGTCGACAAGGAACCGGTCCGAAAGCGGCAAGCTGGCGGCGCCAAGTGCCTTGGCATCGTAACCAATCGTGCCTTGCCCGATTTTTGGAAACTCGATTCCGGAACGGTGCGCTTTTCGAGTGCCAGCCCGGCGCGATTGGCCAGTTCAGCACGCACCTCACCCGGCAAAGAGCCGTCGATCAGAACGGTTTCGAAATCTATTAGGCAAGTGGCCGCTACAATCGCCTGCGCCAAACCATCCGCTGCCTGATCCAGCCATGCATTCAAAACGGTTTGTGACACTCGCCAGTCGCCCGACCGCTCCCAAACCGAATTACTGTCCTCCCCCGCGCTAAGAAGCATTTTTTCCAATTTCACCAGCGACACCACGTCAACAAGCTGGCACCGCCCTCCACCATTTGCAGTGATCTGCATCGAGCCAAGCGCCGCCGCATTGCCGCTTTTGCCTGTGTAAAGCGCGTTATCCATCACGAGGCCGCCCCCAACGAAATACCCGATATAGAAATACAGGAAATCACGAGGCTGCGTCTCCCCTCCAAAGACCAACTCTGCTCCGCAGGCCGCCGAGGCATCATTACACAGATAGACTGGGAAATCCCACGATTTGCCGATTTCGGCAGCGATGTCGCGCCCGCGCCAATCTGCGAGTTTTGCGCTATCTTCATCTGAGACGTCGCTCCAATCCCAAAGACGGAAAGGAAGCGCAATGCCCAGACCAGCAACACGCGCCCGATGCTCTTGCGGAAGCAGCGCCAGAAATTCGCGAATGGTTTCATCGGCAAATGCGACAACCCCATCTGGCGTTGGTAAGTGATGAAGCTTACGGCGATTAATTTTGGTTTTCCCGAGAAAGTCTGTAAGCAGCAGCTCCGAGCCACCTCGCCCGACCTTGAGCCCAAGGAAAAAAGCCCCATCCGGCGCAAGACCGATTGGCACCGACGGCTGGCCAACTTTTCCCCGAACGGGGTCTCCCTTGGTCAGCAACCCATCCTGTTCCAATGCGCGCATGATGACGGAAACCGTCTGTGCCGACAGACCAGTCATTCGCGCAATCGCGGCTTTGGGCATCGGGCCCGTTTGGCGGATAATCGACAGCACAAGGCGTTCATTATATGCGCGCATCCCGCTTTGGTTCGACCCGCGCACCGCGCTGTCAGCGCCTTCGCGATCAAAATCTGGGCGGGCATCGAGCGACATGACGGTCCTTTGCGAAACAGCGAGACAACTTGACCGCAAAGTCTTAGATACGAGCGCCCATGTCAATAGATAAATAAATATGATTTATTAATTATCGTGCAAGCGAGAAGTCTCCCTCTAAAGAACCACGATGACATACGTCTACATAATTTGCGCAAATAGTGCTAGCCCAGCGACGACATGGAACCTGCCCCAAAAGGCGAATGCCTTTCCGGCGAAACAAGTCTAACGGGCCTCCTCACAATGATTTACGATGATGTCCTGCAGCCAAAGCTCGCAGTCATCCAAGTAGGTAATTTCGTCTCTCATAATCAAATGCTTGCTATTGATTAAAAGGGCTCGCTCGCTTCGAGGAAATCCGAAAATGAACCGTTTCGGAGTCACCGCCGTAGACCCTTCCATCTTCAGGGAATAGCTTGGCTTTATCCAGATAGCGTGCCCGAGAGCGGCGACGCTGATTTCTATGGATGCATGCTTCCCTATTTTCGGTCCGATGGGCGCAGCCTGAATATCGAACGCGAATTGGATTTCCGGCCCTTCGAAGGACTGATGAACCAGCACAATTGCAACTGATCGATTACACCTACCCCAACCCTCACCCGCCAGCCCAAATTTTTCCGGATCATTCGGATGGCTTCGCGAGCCAATTTTTATCCACCTTTCCAGCTCGTTGAGGGTCTTGGCGTGGCGCCTGTATGTGCATCCTAAAAGGTGTTGATCGCGTTCCGGTCTGAAATTTTCACGTCCAGCAGCGCCGTAGTCAGCATGTCTGGTTCGACCTGCAATGCGACGCCTGCGTCCAGCGCCTCGACGACAGAATATTCGATAGTCCAAATATGGGGTCCGACGATAACGGATTTGCCGAGGGCAATGGGTTCGATGATATTGTGCGAACCGCGCGGCGTGTAGCCGCCGCCGACCACTGTGACGTCGCAGAGCTCCAAATAAAAATACATTTCGCCCAATGAGTCGCCGAGCAAAATATCTGCCCCCTGAATATCGGGGCCAAACGCGAGGGATCGCTGAAACAATCGGTGCGGCGGACGTAGCATAGCCCGGCTTCGTCGAGCTTCCGGGCAACAGCATCGAACCGTTCTGGCGCGCGCGGAACGAAAACGAAAAAGGGTTTCTTTTCCGACCGAGACAAAACGGTGCGGATCGTGTCGATAAAGAGGTCTTCCTCATTTTCCACCACCGAAGCCAAGGCCACGACAATGCGGTCCCTCGTGAGCGCGGCGTTCGCAGCGTGGGCGGCGGCAATCAATTCTGGCGCGATGGCCTGGTCAAATCGCAGCTCGCCGGTAAGCTGGATATTGGGAACGCCGACCGAGGCGAAACGGTCGGCCGCGATCACCATTTCGGTTGCGACTGAAGTCAAAATTTCGATGCCTCTCGTGACATTGCTACGCAATGCACGAATGGTAAAAGATGAGCGTGGCCGTTATCTCCCCTCTCATGCATCTTTGATGTCTTGCCGCGCAATGAACAATATCTTCATCGAACGGCTGTGGCGGCCCCTCAAGCAGGAGGCCGTATACTTTCAAGAATTGCAGGACGGGCTCCAAGCCAAACGCGTGATTAAAGATTGGATCAGCTTCTACAACATCGAGCGGCCCCACTTCGCTCTCGACAAACGATCACCCAGCGACGCTTTCTTCACAAATGAACAGACGCAGAAGTCCGCATGAAACCAACCAGATCACATCATAGCAGAGCCGCAAACCTGTTCTATAAAGCAGGACCACTTCAGTACTGCGCCGGTTTGCAGCAAGCTAGGGTGCCAAAGCGGCAATGCCGACTGTTGCTCACAGCCCTTGAGGCGAGGTTTTCTCAACAGACATGAGGACGTCTGGATCTATGCCGCGCTCTTTCGCGCTGGTGCGAATGGCTTGCTGTATGGCCGGGCTACGGGCAAGCAGGCGACGGAAACGTTCGGCGTCGAGGACCAGAAGTGTTGACGGAGCAATCGCGCGCACCTGTGCACGAACCGCTTTCTTCGTCAGGATCGCCATTTGGCCGAACATCTCGCCACCACCACGGCGCCACGTTTGCCCCGCACTTTCCAACTCGACTGCGCCCGATGCGATAAAATAAACGCTGTCAGCGGGACCGTCTTTGGCAATTATGACTTCGCCGGAGTTCACGTAAACTGTCTTGAGCGCACGTCCCAACTTTTTGAGAGCCGCGTCCTCAATCCCGACAAACAACGGGAAACGTTTTACAAGTTCCAGCCGTTGAATAGCAATGTCGAGCGTCGGGCGTTGCTCGGATGCGGCGCGTTGAACATTCAATCTTTGCATAAGGGATGTATATACTTCTGCGCCGATCAACCCGTCCTCGCGCATAATGGTGTATTCACGCTCCTCAAGTCGCAGCGCGGTCCGCCGGATGAAACGGCGTTCGAGTTTTTCCGCGTATCCGGGATATTGCAGGCGGAGGCCCTCTAATGCGGTCTCCATGGCTTCGACCCGCCGCGCCAGCAATTCGTGCAGCAAATCGGCCACCCGTCGCCCGTGGATGCGGCGGATGCGGCTGTCGATGAACGCATCAAGGTCTCGCAGGATTAGCCGTTGAGACAACAAAATCTCAAAGCGGTCGGCGGTCATTCGGGCCAATGGCCCCGACCAGCGCAGCCGACGCTGTAGCGCGACTCCAATTTTGAAGCCCCGACCGTAGGACACGCTGCGCCGGGCAGCCCGTTGGTAGCCGTTTCGCCCGTCAGATCGTGCCCCTTCAATCAGTCGGTCGGCATCTGACAGGACTTGTTCGGCCATCCGCTGCGAGATTGTGCGTTCGCGCATTCGAACGAGGATGGTGTCGCGCTCGTGCCCAGCCAAAGCGATCAGGCCCAAAGTGATCCGGTCCCGATCAAGAATTTCGGCACCGTCCTCGGCGGCTTGAACCGTTTGATCAAGACGTTCACCGAAGTTTTTGGCCTCGGAACGGACAATCTCCCGCGTCAATTCGTAGTTTTCGGTTGTCCTTTCGACGTCTTCCCGCACGGTTTGCAGGGCGACGGCGACCACTTGGCGTGACAAGGCTTCGTCTATCGGCGAAAGGCGGTCCAATCCAAGCCACCTGATTACGGTTCTTAGGGTTGTCCCCTGCACGACAAGAGTGAAAAGCGTGAAGCCCGTCGCGAGGATCCCCACGACGCGCTTTACCTCAATCGGGACGCGGATGCTTTCAGTGACGGCCAATGCCAGCGCCAGCGTGACTGCCCCGCGCAGTCCGCCCCAAAGGATCGCCACACGGTAGGGGCGTTCAACTTCTGGTGACAGGCGGAGCACCGTCAGCAGGGGAAGTAATCCGAACAAAATCACCATCCGTGCAACGACAGCCGCGCAAATCACGACACCGACCAGCACAAAATCTTCGGTTCTCACTTCTTCCAACAGTCGAGGGATGAGCAACGCAGCCAGAATAAAAATCAAGGCACCGGCCCAATGTGCCAACAGGGCCCAGACCTCGTTCAGGTTTGTCCATGTCTGGGGCGACAAACGCCGGGGGCCCGTCAGGTTCATGGTGAGACCCGCGGTCACAACTGCAATCACGCCCGATGCGCCGATTAACTGTTCCGAACCGATATAGACAAGATACGGCAGCGCGACCGAAACGGAAATCTGCGCGCGTTCATAATGAACAAAAGTCGACATCGCCCAGATAGAAAGGCGTGCGGTAAACCAACCGGCGATTGCACCGCCCCCGATCAGCAACGGGAACTGCCCCAAGGCATCCGTCAGCGTTGGATCCGGCATGCCAAGCATCACAAACCCCATGAACAAACCAAACAGCGCGATCGCTGCGGCATCGTTCAGCAGGCTCTCTCCTTCGATGATACGCGCGAGCCGCCGCGGCGCGGAAATCGAGCGGAAAATAGACACAACGGCCGAAGGGTCTGTGGTTGAAACGATGGCGCCGATCAACAGGCACGCCGCAAGCGGCAAGGTGCTGGCCCAAGCCAGCGAGTAGCCAACACCCAACGTGGCAACGACGACAGCCACAACTGCCAGCACCAAAATCGGCACCCAGTCGTCCAGCATACGCCGCAAATTCATGCCCAGCGTTGCCTGAAACAACAGCGTTGGCAGGAACACATACAGGAAGACGTTTGAGCGGATCGGCAAGCCGAGAATCGCCTCTGCGACCGGGTTCAATGCGTCCGTCAGGTCAGTGCGCAGAAAAAAGATCGCGCCTGCGCCAATAAGGATACCAACAAGTGCGAGGATTACGCTGTAGGGCAGCCGCAGCCGTGCCGCCAGCGGCTCGGCCGCGGCGATAACCAGAAAGAGCGATGAGATAACAGCTGTAATCAGTATGATGTTCATGGGTGCGAAATAGCAGAGATTCAATCAGGAGAAAATCAGGGTTAGGCAAGAACCACTGAAATGCTCGTTCAATGAACGAAGTTCATGAGTCACACTGGTCGGAAAATAGTTAATTTCCGTAAAATCAACGTTTAACAGGGCTACGAAGAGCCGCGATAATGGCCCATGATACGGTTCACAAACCGCGACATTCCTATAACTCGACGCATCAGCCTATGTCTGGTTCCCGATAATCGTACGCCTTATCGAGATTGCAGCGCACAGAAACGGAGTGTCGAACTTGAACTGTGCAAGCCGCCATTTCTTCAAGCGTTACGAATTACAGCAATTGGAGTGGCCCACTGAAAGTGGTCAACCAACTGAGATAAATTCGTCCCGCAAATTGGAGGATCAGCGATGGCTGAGAGCGAGGTCATTATGCAACTGCGGGCAGGCAGGGTCTTGCGCGGTCAGGCCGGCTATTTTGACAATTTCACTGCGGCAGGCTTGTAGCGAGTGTTCAATTCTATGCGCCAAAGCATGAATTCCTAAATAGGAAAACAAATTGCATGATCCCTCCATCCCAAACCAAACACTTTAAAAGAAGTGCCCCGAAGGTCCGTACATAACAACATTAGCTGCACCTCAGGAGCGCAACTTCGAGTCCATACTCGACCGTAGGGCCCGCTTGAAATGCCTCACCTTCAGCGGGTCAATTACCGCCTTTTTGACACGTTCGCTTGGATGCTCGTCACGCTTGCGGTTCAGCGTTGCCTCGGATCATACACTGAGTTTCCGGGGCTCGCATTCAACGTATTTTACCAAATGGGTGGGGCCGCAATTTCACAAATGAACGGGCCACCGAATAAAAATCCGAACCATTTTTTATGATGTCTGCTGTTCCTCTGACGTAATTGAAGGGATTTCAGTTCGCTCTTCTTCTTGGGCACCGCAGAGCAGCTCGACGGCTCGATCGGCGGCATCCTGAAAAGGCTCCAACACAAGATCGGCACCCGAGGCGAGCAGTTCCTCGGTGTCGCGCGGTTGATGCGAGGCAACCGCGATCCGGCCACAGAAGCCAGACGTCCGGGTCAACTGGATCAACGTTGTACGCGTGTCTTCGTGGCTGAGACCTGTAGGATGAATCGGGACAGTCGCCACAATCCATTCCGCGTGCGGCAGGGGCAGTTCGGCCACGAATTCGGGATCGGTCGCATCTCCGAATTCGGTCTCAAGCCCAAGTTCGCGCCAGCGCCTGATCGCCAAAGGGTTGAAATCAACGCCAAGCGCCTTGATGCCGCGTTTTTGAAGCCTGATACCGATTGCGGTGCCGAAACGCCCCAGCCCGAAAATGATAACCTTGTGACCCTCATTGCGATGTGCGCCTGCCTCGGAGGGTTCGCGCGGGGTGCCCTTGCGCTCGAACACACCCAAGAACCGCTCGAATACGGCATAAAGCTGGTGCGAATAGGTGATCATGTAAGTCGAGGCCGCGATGGTTACGAGACCAACCATGGTGACAAGGCCAAGGACATCCTCTTGAACATGTCCCAGCGACACCCCCATAGCCACGAAGATTAAGGAAAACTCGCTGATCTGTGCAACCGTCAGGCCGGCAAGAAAACCTGTCCGGTTGCGATAGCCCAAAGCCCCCATGATCACGAGTACGATCAGCGGGTTCCCGATCAGAACGAAGAGCGAAAAGATGATCGCGCCAGTGACATGCGTGCCCAGAAGCGACAGATCAAGTGTCGAGCCAAGGGCGATGAAAAAGAAAAGCAGCAGGAAATCGCGCAACGATGCAAGGCGGGCCGCGATGGTTTCACGATACGGCGTCGACGCAAGAGCCACGCCCGCCAGAAGCCCGCCGACCTCCATGCCCAGCCCCACGATATCGCCAGTCGCCGCGAACATTGCCGCCATTGCAATGGCAAAGATCACCAGAAGTTCGGGCACATGGGCCAGACGCTCTGTCAGTGGATCGGCGATATAGCGCACGAACAAGATAACGAGTGCGACCATAGCGACGCCGGCCCCCAACACCATCGTCACAGACCCGCCGCCGTGGCCATCGCCTGCCGCACCAATTCCGACTGCAGACAACACGATCATGGCCAGAACCACGACAAGATCCTGCACGATCAGGAAACCAAGGGCGATCTGCCCGTGCAGGCTGTCGATCTCGCGCTTGTCCGACAGAAGTTTCACGATGATGATCGTTGACGAAAACGTAAGCGCGACGGCAACATAGAGGCTTGTGATCGCGCTCAGCCCCAAAGCCAAACCGATCAGGAATCCGAAGATCGAGGTAAAGGCGACCTGGCCGAGACCCGTCAGAAGCGACACGGCTCCAAGTGAGCGGATGAGTTTTACATCGAGCTTGATGCCCACAAGAAAGAGCAACACGGCGATGCCAAGCTCGGACAGAAGGCTGATTTGTTCATCCGAGCGCACAACATCCAGCGCCGAAGGCCCTGCGATCAGACCGACGACGATGAAGCTGACGATCAGCGGTTGGCGCAGAATGATCCCAATGAACCCGATTACCGCCGCCATCACCAAAAGTGCGGCGATCTCCGTAAACGGCGACTGAACAATCACTTCCATCAATTCTCCTGCTCCTTCTTGAATGCGGCCTTATCTTCTGCGCGGGGTTTTCCGTAACCCCGTTCAACTATGTAGCGGGTCGTGTCGCATGGCCTTTAAGCAAAGCAACGAGATCACCCGGGCGGGACCGCCATCTATTGCCGATGTCAATTGCACAGGGCTTGCCGTCCTTGATCCCGCGCCGAACCGTCACCTCGCTGACCTTAAATAGGGCAGCCGTTTTCTTAAGGGTCTGACATTGCTTTTGGAATATGCTGAATGCCTTTTCACCGTATTGGTATTCCTATAACGCATTATC
The DNA here is from genome assembly GCA_025916135.1 of Rhodobacteraceae bacterium D3-12. NCBI lineage: Bacteria > Pseudomonadati > Pseudomonadota > Alphaproteobacteria > Rhodobacterales > Roseobacteraceae > Phycobium > Phycobium rhodophyticola. The sequence continues at coordinate 842,611 of CP104793.1, read as the reverse complement.
GCGAGAGTTAAATAATCCAGACAGTTTTTCGAGCGGTTTGACGTTCGAAAACCCGATGGATCGAGAAGGCGGGGAAGGACGTAATTCGATGAAGATGATCATGGTGGCCACGGATTTCTCTGAACGATCAGATAGGGCACTTCGGCGCGCCACATTGCTTGCACGGCAGTTTGAGGCCAAGCTTCACCTCGTCCATGTTGTTGACGATGATCAGCCAAAACGAGTCGTCGATACCGAGCACGATCAAGCGTCCAAGCTTCTTCGCCAGTTAGCCGAAACTATCCGGAACGTGGATGGCGTAAGCTGCGACATTCGGGTCATGCTGGCGTCGCCTTTCGCCGGGATTGTCAGGGCTGCAAAAGAACTGGGACCCGACCTGCTGGTCATGGGGCCACATCGGCGACAAGTTCTCAGTGATGTCTTTATCGGCACCACCGTAGAACGGACCATCCGATCGGTGGCCTGTCCCGTCCTCATGGTGAACGCGACGCCTGCGGGGCGTTACAAATGTGTTTTGCAGACAACCGATCTTTCTGAGGGCCCCGCGACGCGCTTCGGCGCCTCCCCTCGCTCGGGATCACCCAGCATGCAAAAAACTCTCTTCTTTACGTGTTTGATGCTCCTGCGCTTCGCTTGAGTTTGAGTGGAACGATTACCGAGGAAAATCAGCAGATTTACCTTGATGGCGAGAAGCATACAGCAGAGCGGGACCTCGCGGAATTCGTTGCCTCATCTGAACTGGGTGAATGCCGGAAAATTGTGCGACATGAAACAACATCAGCACCGAGGGAAATTCTAAAAGCCGCACAATCGGAAAAAGCCGACCTGATCGTGCTGTCGACCCGGGGGCGCAGCGTCGTGAATAAAATGATCTTGGGCAGTGTTACTGAGCAGGTGTTGCGTGTCTCGACCATTGATGTTCTTGCAATTCCGCCAACATCCACCGCTTTGCCAGATTGACGAGGCGTCGCAAAACTGAACCCACATAATACGGTTCAAAAACTGCCGAACCCCTTCCCCAGTGCAATGATCATAACGCAGGCGATCGTGGGCACCAGCACCGCCACCACGAAGATATCCCCGTAGGCCTGCTTGTGGCTCATCCCGCAGATCCCCAGAAGTGTGACGACTGCGCCGTTGTGCGGCAGCGTATCAAGGCCTCCTGTCGCAACAGCGACAACGCGGTGAAGCAGCGCCGGATCGACCCCCTGAGCCGATGCCTGCGTCATCAGGGACGGACCCAGCACGTCCAGCGCGATCGACATGCCCCCCGATGCAGATCCGGTAATGCCGGCCAGTGCGCTTGATGACAACGCAGCCGAGATCAGGACATTGCCGCCCGAAAGCCCGTCCAGGCTTGCCCGCAATACCTCGAAGCCCGGCAAAGATGCCATCACCGCGCCAAAGCCCACGAGGCTGGCTGTATTGAACAAAGGCAGCAGGGCAGACTCCGCGCCGGTGTTGAGCACTTGCATCATCTTGGGCGGGCGACTGAGGACAAGCGCCAGAGCCAGCGCCACCCCAAGTGCCGTGATCACCGACCACAGCCCTCTGACCCGCGACAGCTCGGTCATGCCGTATGCGGGAAGGGCAAGATATCCGGTGTCCAACGCGGGCAGGAGCACGTTGCCCATCAGCAACGTGACCACCCCGACCGAGAGGATCGGCACCAGCGCGATCCACAGCGGTAGGGACGGCGCATCCGGTGTGGTGCCGGGCGCATCAGGCGCCGCATCACCGGCAAGCGACCGCACGCGGAATTGCAGCCAGACGAGCCCGAGGGTCAGCATGACACCGCCCGCGATCAGCCCCAGACCGGGGGCTGCAAAGGCTGTCGTGCCAAAGGTTGCCATCGGGATCGCATTCTGGATTGATGGCGTGCCGGGCAGGGCCGTCATGGTAAAGGTAAAGGTGCCCAGTGCGATAGCCGCCGGGATAAGCCGTGCCGGCAGCCCGGTTTGCGCGAACAAGGCGCGCGCCAGCGGCCATGCTGCAAAGGCCACCACGAAAAGCGACACCCCGCCATAGGTCAGCAGGGCGCAACTCAGCACCACAGCGAGTATGGCGTTTTGCGGCCCCAGCTTGTTGACAATAGCAGAGGCTAAACACTCGGCGGCTCCCGAGGCTTCCATCACCTTGCCAAACAACGCGCCCAGCAAAAACAGGGGAAAGAAGGCCACTACAAAACCCCCTGCCGCCTGCATGAAGACCTGCGTATACCCCGCGAGAACCGGCGTTCCCGACGCCATCGCCGCAAGCATGGTCAGCGCAGGCGCAAGCACGAGCACGGATACACCGCGCCACGCGCCTACAATGAGTGTCGCCAAGGCTAAAAGGATCAGGAAAATGCTCATTGAGGCCCCTCTTGCTGCGGTGCAGCATACACAGATAACTCAGGAGATGCGAGAGGCCTGTGAGGACAGCGTGCTGCCGCTACTCCAAAAACTCCAATGCCCCGTTGAACCATCCACTCCCCACGCATTTAGGTCAATCAGGCCGGGCTAAGCTGTGCCCACAGCACGCGGCGGAAAGCCCCGCATCCCGGCCATTCATTTTGTTGATATGCTGCGCGGCGCACGAATGACCTGTTCGGTGCTTCCGCTTTCCAGCATCGGCTATACCAGCCAATGTCGGCTACCCGTCATTGGCTTTTTCGCTAAACGGCGCAGCTCATTAGCGTCAAACTAGCCATTCGCTGCGACTGCGCAATCAGGCGCTTGAACTCGAAGACGAGATCAAGCAACGTCACAGCGCCGCCCATTCACACCGTCACCGACTGTGAACAGCTCTAAGAGATCTGAATATGCGACAAAAAACGCCAGAGGAAGTCGAAGCTATGGCTTTGGAAACACCGTCTTCGGCGCCGGCGGTTTCGGAGATTAAGCTGTTTGGGGTCGATGACAGAGACCGTTATTATTTAGACATCTTGCGTGTCAGACAATCTGACAGGCGTAAATACTGCCTCCTAACCCATCACGACCGTATAGACGACATGACCCTTTCCATGAGATTTCCGCGCAAGCGGAAGGAGGCTGGGGTCATCAGTATTCAGGTTCCGTTTAGGGGAACCCCCTATCAAGGCAAGGCTATTTCCGTTGAGTTCTTGGATTTACACAGGCAACCCCACCCAAATCGCGAAATCGACGTTTGGAACTTCAAAGTGGACGATCATGATGTGTCCTTCGAGCGCTATTCAAGCGGGCATATTTACACGATATTGCTTCCCGTCGCTGAGCTTTGGAAATTTGCCGGTGATTGGGGGATTTCCTCAAATATGACTTTGCAGGGTGAGGCGCATGAGGACTTGGGAAATATGGTGCTCATGGAATCTGAGAGGGGCTATAGGGCCCTTGTAGATTGTTGGCGCTAAAACGATATCTGACACATTTGGATCAGGCGTGATTGCCAGAACATCGCGCAACGCACGCGCGATCCATCAGGCAATAGAACTGGTTCACCCCGCGCTTTTCTGCGCGGCGATGGCATCTGCTATGATCTGATAGGCCGTATCGTAATCTATACCGGCGCTCTCGGCGCATTGCTCTACCGTGGCACCATGGGCATAATTATTGAGCACGTCACGTATCGTTTCGAGATCCACGCCCGTCATGATCTTATCGTTCTTATCGGCGGCACCCCTCATGGAACCTCACTTTTCTGGACCATCATCATGACCTACTTTAGACGGCCAGCACGAAGTCTCAGCCATTTTTCTGTTTCGGCCGCTTGGTGTAGCGGTATCGTGTCATCTATTTCCATCATTCAGGACTCTATACTATGGCGCAAGAACCCGAGAACATATTACGCCAGCATGATCTGTTCCACGGCCTCAACAAACGCGGCAAAGCGCTTTTGCAGGCGAACCGATTTGAAGAGGCCCTGCGGACCTCTCGAGACGCGCGCGACTTGGCGGAAGGCTATTTAAGGCAAGACCCTGAAAACGAGCATTGGCGCGGCTACCTCTGTGTCAGCCATGATCGCATCGGCACCATCTTGTTCAAACAAGGCCTCTATGATGAGGCTTTGCAGGCCTATCGTGACTGCCTTGCAATCCAAGAGCGCCTTGAAGATAGAATTCCAAAAACCACTGTCGGACAAGAAAACATCGCCCGCAGTCATGACAAAATCGGAGCGACCTTGATCAAATTGGGCCGCACCGATGAAGGGCTAAAGGCGCAAAGGGATGGGCATGCCATCCGCGAAGGCCTCCCCGAGGTCGAGCGCGCCAGCCGTGAGTGGCGAGATGGATATTTTTAGTCCTATTGTCGAAGGCGACCGAAACACCCTTATTCGCAATGATAGCTGTCGTGTTTCGAAGGGATTGCCACGATGATTTTCGCCTCGTCATTAGAACGCCTCGCCTCCGTCGGGACCAATGATTTGACCGAGCAGCATGCGATCAGAAAAGAGTGGTCAGAGATTTTCGCAATGGATTTCGGACATTTCGACACCTTCTATAACCTCATTGTCAACGCAGGCCAGACCCTATTGGGCATAGAGCCGTCTTCCCGGCAGCCCTATGCATTCACACGACAGAGCGCCGATGTTTTTCTCTACACCGCTTCGGACGCGGGCTATCTGGTCGCCATTGGCTCAAAGTCCGCGATTGAAGAAAGACTCTCACGGCATAATGAAACGATTTTGTCTTTGATTGCTCAGATGACGGCTGCGGCAAAGCACCGACAAGATCTTGCCGTGGCCGTGGACGCGCTCATGTCGCTGTATTTCTATCATGTCTCCTATGGTGATGTTGCCAAGGGTTTGCACGCGGATATCGGACGCATCATTCCCGAAACGGTGATGGCCTTTCCCGCGCAGACATTCCCTTTCGCGCTCTCCCTGCTGTCGCATGGTGCGCATGCCGCCGAACCTATAAGCCAGATCATGATTTTCTATGTGGTAGACCGCGGGGACGTTGCACATAACCTCTGTCAGGCGGTCGCCGAGGGCACGATAGACTTGCGCAGGGACCGCAAATGGCTCCGCGAGTTAGGCCCCGCAATCATGGGGCCTGTTGCCCAAGCTGTGCGCGATAATCGCCCTGAAATATGCGACGCCTTTGTGTCGGCCTTCGTCCTGACTCCGCTTCACTGCAACCCGCAGAGCCGTGAAGAGCAGATTGAGAGCCTTGAAACCGACCTTTCCATTTTACGTGCTCGGCTAAAGAGCTTTGAAAGATGGCTCAAGGCACCGACGCCTGTCACAGCGCAGGATACCTCTTTGGTGCTCGACATCTCCGAAAAGCAAGAAGAGCTGGAGCGCGTTAAGACCGACTTTGAGGCATGGACAAAGGAACGCTGGGATTTCGCCATCCGCCAGGTCGCAACCCGGCCAGACAATCGCGCCACACTTCATGCGATCCGGACCGGACTGTCGCCGCTCCTCAGCTCTGAGTTAGAACACCTTCTTTCAGATGCGGCCAAGGTGACAGCTGGCAAGGATTGAAACGTTACCTTTGGCATTTCGAACAACGATTGCCGAACTTGGGTGTAGGGCTGTGGTTAGGACGAGGAGCGGACGTTCTCGGCGGTCGCGAATGATTAACCCGGCAACTGGCAGGCAAACAATTGCGGACGACTAAAACTTGGGCGGCCCCACTCTATTTGTCAGACTGAGGGATATTTCTCGAAGACCATGTGACGGAAATTCCATGCTCTGGCGTAGTACAGGTTATCGCCATAGTTTCTGCCCGAAAGGCTTTCGTTTATGAAAACATCCCGCATTCTATTTCCTCTCGTCTTGGCGTTGATCGCAGTTGGCGGCTGGTATTATCTCACCCGAAACGAAGCCACGGCCCCGCCGACGACAGCGGTTGTCAGGCTTGGCACGGTAGAGGAGACGGTGTTGGCGTCGGGCACGATGGAAGCCAAGCAATTGGTCAGCGTAGGCGCACGGGTATCGGGGCAGATCGAAACACTGTCAGTCGCCCTTGGGGATGAGGTCAAGAAAGGCGATTTGATCGCGCTGATCGACAGTCAGGACCAACAGAATGCCGTGTTGACGGCAAGGGCCAATCTGGCAAATATCAAGGCCCAGATCGCCGCCAAGAATGCCAGCTTGGTCAAGGCAGAGCTGACCTTGGCGCGGCAAGTAAAGCTGATTACCTCGGACTACGTTTCGAAAGAGGCACTGGACGCCGCACAGGCCGAAGTCGATGTTAACAAGGCAGAACTTGACGCGCTGAACGCACAGAAAGATAGCGTTGAGGTCACTGTTTCGACCGCGCAAATCGCGCTTGACCGGACTAAGATCACGGCGATTTCTGGCACAGTCGTTGCGATCGTAACCGATGAAGGCCAGACGGTGAACGCTTCGCAAAGCGCGCCGACAATTGTCAAGCTGGCCAATCTGGACAAGATGGTCGTGAAGACAGAAATATCCGAAGTCGACGTGGTGCATGTGAAGCCTGGGCAGCAGGTGTTCTTTACCATTTTGGGCGAACCGGATCACCAGTTTTCTGCCACTGTTCGCGCGGTTGAACCTGCGCCGTCGGCAATTGAAACCAGCGACACCATTTCGACCGACGTAGCGATCTATTACAATGGGTTGCTGGAAGTTGATAACCCAGACCATTTGCTGCGCATCGGTATGACAGCTGAGGTTTCGATCGTATTGGACAGGGTCGAGGATGTGCTGTCCGTTCCGTCTTCGGCGCTGACAAAAACCGCTGATGGCTATACCATCAAATTGTATGATAACGCCGATGGCTCAATGACCACAGTGCCGGTTGTGGTCGGGCTGAACAATAAGATCAGGGCCGAAATAAAATCGGGTTTAAAGGAAGGTGACGTGGTTGTGACCGGCATAGCCGCTACGGCCCCCAAGGCGTCACAAAGTAATACGCGCACGCCTCGGGTGAGGCTATGACTATGAACGAACCGCTGATTTCTGCACATGGGATATCGCGCAGCTTTCAAGCTGGCGATGACACTATCACTGTCCTGCGCGATGTCGATGTCGACATTTGGCCGGGTGAGATGGTGGCGATCATCGGCGCATCGGGGTCGGGTAAATCAACGCTGATGAACATTCTGGGGTGCCTCGATCGCGCCAGCTCGGGCAGCTACAGCTTTGCGGGTCAGAATGTGAGTGAACTCGGCTCCGATCAGCTTGCCCAACTGCGGCGCGAACATTTCGGCTTTATCTTCCAGCGCTATCAACTTTTGCCCGATCTTGACGCTGTGAGCAATGTCGAGGTGCCTGCGATTTATGCCGGGGAAAGCAGCGCGGCCCGGCGCACGCGCGCCGCTGAGCTGCTGGGACAACTCGGCTTAGCCGACCGGCTGGACCACCGCCCCGGCGAGCTTTCGGGGGGCCAACAGCAACGGGTTTCCGTGGCACGCGCGCTGATGAACGGAGGCGAGGTTATCCTCGCGGATGAGCCCACCGGCGCGCTTGATACAAAAAGCTCCAAAGAAATGATCAATTTGCTGTTGGAGCTAAACCGCAAAGGCCACACCATTGTCATGGTCACCCATGACCCAGAGGTCGCCCAGCATGCCCATCGCACGATCGAGATCAGTGACGGGCGGATCATCTCGGATACAAAGACGGATGCCAAGGATGTCACAGATGCCAGCCGGTTGGAGCATGCCCCGCGAAAAACGGGTACAGGGGCTGCGCTTCTACGGCTGCGCGAGGCGTTCCAAATGTCGATCAAGGCGCTTTTGGCGCATCGGGTGCGCTCGGTTTTGACAATGCTGGGGATCATTATCGGCATTGCGTCTGTTGTGCTGGTGGTCGCGTTGGGAACCGGCACCAAGGAAAAGGTGCTCGACAGTATTTCAACGCTTGGGACCAGCACGATCACCGTGCGCTCGGGCACGGGGTTTGGGGCGCGTGACGCTGCCAAGGTGGAAACGCTGATGCCGTCCGATGCGGATGCGCTTGCGCTGCAACCCTATGCCGACAGCGCGTCTCCCTCCGTCGAGACCAAACGGACGGTCGTGTATCGTGGCTCCTCCTCGGAGGCAGCGATTAACGGGGTGGGCGGGGATTACTTTAATGTCCACAATTACATAATGGTGAGCGGCAGCACCTTTGCGGCCGACGATGTTGTTGGCCGTGCCCAAGTCGCGGTGATCGACGAGGACACGCGCGACACCTTTTTCGACGTAGGCGTTGACCCGGTTGGTAAAGTGCTGCTGCTGGGTGGCGTGCCGGTGCGGGTGATTGGCGTTGTGCGGTCAAGCGGGGCGAGCTTTGGCCCGGAGTCACTGAATGTATGGGTGCCCTATACGACAGTGATGGCGCGGATTTCCGGGCAGAACTTCCTCGATAGCATCGCGGTGCGGGTAAGCGATGATTACGATACCACACTTGCCGAGTCAGAGATCAACGCGTTGTTGACCACCCGCCACAGCACCAAGGATTTCTTCCTCTCAAACTCCGACACGATCCGAGATACGATGACCTCCACTACGGAAACGTTGACCTTGCTAGTGGCGATGATCGCTGTGATTTCTTTGATCGTCGGGGGGATCGGGGTGATGAATATCATGCTGGTATCCGTCACCGAGCGCACAAAAGAGATCGGTGTGCGCATCGCAATCGGGGCGCGGCGGTCGGATATTGTGGCGCAGTTCCTGATCGAAGCAGTGCTGGTTTGCCTGACAGGTGGCGTCATAGGGATCGCCGGAGCCCTGATCGGCGGGCAGATGGTGGGGTATTTCTCGTCCGATGTGCAATTGAGCTTCTCGGCTACGGCGATTGTTGTGGCTTTTCTGTCCTCAACCTTGATCGGGATCACCTTTGGCTATTTGCCAGCGCGGGCGGCGGCACGACTCGACCCGGTCGTTGCGCTCAACCACGCGTGAGAGCGACCAGGTGGTGCGAACGGTCTCGAGTGAACGTCTGCCATAGCAGGTGGTGAGGAATGAGGTTCAATCGCTATCCCCAAAGTTCAGCGATCATTTAGGATCTGTCGCGGTTTCTAGATCTATACTCAACCTCTATGGGGACAGACGTCGCCGCGAGGTGATAGAGATATGATCGAAGTTGGCGCAAACCCATGTTGCAGCCTTCCAGCTTCTAAGCTCGACCGTCTTATCGCGGTTCAATGTCCGAAAGCGATAGAGCCGCAGCGACGGGTATCTGTCGAGCAAACGTATTAATAGGAGTTAACAATAAGGAAGAAGCCAATGCAGAACCTGACAAAACAATGCGCAACCATTTTTTTCTTAGCTACCGCAGCAGTGGCTGTAATGCCAATGACGGCCATGGCGGACAGGGTAATGACAAAGCAAGACTCCCACAGCCACGGTCACAAGGCAAAGGTGGTGAAAAAGCAAAGCCATCGGCATGCAGTTGGTCACCGCTTCGCCAAACAGGACGTAATCGTTGTCAAAGATTGGCAAAAACGCGGGCTACCGCGCCCAGACCGCGACGAAGTTTACGTCACGAATGGAGGCAGTATTTACTTGGCGGCGGCTGCAACGCTTTTGGTAAAGGCTTTGATTAACTGATCACGCGACGAGAGGTGGCGCTGTCGCAGCGAATGGCTGGCCTGACGCTAATGCGCTGCGGCGCTTAGCGGAAAAGCCAATGACCGGAATGGGCCGATAGCGCCACTCCTCCCCCTCTAGGCTACCCCCGGCCACTCCCGAACGGTCGCACCTCTCCCCAACCGTGCCGAACCGCCCGTCGCTGACTGCCTCGTCTTGTGTCCTCGGAAACGCCCCAGTTTCCGCTCCAGCTCTCTCAGCTTCGCTAAAAACCGATGCCGATCATGGGTGGCAAGGTCTCGGGCTCAGTGCTGCCAATGTTCGGTCGATGTAGCCCCCCCATAACCAAGGCAGCAACCATGCGTTGTCCATCCCACAAGATCGAGAACAGCTTCGCCCGGCTCAGGGATTGGCGCCGGGCCCCGACCCGTCGCGACAGATGCCTCAAGGTCTTCCTGCCCGCATGTACCTTGGCTGCCATGGTCGTGTTCTGGTTATGCCTCCCGCCCCTTAATTCCGCGGCATGAAGGCGACGGGCACCAAGCGTCTAAAGGAGCAGACGCCATATTTCAGGGCCGGATTTTGGGTGTTTCTACTCAGTAATTGATACCAATCAACGACGTCTGTGCGGTGAAAAAGCTAAAATTACGTAAAGCGCAAAAAAGTGCGTTTTGCCTTACCGAGATATTGGGCAGCGAAATATCTCCAGTGGAAAGAGCCTAACATGACTTATACACTTGTCCCCGCCTCGGATGCTGTTTCAGCGTCTGCTGACCGCGCAGGCTCTCAAGCCCGCTCCGATATCACCGCGCTTGCCGACGGTGGCGCAATGGTAGTCTATACGCAGACCACGCAGCCGGACCCAGACGTCTATTCGTTTCTCTATGAAATGTTTGCCCAGCGCTACGATGCGGACGGGGTTGCTATGGGTGCGCCTGTTTCTATTGAGCAAACTGATGACAGTTCCAGCATGTACCCCGTTGTGACGGGCCTCGCCGATGGCGGTTATGCTGTTGGCTGGCGGGATTCAGTGACAAGGGACGCTCATGTGCGCAGCTATGATGCCGACGGCGCAATGCGCGGCGAAACGATCATTGATCTGCCTGATCGCGATGTCGGTCAACTGGCGGAAGTCACCGCCGATGGCGATCTATATGCGATTACCGCCCTGGACACTGGCGGTTTTGCGTTCACATGGAACGCGTCTTACCCGGGCATTCTAGCGCAATATGGAGGTGCGCAGATTGTCTATACACAAACATTTACTGATACTGCTGCTGCAAATGGAACGCCCTCGGCCATAACGCCTTGGGTTGGCACAGGATCCTATTCTGTCGACTATTCCAACTGGGTCGGAGAGTCTGTTTCTCTGCCAGGTGGTCGGTACATCGTCTTTATGCGGGGCGGTATTGACGCAGCCGGTAACACCAGCGACCAACCCGCGATCCTCGGGCGAGTTTTTGATCAGAGCGGAAACGCTTTGGGCGACAGCTTCATGATCAGTTCGGATGCGCCAGACTGGGAAGCAAGACCAGCGGCCACTGCAATGCCGGATGGCGGCTTTGTCGTCACTTGGTACAACGGGGACGTTTCCGCATGGCGCCGCTTCGATGCCGACGGCGTTGCCGTAACAGATGATATCGACCTTGATGCTCGGTATTACGACACTGCCGCTGCTGCTATGGAAGACGGAGGAGTGCTGATCACGGCGCGGTATATTTCGAGCGGTTCTGTCGGCTACACGACATATGCCCAACGCTATGACGAGAATAACGAAGCTGTTGGTGAGATGTTTGTCGCCACATCGCGGCGTGTGCCCGACTACGAGATAAACTACTATCACAGCCCCCTCGACATGGTGACGCTGGGCAACGGCAAGATAATGGCCCTCATCGAAGGCAGCGCCTTTTCGGATGAACTCGGCAATGATGTCTTGGTCAGATTGTATCTGCCCGACTCGCTCGGCACCTCAGGCGAAGACGAATTGATCGCGGCTGAAGGCGGAACAGCGATCTTTGGTCGCGACGGTGACGACCTGCTGCAAGGTGCTGGCGCTGCGGATTATCTTGATGGCGAAGTCGGCAATGACACGATCACCGGCGGTGATGGTGGCGACACGCTCATTGGCGGTGAAGGTGACGACAGCCTGACAGGCGGTGATGGCGATGATTTCGTCAACGCCGGTCCGGGAAACGATTCCATGATCGGTGGGGCAGGAAACGACACGGCGGCGTTTGATGTCAGGATCGCTGACATCACTTCCGTTCGGGGGCCATCGGATGCGCTGACTATCTCTTACGCGGGCAGCAGTGATGTTGTGCAAGGCTTTGAGGTATTCGAGTTTTCGGATGGCTCCTACACCGACACGCGCACCTATGCCGAAATTTTGGAGCTTCGTAACATTTACGAGTACGGGACAGTCGACGACGATACGATCGTCGGAGATTACGGCCAGGATACACTCATTGGATCATATGGCGATGACGACATCTTTGGCGAAGCTGGCGACGACTCCATAGATGGCAGGGACGGCGATGATCAGCTCTACGGTGGGATCGGCAATGACACCTTGGACGGTGGGAAGCACAACGACGAGTTGTACGGTGAGGCCGGAGATGACGTGCTGTACGCCGGCTTCGGCGACGACACTCTAGATGGCGGGGATGGAAATGACAGGGCCATTTTTAACGCGTTCCCGATTGCTGATCTCGTGGTTGGCGGGCCAGATGATGCACTCACCATCGACTACGACAACAGCTACTACAACCCACAGCACAATGTCGTAAGCAACGTCGAAACCTACGAGTTCCAGAACTACAGTGATCCCGTTGTGGTATTGAGTTACGCTGAGATTTTGGAGCTTCGAAACCGCGATATTACCGGCACCGTTGATGACGATACCCTCCCGGGGAACTACGGTGATGACACCATTAGCGGCCTTGCAGGCAACGACATGCTTCTAGGCGGAGAGGGCGATGACCGGCTGATCGGCGGCGCGGATAACGACGATCTGCAGGGCGGCGGCGGCAGCGACACGGCGGTTATCGGTGCGTCCCTAAGCTCCGGCGGCAGCCTGTCTGCGGAGTTGTACCATGTGCCGAATGGGTTAGCTGTGGCCACATCGGATGGCACGGACATTATCCATGACGACGTTGAATTCATTGAGTTTTCGGATCAAACGATCAGCTACGACGATCTTGCAGACCTGGCCCCTCCGACATTCACGGGCACGGACAATGCCGATTTGCAAACGGGCACACCCGCCGCCGAACGTTTCAATGCGATGGGAGGCAATGACTGGATGAACGTAGGGGGTGGTTCGGATACCATCGACGGTGGCGACGGACGCGACATGGTCTCGTTCTACAACCTCGCCGACACGCCGGGGCGGACCAATGTCGACTATCGCCTTGATATCGACATGCAAGCCGGCACGGCGGTTAACCACGATGGCTCCGAACAGATCGCCTTTTCCAACGTCGAGCGGATCACCACCACCATCTATGCCGACCGTATCCGCGGCACTGATGGCGATGACGAGATCCGCGCGCTAGGCAACTACGACTGGATCATCGCGACCGAGGGCAATGACACGATCGATGGCGGCTCGGGGCAGGACATGATCTCCTTCCTCGAATACCAGTCGAGCGAGGTGACCGTGGTGGCCGATGTGTTCTCGGCCAACGGCCTCCCGCCCAGCGGGGCGCTGGCGACGGGCGTGGTGATTGATCTGGCCAATTCGGCCAATAACACCGCCCTGGCCGAGGGTCTGACCCTGACGTCGGTGGAACGCATCACCGGGTCGAGCCGGCAGGATGTGTTCTATGGCGACGATGGCGAGAACGACTTCCGCGGCTTGGGCGGCTATGATTGGTTCGTCAGCTCGACCGGCGGTCGCGAGCGCTATTACGGCGGCAGCGGCACCGACACGGTGACCTATTACAACGCCTCTTCGGGCGTAACGGCGAACCTGTCGAACGGCGCTGTAACGAACGGCCGCGAGACGGGCTACGGCTCGGTCGGGGACGCGCGGAGCGACCTCTATGTCGAGATCGAGAACCTCGTCGGGTCGCGCTTCGATGACGAGCTGCGCGGTTCAAGCGAACGCAACCAGCTAAGCGGGCTTGAAGGCGACGACTTCCTGTTCGGTTATGGCGGTGTCGACTACCTGATGGGTGGGCTTGGCAACGACGTGATCGACGGTGGCGGCGGCTCGGACTATGCGCTGTTCACGGGCAATGCGGCCGATTACACGCTGACCCGTTCTGGCAACAACGTGACGGTTGTGGGCGCGGATGGCACGGACCAATTGATCGATGTCGAGTACTTCCGGTTTGACGATGGCGACGTGACCATCTGGGATCTCCGATCAGCGATACAACACCAGACTGCGGGCGTTTAGAGACGCCCGCAGTCAACCTTAGCCTAGGCCGGTTTTAGAGATCCCAGATCCTGACATCCTCGTCACCAAAGCGAAAATAATCCACGTTGATCAGAAGATCGGCCCCACCGGCCCCCACGACCGAGACGCTATTGCCGCTGCGCGTCAGCGTGTAATCGGTGGAGTTGCCGGAGAAGACCGCCTAAGTTGTTAATATTGTTTGATCCAGAGATGGTCTGGATTGCTCCGCCGAACGGCAACCGTGGTCGTCAGCGGCAATTCAGCGATACGGCGACCCAGACATGCCTAACCTTGAAGGCGCTGCTCGACCTGCCGCTTCCGGCAGACGACAGGAGTCGTTGAGAGCCTGTATTGTTCCTGGTCAAAAGAATTCCTTGAAGCTGGAAAGAACCGCTTGGCGGGTGACACGGCGCAACAAGCGATATCCCTCGAAGTCAAAGAGCTGCGGTCGGAATCTCCCAGCTTCGCTAAAAAACCCGATACCGATCATCGGGTGGTTACGCCTAGAGTGGCCACAGGCTGGCGTGACGCTTTTCAGCCTTTCGCTCAGGATGCCCCCCGCCCAACCTCCTGCGCGCGGCTCAAAAATCTCCCGGCGCGCATTGCAGGCAAACAAGCCCTTCGTCACGCCATGCCTGCACGACTGAACTGCGGTCATCCACCACCAGCCATGGCGCAAAGCCATCGGCCTTCATCTCCTCCAAGGCGCGGCGCTTCACGTCCGGGTCGCTGGCCTCGTCCTGATCGTCGGCGCGCAGGTAGATTCCGTCAAACGGCAGTTCATGTTTGCGCAGCCACGCAACCGTGTGCGCGATCCAGCCCTTGGGGCGCCCGGAGCAAATCACAATCGTTTCGCCGCTGTCCTTTAAACGACGCATCAACTGTGCGATCGGCTCAATCAAAGCCGCGCTTGCCATGGCGTCATGGAATTCATCCCACAGCTTTTCCTTGCCGTGCACCAGATACCCAAGCCGATCCGCATCGAACTCGGCCAATGTGCCATCAACATCAAACACCACGCAGGGCGTCGAACCCGCTGTTTTCATAACTCTGCTCCATTAATTTATCGTTGGTTTTAAGAAAGAGGATCGGCATGGCATTCGCAGGCCGCTCGCCGACATGCCCGCTTGTCCACAGCACTCGCGCGGCGCGGATCACGCCGGAATGGCAAACCAAAACAGGCAGCCGCCCACCCGACTGAATACAGATTTCACAGATGGCGCGATGCACCCGCGCCAGCATTCCGGGCCAGCTTTCACCGCGCTCCGGAGTTGCCTCTCTTACAGGGCTATCGCTGATCGGCGCGCCTTCATAAACGCCCCAATCACGCTCGCGCAAGCCTGCATGGTGCTGCATATCGCGGCCCGGAAACCCCAAGCGCGCGGTCTCCCTTGCGCGTGCCATCGGGCTGGTGAAAATCGCAAGCTGATCCGGCCAAGTCAATTGCGCCAGCGCCCGCGCCTGCGTGCGGCCCCGCTCAGTCAGCGCCACGTCGGTTACGCCAGCGATGATGCTCTGCGCATTGGCCGTTGTCTCGCCATGGCGGATCAAGCAAAAGCTCGTCGCGGGCAGTTCAGACCCCGTCATAGCCGCACCGGATCATGCAGGAAAATCTCGACGTTCAGATCCTCGACAAGGTAATCTTCGGGCTGCGCACAAAACGCAGGAGCAAAGCATTTCGCCCCTAGTCGACCAAGCATCTTGACCTGATCGCGCAATGGCGGATGCACATTCCAGCGTTGGAAATACCCGCCAGGAACAGCGCAAATTCCGCGCGCATGGGCCGTCATATGGCCCGTGAACACCACATGCGCATCGCGCCCCAATCGCCCGCCTTCGTGCCATGCCCGCACATAGCCCCACGCCGCACCGCCATCCGCATTGGGCGTGTCACACACAAGGAACCGTGCCTGCTCCATCGGGCCGCGTTGCAACAGCGGCGCAATCTCCTGCGCATCCGGGCTCAGGGTCGTGCTCTTCAACGCGCTCAGCAATGTCGCCTGACACTCCGGGTCAAGCATGACGCTCTCATGCCCGTACCGCCGCACCAGATGCAGCGCCATCTCGCCCGCCCGCCCCGAGGGCGGCACCGGCAAAAGCACCTGCCCCTGCAAGCCGTCCAGCAACGCATGCAACGCCGCAAGCCGCTCTGATTGCGGCACGTCATTCAATTGATAGGAACAATCCAGAACCGCCGTCGCCGCCGCAGGCGGCATATCAAGCGGGAACCAATCGGATTCTTCCGACCAATCGCCAGAGTAAAAGAACCCCTCGCCCAGATCGAAATGCATCCACACGCCGCCCATCGCATGGCCGTTGCGCCCGGTGGTGAGGGTCACGCCGTCGATCACCGTCTCGCCCTGCTCGGGCAGCAGGCGCACCTTGGCCGCCGGCGGCAGCGCCTTGGCGGTCTGGGCCGTTGCATAGATCACAAGCCCCGCCTCGACCGCATGTGACGCGCCACCGATATGGTCGATGTGGTCATGGGTGATAAACACCGCCTCCGCCCCGCTTAACCACGCGGGGTCGAACTGCGCATGCGCCTCCGGCCCAAAGCCGCAATCCAACAGCCAGATCCGCTCGTTCGCGGTCAACTGAATGCATGCGGGGCCCTTGTCCCCGATGCCCGAAAGTAATCTTACGCTCTGCATTTAATCCTCTGAAAAGGCCCAAGGGGTTGTAATCGTCAGGCCCAATTGTGCGCCCTCGTCGAACCGCGCCCGCGTTTCCGCCAAAAGCCGCGCGCCACAGCCGGTCACCGTCTCCAACAGGTATTTTCCGCCCATATAGGTGACCCGTGCCACCTTGGCGCGCAGGTCTCCGACCTCGGAAATGGTCAAGTTTTCGGGCCGCAAACAAACATGGCTGACCGGCACGGCGCTGGCATCGGAGTGCACCACCACCTGCGCGCCCAAAACGCGGGCCTGCCGCGCGGCGCCCACCTGTTCTGCCTCTTGCACGGGCACCACGGTGCCACGCCCGACAAACTCTGCAACAAAGCGGTTCTTGGGCCGCTCATAGAGCGTCTGGGGCGTGTCGAATTGCTGAATGCGCCCTTTGTCCATCACCACGATCCGGTCGGCCATCGCCATGGCTTCGGCCTGATCATGGGTGACATAGACCATGGTCGCGCCGGTGCGTTTGTGGAAATCGGTGAACACCCCCTGCATCGACGCCCGCAGCGCCACATCAAGGTTGGCCAATGGCTCGTCCAACAATACCGCGCAAGGATCAGACACAAGGCAACGCGCCAAAGCCACCCGCTGTCTCTGCCCACCAGAAAGATCCGACGGCATGCGGTCGGCATAGGCCCCAAGCCCGGTCGCCGCCAGCGCCGCATCGGTTTGCACTGTGATCTCGGCTTTGGAAAACCGGCGGATTTCCAAGGGGTAAGACACGTTGCGCCGCACCGACATATGCGGCCACAAAGCATAGGATTGAAACACAAAACCAATGTTACGCTCCTCCGGCGGGATCACCGCGCCGGTGTCGGCATTGGCCATTTCACGCCCGCCGATGCTCAACCGCCCGCTGCTTGGCAATTCGAACCCCGCCAAAATCCGCAACAACGTGGTTTTGCCGCATCCTGACGGTCCAAGCAGGGCAATGAACTCGCCATCCTCAAACCGCGTTGTGATGTCTGCAAGCGCGGGCGTGCCCGCGAATGTTTTGCCAACCGAGGACAGGTCTATGTCTGCCATGGGACAACTCCTTTGGGTAAACGGCGCGAAAACAGCTGGATCAACGCCATAAGCGCCATGACCACCAACACGATGGTCATGGCAAGCGCGCTCGCCATGCCGGCTTCACCGCTGTCGTCGAGATTGAAGATAACCACGCCAAGGGTCTCGGTCCCCGAAGACCAGAGCAGCGCGGACACCGTGAGTTCGTTGAATGCGGTCAGAAAGACAAGGATCGCCCCCGCCGCCGCCGCAGGCGCAGACAGCGGCAGGATCACATCCCGCATCCGCCGGTAAAGCGAGGCTCCAACAGATTGCGCCGCCTCGCCCATCGCCGGGTCCAGCTGTTTCAGGCTCGCCTGCACCGGGCGGAACATCACCGCGAAAAACCGCGCAAGATACGCCAGAAAAATGATCCAGATCGTGCCATAAAGCGTGACGTCGGTGAACGGCAGCTTGATCAGCAACAGGATCATCGCAATCGACAAGACAACACCGGGCAGCGCATAGGGCAGATCAAGCAGGCTGTCGAAGATGCGCGCCAACCGCGTGTTGCGCCGCTCCATCAACCACGCCAGTGGCAAGCAAATCAGCATCAGCACAACCGACGCCCCGGCCGCCAATCCGAACGAATTGACAAACGCCCGCGTCGTCGCCGGCTGACGCAACAACACTTCGTGCCACGAGGCAATCGTCACCGTGTCCAAGCCCAGCGCGACACCGTATGCCGGCACCAGAGAGGTCGCCAAAAGGCCAAACATCGGCAAAACGAGGATGCTGAAAACCACCGCCCACAGCAATATCTCAACCGGCAATCGCGCCCGCCCAAGCGGGATCGCCAATGGCCGCGAGGTGGAGCCAACCAGATGCAGCTTCTGTCGGCTTTGAAAGAACCGCTGCAACAGAATGCCCGCCACGGCCACCGCCCCGATCAGCATCGCCAGAACCGAAACCTCGCCCAAAACGCTCGGCCCCATCCCGGCCAGCTTTTGATACACAAGCGTCGGCAGCGTGGCATAGCCCGCCGGAATGCCCAGCATCGCCGGAATCCCAAAATTGCCCAGCGCAGTCACAAATGTAATCGCTGTGCCCGCCGCCAAACTGGGAAGCGTCAGCGGCATCACCACCTGCCACCACGTGCGCAGGCCCCTCGCCCCGCTGATCCGCGCCGCCTCGACCGCCTCTTGCGGGATCGCACGCAAACCCGCCCGCAGGGTCAGGAAAATGATCGACATATGCTGAATACCCAACAACAGGATAATGCCCTCAGCCGAATAAAGCGGCTGCGGCGCCCCAAGCGGTGGCGCAATGCCCAATGTCTTGAGCAAAACCGACGAAGGCCCCATGATCTGTGTCCATGACAGCGCGGTAATCTGCGGCGGGATCATCATCGGGATCATCAGGCAAAAGACCAAAGCCGCCTTGGCCCGCAAATCCGTCAGTGCCACCAGAAACGCAAACGCCGCCCCAAGGATCAGCGACACAACCGTGCCCAGCCCTGCAGTGATCAAGGAATGCCGCAACGCGCTCAGCGTCGACGGCTGCGCCAGAACCTCTTGCATCACCTCAAAGCTCAACGCGCCCTGATCCGTGACGCCTTCAACAAACAGCCGCAACACAGGCGCCAGCGTCAGGCAAATCGCAAGGACCAGAATAACCGAGAGCAGCCGATCCTCGGACCGGCTGCCTCCCATTTTTGTCGACGATCGCATCATTCGGCGCCAAACATCTCGGCAAATTTTGCCTTGTTGGCCTCGGCGTTTTTCAACGCGGTCGCCGGATCAAACGCCATCAGCTTGATTTCTGCACGCGCCGGGAACCCTTCGGGGACGCCCATGTCGTTACGCGCGGGGATATAGCCCATGTCCAGAACAAGATCCTGTCCGTCCTTGCTCAGCAGGAAATCAACGAACTTCTGCGCGCCCTCGACGTTCTTGGCCGTGGACATGATCGCCACAGGCTCGGTCACATAAGAGACGCCCTCTTTCGGGAAAACAAACTCAACCGGGGAGCCGTTGGCCTTGTTGCGAATGGCAAGAAAGTCGACGACCATGCCATAGGGTTTCTCACCCGATGCTACGGCCTTGAACGTGCCACCATTGCCGCCTTGCGCACGGGCATCGTTACCGGCCAGCGCCTGATAATAATCCCAACCAAGCGTTTTATCACCCGTCAACGTCGCGAGATGGATCAACGCCGCCCCGGAATAAAGCGGCGACGGCATTGCCACCTGACCTTTAAGCGCGCCATCCGACAGATCACTCCAAGCGGTCGGCGCTTTCTCGATGCCAGTGTTATAAACAATGCCGGTCGTGATCAGCTTGGTAGAGTGGTAATAGCCGTCCGCCGAATAAAGCGCCGGATCATAATTCTTGGCCTCCAGCGACTTATGCGCCGCCAACTGCCCCTGTTGCGCCATGCCTTCAAGGGTCACGGTATCGGCGATCAAAAGCACATCAGGCTGCGGGTTGCCCGCTTCGATTTCTGCCCGCAAACGTGCCATCAGCTTGGTGGTGCCATCGCGCACCCACTCAACTTCTGTGCCCGGATTGGCGGCCATAAACGCATCAACGGTCTTTTGCGCGTCGGCATTCGGCTGCGAGGTATAAAGCGTGATCTTGTCAGCGATTGCAGTGCTGGCCATAAGGGCAAAAGCCGTGGCCGAAAGGAAGGTTTTCATGGATCTCTCCTGTTTCGTTCGAAAGTAGCGCTCGGGTGCCTTATCCCTGCCGAGAACAACAGTTTTGTGACAATTTCCCAGATTCTCTGATTCAAATTGATCTGTTTTCACACGCGCTCTAGGCTGACCGCGAATTGGGCACTTTCTTTCGAAGGAAAGTCATGACGCGATTAGACATAGCCGAGCGACGCGACAGAATCGTCTCGCTTCTCTCCGAAAACGGAGAGCTCTCTGCCGCCGATCTATCCGGGCGCCTTTCTGTTTCTGTGCAAACCATCCGCGCCGATCTGCGCGACCTTGACGAGGCCGCATTGGTGCAACGCCGCAACGGGGCCGCACGCCTGCGCCAGCAAAGCGAGAACATCGGCTACCTGCCCCGCGAAAGCGTCGCCCGTCAGGAAAAACAACGCATCGCGCTCGCGGTGAAAAACCTGATCCCCCAAGGTGCGCGTGTCGCACTCGGCACGGGCACCACCGTTGAACATTGTGCGCGCTTTCTGGCTTCGCATAAAAACCTGTTCGTCGTGTCCAACAGCATCCACGCCGTCTGCGCCCTGCAAAATGCACCGGGCGTCAGCGTCGATATGGCGGGCGGCTCTGTACGGATGCGCGATCTCGATATGATCGGCGCCGCCGCGCTTGAATTCTACGCACATTACCGCGTCGATTTCGCCATTTTCAGTTGCGGCGGCCTGTCCTCCACCGGCGCGGTCATGGACTACAACTCGGATGAGGTCGCCGCCCGCAAAGCCATTGCCAGTTGCGCCAACAAAACGATCCTGATCGCGGATAGCGAAAAACTCGGACTGGATCTAGCCTGTCAGCACGGGCATCTGTGGGACTATGACTTCTTTGTAAGCGGCGCAGATATCCCCGACCGTGTTGTGCAAATCTGCAAGCGCAACGACTGCACCGGCATTCGGGTCTAACCCGCCTTCCCCACGCCTTGCAGCGGCCTCTCGGGACGCCCCGGAAACACTGCAAACACAAGGGATTTGAATCAAATCCTGCCTATCTTCTCCCAGCTTGTTAAGCTGCAATTCACCACGCTTTCCGATGTTCAACGCACCGGAAGCAACCGCGCAAATCACTGACGCGATGCTCATCCGGTTGTGTTCAACCAATCGGAGGCATCCATGCCAGTTTTCAAAGTCAAATCTATCATTGTCACGATATGTGCATTTTCTTTGATGGGCTGCATGCCATCAGTCGACACATCGACGCGAAACATCGTAACGACCGATCCCCAGCCCGTTGCATACAACTCTGGCGGCACCCAATCCCCCACAGCAGGCCGGACCAAAGCCTACGTCACCGGCTATAGCTTTTGGGACAATACCCCTCCCGGAAGCGCACGCATCGCCCGTCCCGTGGTCCACCGTCAGGCCGGAGGAACCGGCACCTATAACGATCCGGTCACCGTCGCGGTCGGTCATTCGAAATCTAATGGCCGCAGCAAAATGGACTTCCCTACAGGCACGCGCTTCTATTTCCCCAACCTACAGAAATACGGCATCGTCGAAGACCTGTGCGGCGACGGTCCCCGCCCCCAAAACGGCCCCTGCCACACCGGCTATGGCGGCTATGCCTGGCTTGATATTTATGTCGGCGGCAAAAGCGTCGGAGCGAGCGCCTCTGATCGCTGCATGTATTCAATCACCGGCGTTCAGGACGTCATCATCCAACCCGCGCCGGGCCTGCCTGTCCACGCCGGAGAGATTGCCCTGTCAAATTGTCGAGGCGCCTAAGAACGGCCAAAAGACATCGACACCCTGCGTGCTTACCCAGACTGTCGCAGGGTGTGAGAAATTGACTGAAGTATGATCGCGTTTGAATTCAGATCACTATAGTCGTGCATCGCACGCTGGCTGGCGAGGTGAACACCTGATGCAAAACCATGCGGATACCGCGCCTTGCTGCGGGCAAACTCAAGAAGCTTGTCCGCAAACGGGCCGGGACGATAAGCTGCCCACAAATAGGCCGCCTTGGTGCTGAAGGTCAAAAACTCTTCCGCCGCCTCCGCCGAAAGGTATTCAGGCTGATGACCTACCGTGTCCAACCGCCAATTGCGCGGCCCAGACCCCAACTCCAGCCCTTGGTAAATGAACCATGGCTTGCGGTCGATTGGCGTTTCCGACACGCTCAACAAACGGCCGTTTTCGGCGAATTCTTCCTCCAGCGCTGCAAACAGCACCTCTGCCAGATACCCGCTCTCTGGCGACATCCCCAACTCCATCGCCTCAAGCAGTAACGGCTCGGCACCGAGCGGCCCAATCTTGGACACAGCCTCCAGCATGGCCATTTCTCCATCCCCCGAAGACCGCCCCGCGAATGTCTCATAGGGCGAGGCCACATCAAGCCCCCAGCGCCGAAACGCCAGCGCGGAATAATGCGCGCAATGCGACCCGAAAGTAGAGCGCAACTCGCGCTTGATCACGGAATGGATCTGCCGGTCGACAACGATCTTGTCCAAATTCCACGAGGAAACCAGCGCGCTGACCTCCTTCTCCATCCCGAACCGCCGGCGCACATTGTCCAGCGAAGCCAGCAACCGCCCCCCGTCGCAGCCATCAAAATCGCGAACCCCCCACCGGTGCCGGTCGGTGCGTATCCACCCCTGCGGCAGGCGCACACCATCGGTGACGCGTCCGGCAAGGTTCGGCAAAATCCGGCGAAACGTTTTCTCCGCCTCTTTTCGCTCGATCAACCCAAGTTCGGTGGCCGCAACAATCGCATTCAGGTTGCTGCCAACATCCCACATCGTCACCGCCCGGTGAATCTCCCCGCCCGGATGGCGGTTCACCGTCGCCGGGCAAAGCCCGGTTGCCGCCTCGGTGTATGTTTCAAAATACGTCCAGGCCAGCTTCGCATCATCAAGGAGACGCGCTCTTTCCGCCTGATCCGGTCCCGGATGTGCGGCCTGAGGCGCCCGCGCCATCGCCGCCCGCGTCAGCCGATGCCTAAGCGCAACCGGCTCATTGGTCAGCAACTCACCCGCCAGCTTACCAATCGGCACAAAACGGGTGATCGCATCCTGCCGCAATGCCCCGAGCCGCGCCAAAACGCGGCGGCGCAATTTTTCATGCCGGATCAAATCCGCAGGCAAAACCAACGCAATATCCACATCCGTCAGCTCGCCCGCCGACAGCTCTTGCAACGCTATATTTGGCCCCGCGCGAAACTCAGGCACATGTAACACCGCACAGCCATCGACCCCCGAATTCGACACCTCCACCCTGTCAAAAGCCAGCAAACCCCCCGCGCCAGCCACGCCGTCAACAGCGGTTTTAACCGCTTGCCCCGCATCGCAGGTTAAACTCGCAGCCATCAATCCGGCGTTGTTGTCCGTGTGGTTGGCCCAGAATGTCGCGCCCTTGGGCCGGACCGCCGACGGGATCCCCGCCGCCAAAAGCTCACCGCGAAATGTCTCGACCGCCTGCACCGCCTCAGGCTCTGACGGGTCAGCTGCCTCAAGGATCACGGCAATCAACCTATGCTTGCCGAACTGGTCGCGCAATTGCAAATCCGACACAGTCATCAACGCCAGTTGCCCCTGCAACTCGCGCGCCACCAGCCCCTTGGAAAATTGGTCACCCCAAGTCTGCACCACCCCTTCTGGCTGGCGCGCTAACGCTGCCATCGGCAGGTAAAAGAACACGGCGTCTTCCTCGGCATTGCCGGACCCGCTCACCGCATCTCCCAACGCAGGGTCGACAATCTCGCCGCCGAAAAACCGCACAACGCCATTGTCCCATGTTTCCGAGCGCACACGCCCGCTCGCCCGCGGGCGCACCAACACGTTGCGAATACCTGACGAGCGTACACCCGTGGGCCGCATTGGTTTTTCCACCTCGTCACACATGACCGCGCGCACCCGCATACGCACCCCGCGCGATGCCATGACACGACGCAGCCGCTTGCTGGCCTCATAAACCGCGCGCGCCTGAAAATACGGCGACAGGCTGGCAAGCGCCGGAACCTCGAGCGCAAGATCGACACCGCCGCCCAACCCGCCAAGAAACTCCAGCGTCGCGGCAAGCGCTTCGTCGCGCGCCTCCTCCTGCCCCAGCCGGATCACACAGGTGACCCAAACACCGTTCTCAAGAAAGCGTTCAACCAGATCAAAAAGCGTTCCGGTGTCGGTCTCTGCCGTGATGTCGGTGAGTATCACCGATGCCGATTTCACGCGCAACGCCGCCACACCGCGATTGGCCGGCCCCACCGCCCACACGCCCGCAGCGATGGACGACGCCAGAAAACTGCGTCTTTTCATGCCATTCTCTTCCTGAACAGGACCCGTTTTCTGGTTTTCACCCGACCCCAGCCTGCCAATGTTCCCGTGACCGCGCGCAAAACCGAGCGGTAGACGGAAAAATACAGCAGCTGGCGGTAAAAGAAACGCTGAAACGGAAACAGCCACAACATGCGCAAGCTTTCGCGCCCGTCAGTCTTCAACGCAAACGCCGCGACAATGAAATCCAGCAACGGCAAAACCATATACGCAAAGATCAGATGGGTCGGCGTATCCGACACCGCGCCCCCGACCTCGCCACTCCAGTTGCCGGCAAAAAGCTTGTACAGCAGCACCAGCACAAAGGCGTCAGCAATCGGTGCCAACAGCGGAAACAAATAGCCAAAGATCAGCATGTCAGGGATCGACAGCATCCCGATGCTCCGGCCCTCAAAAATGGCCTTCTTGTGCTTCCACGTGCATTGGAACATGCCCAGTGACCAACGCAGCCGCTGTCCCAGCAACTGGCGCACCGTCTCCGGCGCTTGGGTAAAGGCGATGGCCTTTTCCTCATAGGTCACGCGATACCCGGCGCGGTTGACGTTGATGGTCAGGTCCGCATCTTCGGTCAGAGTGTCATTGCGATACCGCCCCGCCTCGCGCACCGCTTGGGTACGCCACGCGCCAATCGCGCCCGGAACAACAAAAATCCCGTTGGCCAGATCAAACGCCCGCCGATCGAAATTCTGCGCCGTGATGTATTCAAGCGCTTGCAACCGCGTCAACAGATTGCGCCGGTTCGCAACCGAAATCTTGCCCGCAACGGCCCCCACCCGCGGGTTGCTGAACTGCCGCGCAAGATGGCCAATCGCCTGCGGGTCAATCACCGTATCGGCATCAATACAGACCAGAATCTCGGATTTTGTATTGGCAATCGCCGCGTTCAACGCCGCCCATTTACCCTGATTGAGCTGCGCAAAAATATATACGCGGCGATCTCTTTGAAAGCACAGTACATCGTTGAATGTCTCGTCCTGCGAGCCGTCATCAACGACGATCACATCAAAGTTGGGGTAATCGCTGGCCAGCACACTCTCGATACATTGCTTGATGCGGCCCTGCTCGTTAAATGCCGGGATCACCACCGAAACCTTGGGCGTCTGATCGGTCGAAATCGGTCGCGTCCGCCGTCTCAAAGCGGCCAGAACCAGAATGAACAGCGTTCTGAGAACCCCGATCAACAGCACGATCCAGAATATCGTCTCAAGGCTGAACCACGTCACCGACAGCGCGGTAAACGTCAGCCGGTCAAAGATCAGCCACTGTCCCGTGACCTCCGGCATCAAGGCGGCGCGATCCGTCCCAAGGAAATCAGCCAGCGTCGTGAACTCATACCCCTGCTCGCGCAGCTCGCGAATAATCCGCGGCAGCGCGTTCACCGAGGCCGTGCGATCATCGCCACCATCATGCAACAGGATGACGTTGCCGGTGCCCTTGTTGACCTCGTCGATTACGAAATCGGCAATTTCGGTTGCGCTCAGCCCCAGCCAATCCTTGGGCACAACTTCCATCCCGGCGATGATCCCGCCGTCCAGCTGCACCCGCTCAAGCGAATGCACCCGCGCTTCTTCGATCGGCCCGCCCGCCCGCAAAAACGGCTCGCGATAGAGCTGCGTTTTGTGGCCCGAATAGCCGGCGATCACCCGCGCCGACATGCGGTGCTCCAACTCGGCCCGCGCTTGCGAGACAAGGTCCATACGCGGATGCGAAAACGTATGCGCACCAATCTCATGCCCCTCGGCGATCATCCGGTTCAACAGGTCGGGCTCTTCCATCACCCGCGATCCAACGACAAAAAATGCCCCCGGCGTTTGCGTCTCGCGCAGCGTGTCCAAAATCGCTTTCGTGTAGACCGGGTCCGGCCCGTCATCAAACGTCAGCACCAGCTTGTTAGGCGCGGGCTGGCCATAGCGCTCAAGCAGATAGGGGCGCGGAAACTGCGTATAGCGCACGTCCGTGATCCGCCCCGTGGCCGCGTCCACATCGACGTCGCGCGCGCCATCCCTTGGCTGGTCAAGCACGCGCAAAAACGCGCCCTTGCCAGTATAGGACACATAGTTGTCATAGCGCAGCTGTTTCAAATGGCTCGCAATCTCGACCGTGTCGGACTTGGCGGCGGCCAATACCGGCCACACACCCGGATCCTCCCGCCCAAGCGACCAAAGCGCGATGTTGCGCACCCCAAGCGTGTTAAGCGTGCGTATCTGGTTGTGCGCCGACACCGCATCAAGCAGCCAAAGCTTGTGGCTCCCCCGCGCGCGATCCCGGAACGAGGCAAACCCGTTGCCAACATCCGCCCCAAAGTTCAGCTTCGCCTTGGCGTCGTCGATCCGCTTCCATGCTTCGACCACCGGAAGGGTTTCGGGCAGAGGCTGGCGCGTGGTCCACTCCGACGCGAAATTGCCAATCGCAATGGTCAGCCGCTCTGGCCCGATGGCGGCAACCGCCTTGGCCGCGACATCCGCAAACCACGTATCCGCCGCCAGCGGGCTGGGCGGGCTTCCGACCCACGGCTCGACAAACGCCTTTAGGATAACCTTATCGAACCCCTGCATCAGCGTGCGGTCCTGCCAGATCGCCTGCTGTGCGCCAACAATAACACAGGATTGCAGGCCGCCCTGTTTCATCCCCGCGCCAAAGGCGCTCAGAAACGGGGCCGTCTTCGCCATCTGTGCATCATCAAGCTGTTTGAAATCCAGACACAAACCAATCGCGTCAAGGCGCTGCGCCGAGGCCACAAGATCGCCCACCAACCCCGCTGCCGCTGCTGTATCAGTCATTTGCGCGACCAACCCGTCAAGGTCCTGCTCCGCATCCAACGCGACCGTCGGCATCAGAGCGGGCGGCGTCGCTGCGGTCTTGAGGTAGGCATCAATCGGCTCGCGCGTGCTCGCATCCGCCGACACAACAGCCAGCGACGCGCCCGCAGCCTTGGCATCCCGCACCACGCTCAACCAATCAGGGATCAAGACGTTCAGCGTGCCACAGCTTTTCTTGAGCGACAAAGGCGCCCACTCCAACGCCGTCGGCACATGCCCGAAAAACACATGGTCCGTGCCATCGGGCTTTGCGCCCAACACACCCTGCGGCATCGCGCTACAGGCATCCTGCGCGTTCGCGCTCGCCCGTGCGGCGCGTACAAAAAACCCTTGATGCTGCGTCTCGGGCGTCTTCGCCTCGCGCTCGGGTGTGGTCACACGCTCGCTGACGCTGTCGATGTTCCACCAAAAACGCAACTCATCAACGATCGCACCCATCGGCAGGGTGCTCCAAAAGAACACACCAATCCAAAGGAAAAAGGTGAAAACAACCAGCCCAACCAACCGCCGAAAGCGTTTCTTTCGAACCCGGCGCGGGTCGTAAAAGACAGGGTGCTGGTTTGCCTCCTCGACATCAAACAGGAATTTATAGCTCAGTTGTGTCACGCGCCGTCAGCTCCAGCAAATGCCGGCGAGCACCTCATCAAGCAGCACACGTTCCATCGCGCAATCACAAACAAACAACGAGAAAAATCGTTAACAAAACATAAAATGGCCAATGACGTTCGGCGCGCTCCCCAGAGCAAATTACACCGAAACGACACCACCCGATGGACCGTTTCCCACATTCAATGCGATACTCTCTCCGCAAGAATGCCCCCAAGACGGCTTGTATCAATTGTGGTCGAAGTTTGGCAAGAAAATGCCGCCTTTGTGCGAAATAAGGCGAAAATTAGATGAGTTTGCGTCAACAATCTGCCGCAAGACATACCGATTATGCACTCTCACACACCAAATACACGCCACCCGGCCAAGAATCTCCCGCCGCGCGCCCAAATTTATCGCCACAATTGCCCGGCAACAGAACCCGCAACAGAACCCGTTTCAGACGTGGCGTTCCGCTTGTGCCCCTGATACCCAGCGCCATAGCCTGTAGTCCCGACCCTACATGAAACGGCCCGCTTCAGATGATCGCAATCGACCCTCCCTTCGCCGAAAACCCGCCCACCGAGACCATCGTTGAACGTGTCCGGGCCAATGCCCGCGCCACCCCGGACCGCGATGCGCTGGTATGTGGCGACGATCACCTGACATGGGCACAGTTTGACGACCGGATGAACCGTGTGGCCAATCTCCTGCTCAGCCGCGGACTTCAAAAAAGCGCCAATGTCGCGATCATTTCGCCCAATTCGATTGCCTACGCCGAGCTGTTCATGGGCATCCTGCGCGCCGGCGGCTGCGTCACGCCGCTGTCGTCTATGGCCTCGCCCGCCGCGCTCGAAAAAATGCTGACGGATTGCGGCGCAACCTTCCTCTTTGTTGCCCGCCAATACCTCGATCTGGTTAGCGGCTTTGTTGATCACCTGCCGATCACCTGCTTTGCCATTGATTTTGAGCACCCCGGTTTTGAGGATTACCCGAGCGCCATGGCCGCCGCCTCCGCCACCGATCCGATGATCCCGATCGCGATGTCCGATCCGTTCAACCTGATCTACTCTTCCGGCACCACCGGCACGCCCAAGGGCATCCTGCACGACCACTGGATGCGCGCGGCGCAAATGGATCGTGTCTCGCCCAATGGCTATGACAATGCCGCCCGCACGCTGATCTCGACGCCGCTCTATTCCAACACGACCATCGTGTCGTTCGTCCCGACACTCTTTGGCGGGTCGACCGTGCACCTGATGTCTAAATTCGACGCCCGCGCCTACCTTCAAATTGTCGAGCGCGAGCGTATCACCCACACCATGCTCGTGCCCGTGCAATATAAACGCATCATGGATGTGGCCGATTTTGACAGCTTCGATCTCACCTCGATGCAAATCAAATTCTCCACCTCTGCCCCCCTGCGCGCCGATGTAAAACGCGATGTGCTCAACCGCTTCCCCGGCAAGCTGATCGAATATTACGGCCTGACCGAAGGCGGCGGCGTCTGCGTTCTGGTGGCTGATGACCACCCTGACAAGCTCCACACCGTTGGCCGTGTCGCCCCCGGCAATGAAATCCGCCTGATCAACCCGGACGGAACCGAAGTCGCCCCCGGCGAAACCGGCGAAATCTGTGGCCGTGGCCCGACCATGATGGCGGGCTATTTCGGCCGCGACGACCTGACCGCCGAATACATCTGGCGCGACGCGGCGGGCAATATCTTCTTTCGCTCCGGCGATATGGGCGCGTTTGACGACGATGGCTTCCTCGTTCTGTCGGACCGCAAGAAAGACATGATCATCTCGGGCGGTCTCAATATCTATGCCAATGATCTGGAACTGGTCCTGCTTGATGATCCCGATGTGATTGACGCCGCCGTGATCGGCATCCCGTCCGAGGCATGGGGCGAAACACCGCTCGGCCTTGTGGTCCTGCGCGATGGCGCCACCCGCTCAGACCAAGACATCCGCCAAAGCGCCAATGCAAAGCTGGGCAAAAGCCAACGCCTCTCGGGGGTCGAAATTCGCACAAGCCTGCCCCGCAGCACCATCGGCAAAATCCTCAAAAAAGACCTGCGCGCACCATACTGGGAAAAGGAAACACCGTGACCAAACCACCAATGAACGGGGCAGAAAGCCTCGTGCACACTCTGCTCGCCAATGACGTTGACGTCTGCTTTACCAACCCCGGCACCTCCGAAATGCACTTTGTCGCGGCGCTTGACCATATCCCCGGCATGCGCTCGGTTCTGGCCTTGCAAGAGGGCGTCGCAACCGGGGCCGCCGATGGCTATTACCGGATGGCTGGCAAACCGGCCTCGACACTGCTGCACCTCGGGCCCGGCCTCGCCAATGGTCTGTCAAACCTGCACAACGCGAAAAAGGCAGGCTCCGGCATTGTCAATATCGTCGGTGAACACGCCGCCACCCATATCGAACTCGACGCGCCGCTGACCTCGGATATCGAAGGCATCGCGCGCCCGGTTTCGCATTGGGTCCGCACCTCGGAATCCGCGACCGCCGTGGGCAAAGACGCCGCCGAAGCGGTGCAGGCCGCCATGGTCGCCCCCGGTCAGATCACCACCCTGATCCTACCCAGCGATACCGCCTGGAACGAGGGTGGCGTGACACATGACGCGCTCGCGCCACCTGCCCGCGGCGCATTTGACGCCGCTGCCCTGCCACTGGCGGTCGCAGCGCTCGACGGCCCTGAAACCCTGTTGCTGCTCGGCGGCGCGGCGCTCACCGAAGACAACCTCGCTCTCGCCGGGCGCATCGCGGCCAAAACCGGCTGCAAGCTGTTGTCAGAATGGTCCAACGCGCGGCTCGAACGCGGCGCCGGACGGGTTGCGATCGACCGCGTGCCTTACCCGATTGACATCGCACTCGAGGTGCTCGCCCCCTTCAAACGCATCGTCCTTGTCGGCGCGCGCGCACCCATCGGCTTTTTTGCCTATCCCGGCAAACCCGCCACCCTCACCCGCGACGACGCCGAAATCATCACCCTCGCGGACGCCAGCGCCGATCTTGACGCGACGCTCACCGCCCTGACCGAGGCCACAGGCGCAACCGAAACCGCCCCCGCCCATGTCGCCACGCCCGATCTGCCCGATCAGCCCACAGGGCGGCTCGACCTTGATAATCTGGCACAGGTCATCGCGCGCGCCATCCCCGAGGATGCAATCGTCGTCGATGAATCCGTAACCACCGGGCGGGCCTTCTTTCCGGCGACCCGTGGCGCGGCGCGGCACACATGGCTTAACAATTGTGGCGGCTCTATCGGCTACAGCCTGCCTGCCGCGGTCGGCGCATCTATCGCCTGCCCGGATCGCAATGTGCTCGCCCTCACCGGAGACGGCTCGGCCATGTATACGGTTCAGGCGCTCTGGACGATGGCCCGCGAGAAGCTCGACGTGACGGTGCTGATTTTCGCCAACCGCAGCTACACCATCCTGCGCGGCGAGCTGACCAATGTCGGCGTTGCCAACCCCGGCCCGCGCGCGATTGACATGCTGTCACTTGACCGCCCGGCGCTCGATTGGGTCCATATGGCCAAATCCATGGGCGTCGACGCCTGTCAGGCCGACACCTGCGAAGACCTCGAAGTCGCGATGGAAACCGGGCTCGAAACCCCCGGCCCCTATCTCATTCAGGTGAACCTCTAGGTCAGAACCCCGGCCTCGCGCAGCCGCGCAATCGCCGCCGCGTCATAGCCGATCTCACGCAGCACCGCGTCGCTGTCTGCCCCCGGCGCAGGCGGCGGCGCGGGCGTATCGGGGGCGCTGCGCGACAGTCTCGGCGCGGGCGCGGCCTGCGTCACGCCTGCGACCTCGGTGAAGGTGCCGCGCGCTGCCATATGCGGATGCGCAGGCGCTTCCGACCATGTCATCACCGGCGTCGCACAGGCGTCCGATCCGTCAAAAATCGCCGCCCATTCATCGCGGCTCTTTTGCTTGAACACCTGCGCATAGGCGTCCCTGCGCTCACCCCAGCTTGGCGCATCCATCTGCGTCGCCATGTGATCTTCGGGCAGGCCGGCAAGGCGGACAAGCTCGGCAAAAAACTGCGGCTCCAACGGCCCAACGGCAAGGAATTTGCCATCGCCGCATTCATAGGTCCGGTAAAACGGCGCGCCCCCGTCCAGCAGGTTCGCCTCGCGCGCCTCGGACCATTGCCCGCGCGCAATGAAACTATGGACCAGCGCCATCATCGCCGAGGCCCCGTCAACCATCGCCGCATCCACAACCTGCCCCAAGCCCGAGGTCTGGCGCTCATAAAGCGCCGCCATGATCCCGAACAACAGGAACATGGTGCCGCCGCCATAATCCGCCCCGATATTGAGCGGCGGCGCTGGCACGCCCTGCGCCGGGCCAAGCGCGTGCAAAAACCCGGTCAGCCCAAGATAGTTGATGTCATGCCCCGCACTCTGCGCCAGCGGCCCCTCCTGACCCCAACCGGTCATCCGCGCAAAAACAAGCTTTGGGTTGCGCGCCGCGCAGGGCTCCGGCCCCAGCCCCATGCGCTCCATCACGCCGGGGCGAAAGCCTTCGATCACAACATCCGCCCGCGCGATCAACTCCATCGCCGCTTCCACGCCCTCGGCCGCCTTGAGGTTCAACGCAACCGAGCGTTTGCCGCGATTGTTGATATCCGTGGGGTCGGCCGCGCCCGACTTGCGGGTGATCAACACCACCTCGGCGCCCATATCGGCAAGGAACTGACCCGCCAATGGCGCCGGGCCAAGCCCCTGCATCTCGACCACTTTCAGGCCCTTCAAAGGCCCGCTCATCCTGCACCTGCCATCGCCGTCACTCCTCCTGGCTAACAGCCAAGGAGTAACGGTCTAACCCGCAACCAGCAACAGCTCGAAGGTCACGCAAACCGGCCCCTTGCCCGAGAGCAGATCGCCGCGAAACACCGTGCCCGCCGGATCAACCATCGCCATCGACAGATCGCGACATTGCCCGCCTTCCACCGCACAGCCCGCCAGCAGCACCACCTCCGAAAGTGGCGCGGCCATCGGCGCGCCGTCTCTGAACCCGGCCCCGATCAGGCTCCCGATCCCGTGGATTGACGCATCGGCAAAGCCCATCTCGGCGCAGGCCGCCTCGATGGTCGGTCGCAAATCCTCATGCGGGCGAATCGTCAGAAGCGCGGCATTGGCCCCCTCGACCTTGCGCAGCACCTCGGGGTGGAACAACGAAAAATTCGTCTCGCTGTCATGGGTCACCACAAGGTGCGCACCGCTCAGCAGATAGGCCTCGATCTCCTGATCACCGTCCAGAAAGCACTGATCGTTCATCAGATGCCCCATGCCCGGTGCCTCGGCCTGCCACATCGCATGGCTGTGCATGAACCACGCGCCGTCCTTCCTGCCGCACGACGCCGTGCCGAAATCCAGACGCGCCGCGCCGGTGCGATAGGTCTCGCTATACCACGCCGCGTGCTGCTCATCGAGCGGGCCATCCGGCATGACATAGTCCATCGCGCTAAACCGCAAACCGTCAAGGATCACCGTCGCGCCATCCGCGCCCGCGCCCTCGACCGCCTCGGCCACCGCATCAAGAAGCGACAGCCCCCCGCGCAGTGAAAGCGTGAGCTTTTGCGCAGTGCACGGCCCAAGGGTAAAGCGTTCTTCCTGAACCGGGCCGGGATGGGTCAGCCAATCGTGGCTGTCCCCCTCGGGCATCGGCGTGGCATCGGGGCGGCGCGGCAAGGGAAGTGTTCGCATGATCAGGCCCCCGCGCCGCTGGTTTCGGCCTCGTAATCGGGGATCAAACCTCGCGCCGTCAGCTCTTCGCGCACCAGCTTCTTGGTGATCTTGCCATAGGCGGTCTTTGGCATCTCTTCGAGAAACACGAAATGCTGCGGCAGCTTGTATTTCGCCACCTTGCCAACCAGCTTCCCGCGCAGGCTGTCTTCATCTACGCTCTTGCCCACTTCGGGAACACAGACGCACAAACCGACCTCGCCCCAGCGCGGATGCGGCACCCCAAGAATGGCGACCTCGCTCACCCCGTCGATGGTCAACAGGATCTCTTCGATCTCGCGCGGATAGACATTCGAACCGCCCGAGATATACATGTCCGAAGACCGCCCTGTGATGAACAGGAACCGCTGTTCGTCCATGTGGCCCAGATCGCCGGTGCAGAACCAGCCGTTGCGGAACGACTTGGCATTGGCGCCCTCGTCCTCGAAATAGCCGGGCGTCACCGCCGCGCCGATCACACAGATCTCGCCGGTCTCGCCGGGGGCAAGGATGTTGCCCTTCTCGTCCTGAATGCTCACTTCGATGCCGGTGCGCTCGACACCACAGGTGCCGGGGCGTGCCTCGGGCCCGTCCTCAAGATGGTGATCTTCCGGGCGCAACACGGTGATCGCCCCCGTCACTTCGCCAAGCCCATAGTATTGCACCAACACATGACCCAGTTCTTGCAAAGCGCGTTTCTGATCGGCGCGATACATCGGCGCTCCGGCATAGATGACATGCTTCAGGCTGGAGTGGTCATGCTCTTTCACCGCGGCGTCCTCGACCATGATCTTCACGATGGTCGGCACGGTGAACATATTGGTGATGCGCCAGTCTTCGACCATCTTCCACGCAAAAGCTGGCTCAAAACGCCCCTGCGGCAGGATCACGCTCTTCGCGCCGCCCGCGATCTGCGCCATCTGGTGCGCTGCCGCACCATGCGACAGCGGCGCCACGACAAGGCTCGCATCCCGTGCGCTCAGCCCCGGCATCAGATCATTCATGTGGTTCAGAATGGTGAATGTCATCTGCCCGTGGGTCAGCACAACCGCCTTGGGCCGCCCGGTTGACCCGGACGTAAAGAACAGCCAGCAAGCATCGTCGCGACTGACCTCTTCGTTGGGGAAATCCTGCCCCAGATGCTTGGCCACCAATGCCTCATAAGACAGCGCGCCCGCCATCTCGCCAATCGCCACCACATGCTCCAGCATACCGCGACAGGCCTCGGCATGGTCAGGAAAGGCAGGCTCAACAAACATCGCCTTGGCACCGGATTTCTGGCACTGATACGCAATCTCTTCGGTGCCCTGCCGGAAATTCGCCGGTGCCCAAACCAACCCCGCGCGAAACACCGCCATCATGATCTCAAGCATCTGGTTGTTGTTGGCCGATTGCACCAAAACCCGGTCGCCCTTCTCAAGGCCCAAATCCACGCGCAGCGCACGCGCCAACGCGCTCACCCGCGCATCGAACTGCCCCCATGTCCATGTCCGATCGTCATAGACGATCGCCACCGCATCCGCCTGACGGCGGGCATGCCGCGTTAGGAAATGCGCGACATTTGGCACCCGCGTGCTGGTCGGCCAAGACATCGCTTCGCTCATTTCAGGCGCTCCAGAATCGATGTGTAATTCGCCACTGCCGCGCCGCCCATGTTGAACACACCGGCCAACTCGGCACCCTCAAGCTGCATCACGCCCGCGTCACCGACAAGCTGCATCGCGGCCATTACATGCATCGACACACCGGTCGCGCCCAACGGATGCCCCCGCGCCTTCAACCCACCCGACAGGTTCACCGGAAGCTTGCCCTCGCGCGTGGTCACACCCTCGCGGATCACGCGATGCCCCTGCCCGCGCTCGGCCAGCCCCATCGCTTCGTATTCCAACATCTCGGCCACGGTGAAACAGTCATGCGTTTCCACCAGATCGAGATCGCCAATCGTGAGGCCCGCCTCGTCCAGCGCCCCGCGCCATGCCCGCGCCGCACCGTCAAACGCATAAGGTGCCTCGCGCCGCGACAGGGCCATGAAATCATTGACGTGGTTGCGCGCGCGGAAGGCAATCGCCTGTTTCATCGACTTCGCCGTCTCGGCGTCCGCGATCACCAAAACCGCCGCTCCGTCCGAGATCAGCGAACAATCCGTGCGCCGCAATGGCCCCGCCACCTTGGGGTTCTTGTCGCTCACCGTGTTGCAGAACTCAAAGCCGAAATCCTTGGGCATATGGGCATAAGGGTTGCGCACCGCGTTCTTGTGGTTCTTCGCCGCAATCATCGCCAGCGCATCAGACTGGTCGCCATACTGCTGGAAATAGCTCTGTGCGATATGACCGAACACGCCTGCAAAACCGGGCGAAAAATGGCCCTCTTCGGCAACATATGCGCCCTTGAGCATCAGGTCCGCCGCCTCTGACGGCGGGATCGTCGTCATCTTCTCAACCCCGACGACAAGCGCGATACGCCCGCGCCCCGCCGCCACAAAATCCATCGCCGAATACAGCGCCGCCGACCCGGTGGCACAGGCGTTCTCCATCCGCACCGCCGGCACATGCGCCAGCTCCGGCACGGCCATACCAACCAGCCCCGCCTCAAAGTTCTGCGGCACAAAACCGCTGTTGAACGTGCCAAGGAAAATGCCATCAACATCCTCCGCCGCCACACCTGCATGGCTCAGCGCATCCGGCACGGTCGCCTTGATCAGGCTCTCGGTGTCCGGCGCGTCGTCCAGCTTACCAAACGGGCTGTGCGCCCATCCAACGATACAAGGGTGATTGGTCATGTCGTGGTTCTCCTCGGAATATATCTCGCGCCCTTATCCGGCGCTCTGGTTTTGCGGTGTCCGGGTCGGCACGGTCAGCCGCCCCTCGATTATCTTGGCCTGCTCCAGCAACATCTTGCCCAAGGCCGCCTGCCGGTCCGGCGTCATGCGATTGTCAATCGCCGCGATCGAGATCGAGCCAAGCACCCGACCCGCCGCGCCCTTGACCGGCACCCCGATGGCCCAGCTGTTGGCCACATACATGCCCGGATTAAGGGTCCAGCCCCGGCTCTGTTGCGCGGCAATTTCACGGCGTAGGAACTCTTCGGTAAACCCCGGAAAATCCGCGCGCCTCTCGGCGTTGGTCGCCTCAAGAACCTGTTCAATTTCATCTTCGGGCAGCGCCGCCAGTATCGCCATCGCTCCCGCACCAACCCCCAAAGGGTGGCGCGCGCCGGGCTGCAATACATGGGTGCGGATCGGAAAATCGCCCTCTTCACGGTGCAGGCAAACCGAATAGGACCCGCGCCGCACCGACACGAAACTGCTGTCACCACAGGCCGCGGCCAGCGCAATCAAACTGTCCATCGACGCATCAAGCAGGTTATGCCGCCGCGCCGCCATCGTCCCCACGACAAGGCATTCGGGTCCGGGAAAATAGCCACCCTGCGGCGCCTGCTCGACATAGCCCGCCCGCATCAGGGCCAGCATAATGCGCCGCACCGTCGGACGCGAGAGCCCGGTCTTCTCGGTCAGCTCGGGCATCGGAACCTCGTCGCCGCCGTGACTCGCCACAAGCGACAACAGGCTCAACGCCCGGTCGATACTCTGGCTGCCGCCGGATGTTTCTTTGCCGCTATCCATAATATGGACACTCCTCCTGCGGTAATCTTAGAACCGCTTCACTCCGTCAATCAAGCGGAAATTGTTATTAGGACTGAACGCGATAAAATATCTTTACAAGTCTCCCGACTCGCAACTAAGGTCACGACACTTTTACATCCATAATATGGACAGCATGTGAAAGTGAGGGTTTCTCCAGACCTGCCGCGTGAGAGGACGCGCAGCAGGACAGAGCGAAACCCAACAAGGAGGAATGGGGAGGCACATGCCATGACCAAAGCCACGGCAATCGTGACTGGCGGAGCGGGGACGCTCGGTCTTGCCATTGGCCGCGCCTTGGTTGCGGATGGCTGGCCCGTGCTGCTCGTCGATCTCACCGATACAGTCATGGACGCGGCTCAAAGCATTGGCGCGCGTGGATTTATCGGCGATCTGACAGACCCCGACACCCGCAATAGCCTCATAAGCCAAGCCGGCGAGATCGGCGCGCTGATCAACTGCGCCGGGCTGGGCCGCGTCGTGCCCTTCTTTGAAACCGACAAGGCGCTCTGGGACAGTATCATAGAGGTCAACCTGACCGTGCCCATGCTCCTGTCACAGGCGGCGGCACAGGCGATGGTCAAAACCGGCGGCGGCAATATCGTCAATATCGCCTCGGTCTCGGGCCAAGTCGCCAGCCGCGGGCGCGTGGCCTATGGCACCTCCAAGGCCGGGCTGCTGCACCTGACCCGCCAGATGGCCGTCGAACTGGCCGAACATAACATCCGTTGTAACTCCGTTGCCCCCGGCCCGGTTGATGGCCCGATGGCCAAACACCACCCGCCCGAGCAACGCCAGCGTTACCTAGAAACCATTCCGCAAGGCCGCTATGCGCGCGGCGAAGAGATCGCCGAAGCCGTGCGCTTCCTCGTCTCACCCGGCGCATCCAACATCACCGGCCATTGCCTCAACGTCGACGGAGGATGGCGTATCGCAGGGGTCTGACGCATCGCGCAGCCGCCCCGAACACCCGAATTTACACAAGACCCGGCCCATCGCCGGTTTGATTATAACGGAGGAGAAAACATGAAACTCAAAACACTGGCCCTTACGGCCGCCCTGACCGCTCTGGCCCTTCCGGCTGGCGCGCGCGACATTGAAATGCAGTCGATCTACCCCGGCACCCTGCCGCTACTCGGCTCGTCCGGTGCCGAACTGGGCGGGCGTATTTCCAAAATCACCGGCGGAGAGCTGAACTTTGTCTTCCGCAACCCCGGCGAAATCGTTGCTGGCAACGAAATCTGGGACGCGCTTTCAACCGGCGCCATCGAAGCGGCTTGGTATAGCCCCGGCTTTGCCGAAGGCGTCGTGCCCTCGGCCTCGCTCTTTACCGCCTTCCCGTTCGGCCCGGACGTGCGCGAATATACCGCCTGGTGGTATAACGCTGGCGGCTATGAACTCTGGAACGAGATTTCCGCCCCCTACAACATCCACTCCGAACTCTGCTCGATCCTCGCCCCCGAAGCCTCGGGCTGGTTCCGCGAAGAAATCAACACCCCCGCCGACCTCAAAGGCAAGAAGATGCGGATCTTCGGCCTCGGCGCTGCGGTGATGGAAAAACTCGGCGTCGCGGCGCAATCCATGCCCCCCGCCGACACGATGAGCGCGCTCAACCTCGGCACCATCGACGCCGCGGAAATGTCCTTCCCGGCGATCGACAACGCGCTCGGCATGTATGAGCACGCCAAGCATTACTACTTCCCCGGCTGGCACCAGCAGACCTCGCTCATCGTCTTCATGATGAACAAAGACAGCTGGGACGGCCTGAGCGATCGTGACCGCGCCGCCATTCAGGAAGTCTGCACCGCCAATGTGGCCCGCACCACGGCACAGGGCGAAGCGATCGAAATCGCACCGCTGAAAAAGATGCAGGCCGAAAACGGCGTCATCGTCCACCGCTGGAATGACGAGATGATGGCTGCCTTCCGTGGCGCATGGGACGAGGTCGTTGCCGAAAAGACCGCGCAAAGCCCCGAGTTCAAGCGCGTCTGGGATCATATTCAAGCCTTCCGCACCGAATATGCCCAGTGGAAAGACCTCGGCTACGTCGACTAAACGCAACCCTGCGCGGGCCGCTTTGGCGTGGCCCGCGCAGCTTTCGGGAATTGCATCATGG
This sequence comes from Rhodobacteraceae bacterium D3-12, assembly GCA_025916135.1. Taxonomy (NCBI): domain Bacteria; kingdom Pseudomonadati; phylum Pseudomonadota; class Alphaproteobacteria; order Rhodobacterales; family Roseobacteraceae; genus Phycobium; species Phycobium rhodophyticola. The sequence goes on along the minus strand of CP104793.1, from coordinate 803,204 downwards.
AAACCTGTCTCACCCTGTCGCGCTGGTTCGCGCTGCCATGCCGCTGGTTTGCCGCGCTTTGCGGCGCGCTTATCCTGATCCTTGCGGGCGTTATCATGTATGACGTGATCGGGCGGCGCTTCTTCGCCACCGGGTCGTTCAAACTGCAAGAGCTGGAATGGCATCTGCACGGCGCGATTGCGGTGCTGGCCTTTGGCTATGCCTATCTCAAGGACGCGCATGTGCGGATCGACATCTTCGCCGCACGGATCGGCGCCCGCCGTCGCCTCTGGCTTGAATTGTTTTCCATCATCCTGTTCCTGCTGCCCTTCATGGGTCTGCTGCTGTGGTTTGGCTACGACTTTGCCGAACGCTCCTTTCTGCGCGGCGAAACCTCGAATGGCGGGGTCGGCTTGTCGCACCGCTGGATCATCAAATCGGTCATCCCGGTTTCGGCTGTGCTGACCATGCTCGGCGGCCTTTCGGTCGCTTTGCGCTGTGTTGTCTCGCTCTATCGCCCCGATCTGCAACCCAACCCGTTCGAGGCCAGCTAAATGGAATTTCTGAGCGACCTTTTGCCCGCCTTCATGTTTCTCGGGCTGATCTTTGGCCTGTTTTCAAGCCTCCCTGTCGGCGTCATGCTGATGGGTGTCACGCTAATCTTTGGCTCCATCGCGCTTTATTCGGGCGATATCCGCTTTGCCCAGCTAACACTTCTGCCGAACCGGATCTTTGGCGGCATCATCGAAAACCCGGTGCTTGTCGCCGCGCCGATGTTTGTCTTCATGGGGCTGGTGCTGGAAAAAACCCGCATTGCCGATGACCTGCTGATCGCGCTGCAAAAACTGCTGCGCGCGGTGCCCGGCGGGCTGGCCCTTGCGGTGACGCTGGTCGGCACGATCCTTGCGGCGGCGACCGGCATTATTGGCGCCTCCGTGGTGATGCTCACGGCGCTGGCGTTACCGACGATGATCAAACGCGGCTATGCCCCCTCGCTCGCCGCGGGCACAATCGCCAGCGCGGGCACGCTTGGCATTCTCATTCCGCCGTCGGTAATGCTCGTCTTCATGGGCGATCTGCTGACGCTGAACCTCGCCAAGCTCTTTGTCGCGGCCTTCCTGCCCGGCCTTGCGCTGGCGGGGCTCTACCTCCTCTATATCGTGCTGATCGCATGGCGGCGGCCCGATCTCGCCCCGCGCGCCCCCCGCGACGGGACCGAAACGTTCGACGGCTGGGGCGAACTCGTCGTCTCGCTCGGCCTGCCGTTCCTTATCATCGTCGCGGTGCTCGGCTCGATCCTCGGCGGCGTGGCCACCCCGACCGAAGCCTCAGGCGTCGGCGCTGTCGCGGCGCTGCTCCTCGGCTTCCTGCGCCGTAGGCTCGACTGGAAGGCGCTCACCAGCGCGCTTGACGGTTCGATCCGCACCATCGCGATGCTGTTCTTCATCTTTGTCGGGGCAACGGCGTTTTCCTATATCTTCCGCCTGATCGGGGGCGAGCACTTTATCGTCTCGACCGCACGCAGCCTGTCGTTTGGCGATTGGGGCCTCCTGGCAATGATGATGCTGATGATTTTCATCATGGGCTTCTTCTTTGACTGGATCGAAATCACGCTGATCATGCTGCCGATCTTTGCGCCCATCGTGCATACGATGGACTTTGGCGATCACGTGGCAAAGGGCGATATGATCTACTGGTTCGCAATCCTTGTGGCGGTGAACCTGCAAACCTCGTTCCTGACACCACCCTTCGGCTTTGCCCTGTTCTATCTCAAGGGCGCGGGCGGGGCGCATGTCACCATGGGGCAGATCTATCGCGGCATCATTCCCTTCGTGCTGCTGCAAATCGGCGCGCTGATGCTGTTCGTGTGGAAGCCGGGCATCGTTATGTGGCTGCCCAATACGCTCTTGGGGAACTGACCATGAAACGGCTTGAAAACAAACGCTGCGCCATCATCGGCGCCGGGTCGATCGGCGCGGGCTGGGGCAATGGCAAGGCCACCGCCCTGCGCTTTGCCCGCGAAGGGGCGCATGTGCTCTGCGTTGATCGCAACGCCGAGGCCGCCGCCGAAACCGCTGCCCTAATCCACGCCGAAGGCGGCAGCGCCACGACCCTCGCCGTTGATGTCACCACGCCCGACGCCGGTGCGACCGTGCTCGACACGATGGTGGCCCATTGGGGCGGGATCGACGTGCTCAACTATAACGTCGGGATCAGCATGCCGGGAGGTGTCACCGACACATCCGACGCCGATTGGGAGCGTATCTTTGATATCAACCTGACCTCGGCCATGCGCTTGTCGCGGGCGGTTCTACCCGCCATGCAGGCCCAGAAATCCGGCGCCTTCATCTTTGTCTCGTCGCTGGCGGCGGTCTATTCCGCACCCTACAGCTATGTCTCTTACGAGGTATCCAAGGCCGCGCTCCTGCGCCTGTCGCGCTCTATCGCCAGCGAGAACGCCGCGCTTGGCATCCGCTCCAACGCGATCCTGCCCGGCGTGATCGACACCCCGCATGTCAGTTCGTTCGTTGATCGCGAAACCCCGCCCGACGAGCTGGCCAAACGCCGCGCCGCAATGGTGCCGATGGGCCGGCAGGGCACGGCGTGGGACATTGCCAACGCCGCGCTTTATCTTGCTTCGGACGAAGCCGGCTTTGTCACCGGCATCGACCTGCGCGTTGATGGTGGTCAGCTCGCCTGAGCCACCTCTTCGCTGTCGTCACGCACCAGCACGGGCGTGTCATGCACCAAGGTGCGCGTCGGGAACGGGATGTCGATATCACCCGCGTCCATCGCCTCTTTGACCTTGCGCGTCATGTCGGCCTTGAACTGGAAATAATCCCCCGCATCGCACCAGACCCGCACAAGGAAATCAACGCTGCTGTCGCCTAGGTTCGTCACCTGAAAGAACGGCTCCGGGTCGCTCAGCGCCCGCTCATCAGCAAGGATCGTGTCGCGGATCACCTGCTCTGCAGCGGCAAGGTTAACGCCATAGCCCACGCCAAAGGTCCACTCGGCCCGGCGCGTGGCGTTGGTCGAATAGTTCTTGATCGTGTTGCCCCAAACCTCCGAATTCGGCACGATCACCTGCACATTCGACAGATCGGCCAACTCGGTATAGTTGAGCGTGATATCCTTGACCGTGCCCATCACGTCGTTGACCTCGACAAAATCCCCGATTTTAAGCGGGCGAAACATCACAATCATCACCCCCGCCGCAACATTCGACAATGTGCCCTGCAACGCCAAGCCAATCGCCAGACCGGCAGCACCGATAACCGCAACAATCGACGTGGTCTGCACCCCGAATGTGTTCAGAACAAACAGAGCGGTAAACGCCAGCACAGTGTAACGCGTCACATTCCCCAGAAACCGGAACAGCGTCACATCCAGATGCTCATACCGCTCCCCGACCCGCACAATCCGGCGCTTCAAAAACCCCGCGATAACAAAACCGGCAAAGATGATCAGGATCGCGGCCACCACATTGCCCGCCAGATCAAACAGGCTCTCCAGCGTCACCAGATCGGCCAAAGACTTGCCGTCATAGATGTCGGTTTGAAACAATTGCGCAATGAACCCCTGCGGTTCGGTCGTCGTGGTCGTCTGATCCATGGTTTTTCGTCACTTTCCTAGGTTTTTCAACGCGGCGCGCGCATCGGCGCACCCTTCCGGGTCTTAAACGCATGCCCGCGCAAAAGGTTCCAGCCCCCTTTGGTGCTGAATATTCTATAATCTAATGAATTCAGCAGGTTGATGGAATATTTCGAAAAAGATTTTTTCACCCGGAACATTTCGCATCCGCATGTGTTCTCTCCCCACAGCACGACAATGTGCATGTAACTGAAAGTAAGGAGAGACCGATGAAAAATCTTATGATGACCACCGCTCTTATCACCTTTGGCGCATCCGCTGCCATTGCCGATTCCATGGCCGACAGCACGCCGCTGGACAAATCACCCGAGGCTGCCAAGACCGAGATGACCGACAAAGACCCGGCCATGAAAGCCGAGACCAAGCTCGATATCGACGGTTTTGCGGCTGCCGAACAGCAGTATATCACCGCCGAGACCCTGACCGGAACCGAAGTCTATGACTCGAAAAACGTCTGGATTGGCGAAGTGTCCGAAGTTCTGATGACGGACGACATGAAAGTCGAAAAAGCCGTGATCGACGTTGGCGGCTTCCTTGGTATTGGCGAAAAGCCGGTCGCGCTTGAGCTCGACAAGCTGAATGTTCTGCGCTCCACCGAAGGTGACGACATGCGCGTTCACGTCACGCTGAGCAAAGCCGAACTGGAAGCCATGGACACCTACGGTAAATAAGCCGTCCATCGCTTGACACATCTACCGGAAAAGGGGGGCGCCATGCTCCCCTTTTTTGCGTTCGCCGCGCCTACCCTTCATCCAACTGGGCCAAAAACTCTTTCAGCGTATCGCGGTGCGCGCTGTCCTCGATCTGCTCTTTCATCTGCACAAAGATCCCCGTCACATGGCTCAAACACAGCGCATCCGAGCTTACATATGGATAGGCCGCGCCAAATCCGCCCTGCAAAATGTCGCGAAACTCTGGCCGCCTAAGGCGCACCGCGCCCTGCGTTTCCCCCAGCAAACCACCTTCGTAATTCGCGCCCGTCACTGCCGCCGCATGCAACCAGTTCAAACAGTTGATCGCCGTGAACGGATCGTTCATTCCCGGCGACATCGCCCGCGCGATCATCTCAACCAGCTGATCCACCACGAACATCAGGTTCTGCGCTTCTGTCGGGCTCGCCCCCAATGCAAACGCGGTGCGGATTTCGCGCCTCACCGCCTCATCGCCCGCGGCCTTACCCCACACCCGCAATACCACCGTGTCGTGGGTGACAAAGCTCCCGATCGGGCGCATCACCTGAATACACAGATCATTTTTCTCGGCCAGATCGCGCAAATCCTGGGTGTTCAACGCCTGAATATAGCCGGTTTTTGACAGGGTGACATTGGCCTCCGCCTCGGTCCTGGGCCAGGTCACGGCGCCACCTTCCTCGCTGCGCTCGCCTTGGGCCTCAATCACCTTTTTGATTGCCCCGACAAGCCTGCGCCCCAGCGCGGCGGTGATATTCGAAACATTGATGGTTTCCGGGATGTGATGCACGAAATAGATCACCGTAAACACCGACACCAACGTCAAAATCAACGCCAGAAAGATCGACAGATGCGGCACAAACACCTCGTCCGCGCCCGAAACCCCGCCCCCCTGAATGGCGCGCAAGATCATCAAAGCGAACACAAAGGTCATGATCAAAATGCCAAGGCTCCATTGATTGCCCCGGTCGCGCATGAAATTCCCGATCAGCCGCGGCCCGAAATTGCCCGACGCAAACGACACCGCCGCGATCGTCATCGAAAACAACACCCCCGCCACGCCAAAAATCGACTGCGCAACGATCGACAAGAGCGACCGCGCGCCCTCGACATGGGTGTTGCGAAACGCCTGCGGCGGCTCAAACGGCAACCACTCGGGATTGCGATCAATGAACAAACTTGCCTGCGACACCAACAGCGCCAGACACACCAAAGAAGCCGGCAAAAACCAATAACTCGCCCGCACATCCTGCACCAGCTTCGCCACAAAAGCGTTTATTCTCATCGTGTTCACCCCCAACTTTCGCAGCGCTCGCGCCCGCAGGTCCATTCCAAGGGCGCACGCCCCTAAACACCTAACGCAGCGCGCCGGTTTCCGTTCCCAAATCACGCCGAAATCCCTGTATTTTCAGCCAAATTTACGGAACAAACCCGCCCTCCCGTGCGTTTTATATCTGAAGCCCGCAGATAAAACCCGCCAATAACGCGGCAGCGGGATCAGCACCGAAGGAGATATAACAATGTTGGAAGTTAGTGGATTAGGCGGCCTGATCATCTTGGTACTCGACATTTGGGCAATCGTTTCGATTGTCGGATCGAGCGTCTCAACCGGCAAGAAAGTTCTCTGGACGCTTCTCGTGCTCTTCCTGCCGTTGCTGGGCTTTATCATCTGGCTTGTGGCGGGTCCGCGCAGCGCGACATCCCACGCCTAACCAAAGGGGGGCTACCCCCGATGAACGACATGCCAAGCGGGCCGATTTCGGCCCGCTTTTGCGTGTTCATAGCGCTCCATTTCTGAAACAGCGGTCTTTTCTAACCCAAATGTGGTGCGCAGAACCATCCAAGCCAATCGCAGAGTAATTATTGCATAGAAAATATTGCACGGTAATCTGTCTTGGTTTAAGGCACGATCCCGCTGCGGGCTCAATTCGCCCGCCTCCTCGGTTCAGGAAAAATTGGTATGGCTTCGAGAATGCTGGTCATCATGGATGACCCTATCGTTGCGATGGATCTAAGTCAGATCCTGCAAAACTGCGTGCCCGACGCAGTGATCGAGGTGGCTGACACCATCGACTCCGCGATCGAGCAGTCCTCCGCCTCGCTCGCCCATCTCGCCTTGGCGATGATGCCCAGCGGTCACGCCGCCGCCAACCTCATCGCCATGATGCGCCGCAGCGTTGGTGAACGTCTGATTTTGTTGTCGGATGATGACGAGCTTCTGGACACATCAGAGACCGGCAAGGTCGTCATCCTGCCGCGTCTCTTTACCGATGCGATGATCGCCTCGGCGCTTTTTACTCTGGGCGTCGCGTCACGCTAGAGGCATTGGTGCCCGCCTGCATGCCGTATAAAAACGCCTGCATCAACGGTGGCGCTTCACCCGCTGGCGCATGCTGCGCCTCGCTCTCGTGCAGCGCCTCGCGATAGGCCCGCGCCTGTGCGTTTCGCGCCCCTGACGAGCTTGCCACCCCGATCAGGATCAGGCCCAGCCCGGCGTATACGCCACCAATGATCGACGCCGCCGCCAAAGCATCCAACGTCGCAGCAAGGTAAATCCACGCCGCCGCCGTCAAAAACGCCAAGCCAACACCAACACAAAGCAGCCCCCCCGTCAGGAGGCCTGCCTTGCGCGCAGCATCGGCTGCGGTTTGTTTGATCCCGCTCAGCATCGGCTCACCGGCGCGTGCTCAACATGCCGACAAGAAAGCCGACACCGGCTGCAATACCCATCGCGGTCGCGGGCTTCTGCTGAATGAACTCATTCGCCTGCGTCTGGGCATATTGAGCCTGTGCGCCAACCTTTTCGGCCGCCTCGGCCCCCTTCTGCTGCGCCGTGTCGCGTGCCGATTTGACCCGCTCGCTGGCGGCGTCCTTCAACGCGCTTGCCTTGGATTTCCCCAGCTCGGCAATCGTATCCGTCAGGCTGCCCAAATCCTTGCGCAGCGTTTCGATTTCCGCCGAAAGATCAGCTACCGTGGCGTCCTTTGCGGAACCGTTGGTCGATGTTCGTGCCATGTCGTGGTTCTCCTTATGAGGGTTGTTGGCGTGTCTGGCACCTCAACCCCCATCCACGCCAAAAGTTCCCCTCATCACAAAAAGTTTTTCTTGGAACCCAAGCCGCCCTGACCCGTTGTCTTTTCACAATGCCGCTGCTGGCGGCGCATCAAAATAACTACTGAAAGGAACATATCATGCTGTATTGGGCCCTTGTTTTCTTTGTTGTGGCGATCATCGCCGCCGTCTTTGGTTTTGGCGGCATCGCCAGCGCATCGGCTGGCATCGCGCAAATCCTGTTCTTCATTTTCCTCGCCCTCTTTGTCGTGGCGTTGATCGTGAATGTGGCGCGTAGCGCCTCGCGCTAACCACGCATAATCCGGTGAAACGGGGGGCGGTCTTTCCGCCCCTCTTTCGCGCCTCCCCCTTACCAACTCGCAAAAAAGGAGCTTTCAAATGACATCTCCCCTAAACGTCGTCCCGCAAGAACATGACATCAAATCCGGCGTGCGTAACGCCCAAGCGCTTACCCGTGGCCTTGCCGATGTGCTGGCCGATACCTATCGGCTGATGTTCAAGACCCACGCCTATCACTGGAATGTCGAAGGGCCGCTGTTCTTCTCGCTGCACAAGCTCACCGAAGAGCAATATGAAAACCTCTTCGCCGCTGCCGATGTATTGGCCGAACGCATCCGCGCCTTGGGTCAACTCGCCCCCTCGACGCTGGCTGAAATCACCGACGCTTCGGTGATCAAAGACCTCACCGACAGCCCCTCGGCGGGTGAAATGTGCGCCGATCTGGCCGCCGATCACGAACGTGTGGCCCATCGCCTGCACGCCCTGATCGAACTTGCCGGCTCGCATAATGACGCCGTGACCGAAGACCTCGCGACCGCGCGCTCGTCTTTCCACGAACAGGCCGCATGGATGCTCAAGGCGATCACCGCCAAGTAATCCGGTCAAGCAATCCGGCCAATTAATCCGGCGCGCAAACGCCTGACCGTTCACACGAAAACCCCCGCCAGAGGATCACTCTGGCGGGGGTTTGTCTTGGCGCAAATCGCAAGCCGCCCTAGGCGGTCAGCGTCCGGGTCGAGGCAAAGAACATCGCCTGGCTCACCGCCGTCTCGACCTGCTCTTCCTTGTAAGGTTTCGAGATCAGGAACGCCGGTTCCGGCCGCTCACCCGTCAACAGCCGCTCGGGGAAGGCGGTGATAAAGATCACCGGCGTTTCGCCCAGCGCGCCCAACAGGTCATTCACCGCGTCGATCCCCGATGAATTATCGGCCAGCTGAATATCAGCAAGGATCAGGTCCGGCGCGTCGGCCTTGCCCATTTCCACCGCTTCACTGCGGGTGCGCGCCACATTGGTCACACTATGCCCCAGATCGCTGACAATCACGCTCAGATCCTCGGCGATGATCGGCTCATCCTCGATGATCAAGATCCGCCCGGACACGCTGCGTTCCATATCCTTGCGCGCCGTGGCGACCAAGGCCCGCACCTCATCGCGGCTCACGCCCATAATCTCGGCAATATCGGCAATCGAGAAATCCTCGACTGTGGACAGCAACAGCGCCTCGCGGCTGTTCTGCGTCAACCCGGCCAGATGCGCCTGAGCCCGCGCTGCCGTTTCGCTCTCGGCCTCACCAATCGGTGCGCCCGAACTGGACCAGATGACGTGGAAGCATTTGAACAGCCCCACCTTGACGGAAATATCCCCGCCCTCGAACATCGAGCGATCCTGCAACAACGCCTCAAGCGTCGCCACCGCATATTTATCCCCGCTTGATTGTGCCCCGGTCAGCGCCCGCGCATAGCGACGCAGAAACGGCAATTGCGCCGCAACCTGATCGGAAAAATCCATCGTGTCTTGAGTGTTTGACATTTTTCTTTGCCTTTTTTCAAACTTTCTGGGAACCAAACGCATCCCGCGGGCGTTTGGTTCCGGTGGCTGAAGAAATATTTGTGAAAGAGCTGAAGCAATAGCATGAAAAAGACAACAGGCAATGACCCGGACCGCATCGCCGAGCTGATCGACGAGAACCTCAAGCTGGTCTACTCCGACCTCGTGCAAGAGGAACTCCCTGACCGGTTCAAGGATCTTCTCGCTGTGCTCAAGGCCCAAGACGCGGAAAAAGACTCCGCCGACAAGGATCACCGCTGATGTCGGATGATCCCAGAAACGAGCTGGTCGATCACCTGCCGGCGCTCAGGGCCTTTGCTCTCAGCCTCACCCGCAATGGTGCCGCCGCCGATGACATGGTCCAGGATACGGTCATCAAGGCATGGACCAATATCGACAAGTTTCAGCGCGGCACAAACCTGCGCGCCTGGCTTTTCACGATCTTGCGCAACACCTATTACTCCAGCCGCCGCAAGCTCAACCGCGAGGTCGCCGATGTCGATGGCGCCTTTACCGAAACCCTGTCGGTCAAACCCGATCACGACGGGCGCATGAACCTTGCCGACTTCAAAACCGTCTTTGAAACCCTGCCCGATGAACAACGCGAAGCCCTGATCCTTGTTGGCGCGTCGGGCTTTTCCTATGACGAGGCCGCCGATATGTGCGGCGTTGCCACCGGCACGATCAAAAGCCGCGTCAACCGTGGCCGCGCTCGCCTTGCCGAACTGCTCGAACTCGACGAAAACGCGCCCATGGAACTCACCGATGCCGCCACCATGTCGGTGATCTCCAGCTCCGGGACCGTGCCACAATAATGCCTGACAACACGACGCCGCTCCATTGGTATAGCAGCCTGCGTGTCCGGCTCGCCGCCCTCTTGTCGCTCGCGCTGCTGCCGATCGGACTGATCGCCGTCCTGCAAACCAAAAGCGTCAGCGACAAGGCTCAGGAAAACGCCGAACTGGCGCTTCTGGTGCTGACTGAAACCGCAGCACTGCGCGAACGCATCCTGATCCAGCGGGCGTTCGGCGCCGCGTCGGTGTTCACGTCCCAACCCCGGTTTCTTGCGACCGAGGGCAACACTTGCTCGGCGATGCTCTCCGAATTTGTGCTCAAATCCCCCACCTTCAGCTTCGCAGGCTTCGCCCCCCTCTCTGGCAAAATGACCTGCTCCTCGGCGCGCAAACCCATCGACCTGTCCGACTCCAAAGCGTTTCAACGTGCCGTTGCCGACGCCCGACAGCGGGTCGATGTGAATATCGGCACCCAAATGGGCGGCCCGTCGGTTGTCACGGTCTCTGATCCGGTGATGCTCAATGGCGAGCTTATCGGATTTATGCAGGTCTCGATCCCGCATTCCAAAATTGACGAGGCGATCGAAAAACTCGACGCCCCCGCCCTCGTCGATATCGTCACCTTCAACGGCGCGGGCGAAGTGCTCACCACCCGCACCAATGTGAACGAAGCCGCGAGCCGCCTGCCGCTCGACATCAACCTCGCTGTGTTTTCGCGCACCTCCGCCTCTTTCTCGACCGAAGGCGTCGACGGCGCGCAATACCTCTATACGGTCGTGCCCATCGAAAGCGGCCAGTTCTTCGTGCTCGGCATTTGGGACCCCGAAATCGGCCTCGCGCAACGCGCCGACGTGCTCTTCCCGACCAGCCTGTTTCCCGTCCTGATGTGGGTGATCAGCCTCGCCGTATCGCTCTTTGCGGTGCACCGCTTGGTCTCGCGCCACGTCAACAAACTGCGCTCTCAAATGGTCCGCTTTGCCCGCGACCGCGAGATGCCGGCGCAAACAACCGCCCCCGAAATGCCCACCGAACTGGCCAGCATCCACCGCTCTTTCGTGCTCATGGCCGAATCCATCCTGCACGACGAAGCCGCCATCGAAGACGCGATGCGCCAGAAAAACATCTTGATGAAAGAGGTCCACCACCGGGTCAAAAACAATCTGCAACTGATCTCTTCGATCCTGAACATGCAGATCCGCGACGCCGAACATACCGAGACCAAGCAAATCCTGCGCCGCATGCAGGACCGCGTGCTCAGCCTCTCGACCATTCACAAAGACCTCTATCAAACCAGCAACGCCGGCCTCGTCGACATGGGGGCCTCCTGCGCGAGATTATCGACAAAAGCACCGACATCGGCACCAAAAGCCCGGTCGACATCCGCGTCGACACCGACATTGACCATGTGCTGCTCTACCCGGACCAAGCCGTGCCAATGTCGCTTTTTGCGACCGAAGTCGCCACCAACGCGATGAAATTCGCCGGCGCACCCCAAGGCGGCGCACCGTGGATCGCGGTCTCCTTCAAACGGGACGCGGACAACACCTGCACCTTCTCGCTGGCCAATTCGGTCGGCGGCGAGTCTGGCGCCGAAAGCACCGGCCTCGGGTCGCGATTGATCAAAGCCTTCGCAACCCAACTCGGCGGCACCGTAGAGATCTCGAATGACGCGGAGCGCTTTGAAATCACCGTGACGTTCCAAGCGACCGAGTTTGAACCCGACGCCAATGATTTCTAACATCGCTTTCTGACAACGTCTTCTACCGGCGCCGTTGATCAGCGCCGGACAATCACCCGGCGCTACCGGCTTCGCGCCGCTCGATCTCTCCGCGCACGAACACCTCGGCCACCGACAGCGACCACACCAGCAGCGGTATGGCAATCACCCCGCCAATCGGCCCCCAAAGCCACAGCCAGAACACCAGCGACACGAACACCAACAACGGGTTCACCGACAGGCGCTGACCGACCAAAGCAGGCGTCACAAACTGCCCCTCGGTCGCATTCATCGACAGATAAAGCGCCGCAGGCACAACCGCCCACGCGCCGTCAAACGCCACCAACCCCGTCACCAGCAACGCCCCGGCAAGCGCGATTGGCCCAAGGTAGAGCACATAGTTCAGCATGAACGCCATGACGCCCCAGAACACAGCCCCCGGCAATCCGATCAGCTGAAGCACAATCCCTACCAACAGGCCAAACCCCGCGTTGATGGCCGTAATGGTCAGGAAATACCGCGCCACCTGCGCCTCTGCGCGGGTGAAATCCGCCTCCTCATAGCCGCCCAGCGTCGCCCCAAGCCAGCGGTAAACCTCGGGCCGCGTCATCAGGAAGAAATACAAAACGCCGACAAAGATCATCACCTGCGCAAGGAACTGCGGCGCATAAAACAGCGCATCACTCAGCGGCGGCACATCAAAAGCAGGCTCCACCTTGTCCGCCCCCTTCGCATCCGGGTCGATCGCTTTGGCAACATCCTCGGCAATCTCGTTCAGACCCAGCATCATCGCCTGTAATTGCTCAACCGCATCACGCAATTCATACCAGATCACCGGCGCACGCGTGATCGCTTCGCTGACATAGGGCTCCAGAAACACGGTCAAAATCGCCAACAGCGAAAACGCAATGCCCACCGTCACAAACGCCGCCAACGACGGGCGCAGCTTTAACCGCGCCAGCATGTCGAAAAACGGCGACAAAACCACGCCAAACACCATCGCGCTCAAAACTGGCGCGAAAAATTCCTTGGCTATGCTCAATGTGGAAAAGGCAACGACAACCCCGATGCCCAAAATGGTGATACGCGTTATCATCGGTGTCACCATGGCGGGGCTATATCCTTTTGCTTAAAAAATCGAACGCCCGGAACATGCGCATCTCTGGGGAGGGAGACAGGAAAACAGGCTGCATGACCGGGCGCTCTATCAGGGAACTCTTATCGGGAGGAATGGTTCCCTAATTTTTTCGCCCCCTCTGGGGGCTGCGTCGCAGGGAACCGTTTTGTCCCCTGCGCATCTGCATCAAAGCGTCGCGAGCCAGTCGTTGACTTCCTTCTCGGCCTCTTCGCGCGACTTGCCATAGCGTTCCTGAACCTTGCCAACCAACTTTTCGGCATTGCCTTCGACCTGATCCAGATCATCGTTGGTCAAAGCACCCCACTTCTCTTGGGCACCGCCCTTGATCTGTTTCCATTTGCCTTCGATCTGATCCCAATTCATGTCTATGCTCCTTGGTTTCTGTCGTATTTCAATCTGTCTCAGTCACAGCCCTCATGCCGTAACAGTGAGAGAACGCGCGCCCCGCCCAAAGGGTTCCACCGATCCGCCACTTTCCCCCCGGCTACGGCCTCCATCGCCCCGCAAAACGCTTATAAAATGGGCAGTTGCTAAGTTTTCTCTTAATTTCCCCGCCCCGCTCCCGCTATCATGGGGGCACGCCTCCCGCGGCATAGTGGGACACCAGAGCAGAGGGTTCATGTCAGACCAAAACCAACCGTTCAGCCAGCGCCTCGCCCGGCTCGTCCGTCAAATCTATCCCGATCTAGACGCCGACATCCTGACCAGCCTCATCATTGACGCGTTCTGGCCCGATGGGCGCATCCGCCGCAAACGCGCCCGTCCTGTCGGGAATACCCTCTGGAGCGAGAAGGACGCGCTTGTCATCACCTATGGCAACTCGATCATCGACGGCAAACACAAGCCCCTCGACCTGCTGCGCGACTTCTTGCAACGCTATATGGCCGACGCGGTGAACTCCGTGCATATCCTGCCGTTCTTTCCCTACACGTCGGACGATGGCTTCGCCGTCTCCGACTACCGCGCCGTCAATCCGCAACTCGGCGATTGGCCGGACATCACCCGCATCGCGGACGAATTTCGCCTGATGTCCGATCTCGTGCTCAACCATGTCTCAAGTCAGGGCCACTGGTTCAACGCCTACCTTCAGGGCCAAGCGCCCTATGACCGTTTCTTCTTCGAAGCCTCCCCCGAAGATGACCTCACCGCTGTCGTGCGCCCGCGCACCACGCCGCTCCTGCAACAGGTCGAAACCGCCAATGGCCCGCGCCACGTCTGGTGCACCTTCAGCCACGATCAGGTCGATCTCGACTTTCGCAACCCCGAGGTGCTGCTCGAATTCCTGCGCATCATCCGCCTGCACGTCGACAATGGCGTCAGCATCATTCGCCTAGATGCGGTGGCCTTTCTGTGGAAAATCGCGGGCAGCCCCTCGATCCACCTGCCCCAAACCCACGCCATCGTGCAACTGATGCGCACGCTGTGTGACTACGCCACAGAAAAGATTATTCTGCTGACCGAAACCAACGTCCCCAAGGCCGAAAACCTAAGCTATTTTGGCACCGGCCCGCATGTCGGAAGCGAAGCGCACGCGATCTATAACTTCCCGCTGCCGCCGCTGATCCTGCATGCGATGATGTCGGGCAACGTCGAATATCTGCGCCGCTGGCAACGCGCCATGCCGCCCGCGCCGATGGGCTGCGCCTATCTCAACTTCACGGCCAGCCATGATGGCATCGGCATGCGCCCCGTCGAAGGGCTGCTCCCCGATGACGAGAAAACTCGCGTCATCGACACCGTCCGCAAAAGCGGCGGGCTGGTCTCCATGCGCACCCTCCCCGACGGGGACGAGGCCCCTTACGAGCTCAACATCACCTTTTTCGAGGCCATGCGCCAAACCTTCAAAGGGGCTGACGCGCTGCATATGGCGCGGTTTATCTGCTCGCAAACCATCGTCATGTCGCTCGAAGGGATCCCGGCGTTCTATATCCATTCCCTGCTCGCCACGCCCAACGATCACGACAGCGTCGTGCATCGCGGCATGAACCGCGCCATCAACCGCCACCGCTGGGATTACCCAACCCTGCGCGCGCGCCTCGCCGACCCTGCATCAGATCAGGCCACGGCCCTCTCGGCGCTCTCTGAACGGCTGATCCTGCGCAAGGCGCAACCCGCCTTTCACCCCAACGCGACACAGTTCACGGTAACAATCGGTGATGACCGCGTCTTTGGCCTCTGGCGGCAAAGCCTGCACCGGCATCAATCCATCTTCGCCCTGCATAACGTCAGCGATGAAACGGTCCACCTGCCGCTCTCTGTTATCAACCTGATCGAGGATCAGACATGGCGCGACCTGCTCAGCGACGACATCATCGACACCGCCGCCGACACGCTCACCCTCGCGCCCTATCAATGCCGCTGGATCAGTAACAAAAGCTAAGGTGACGGTTGCGGCTATCGCCCCGGCTTCATCCGCCGCGCGACCATCGCCTGCGCCAATACCGCAACCACAAACAATCCGATCACCAGCGCCAAAACCCCCAGCACAAACAGCACGAACGCCGCCGCCATTGGCCCGACCCCGGGCACAATCGTGGCCAACGCATCCGGCAACGCCCCGCGCCACACCACATGCCCGATCGTCGCCCCCAACCAGCACAGCGACAAAACCCCGCCAACCACATTCACGCCGCGCAGCACAAACGCCCCCTGCGCGCTCTGATCCCGTGGCGAAACGCGGCCACCTGCCGCCCGATATCCGCCTGTATCGCAATCAACGCCGGCACGACGAGCAAGACAAGGATCACCCCAAACCCCAAGCCGTAAACCAAGGTGATAACCGTCGGCTTCAAAAACTGCGCCTGTTGCGAGCGTTCAAACAACAGCGGCGCAAGCCCGAACACAGTGGTCGCCGTGGTCAACAACACCGGGCGCAACCGGTCCGCCGTCCCGTCAATGATCGACGGGATCAACCCGCGCTCTTCGGCGTATTCGTCGATTGTCGTGACCAACACGATTGAATCGTTGATGATGATCCCGGTCATCCCCAACAGCCCGACAACCGTGAACATGCTCAACGGCACATCCCACGCCGCATGGCCGTATATCGTGCCGATCAACCCAAACGGAATGATCGCCATCACCACCACGGGCCGTGTCCAGCTTGAGAAAACCCAAGCCAGCACAAGGTATATCCCGGTCAGACAGAGCGTCAGCCCAAGCCGCGCATCGTTGAGAAACTCGTCCTCCTGCTCGCTCAGCCCCGACATCTGCCATACCACCTGAAAGCGCGCTGCAATATCGGGCAGGATCTCGGCTTGTAACGCCCGCATGATCTCTTCTGCGCGCGCCGCGTCATCCTCGGAAATGTCGCCCGTCACCGACACGGTGCGCACACCGTTCTCGCGCTTAACAGTCGAGAATCCGGCGCGGTTTTCGACGCTGACTATATCGGCCAACGGCACATATGCCCCCTCCGGCGTGCGCATCTGGCTGCGCTCCAGAAAATCCGCCGTCAGCTCTCCCTTGGGCAGCTCAACGCGAATTTCCGCGCTCCTCGGCCCGTCGGGATATGTCGCCGCCTCCAAGCCGTTCAACCGATACCGCAGCACCCGGCCCAACTCATCAATGGTAAAGCCCAGCGCCCGCCCCTGCGGCGTCAGCTCAAGGATCAACTCGTCCTTGTCATAGGACAGGTTGTCCTCGACCGCGCTCACCTCAGGGTAACGCGCCACCGCAGTCTTAAGCGCCTCTGCCGCCTGCTTCAAAACCTCCGCCGAAGCGCCATAAAACTGCACGTCAAGCGCATCGCCACCGGGACCGGACCGCCACCCGCGAAAGCTCAAAACCTCAACCATCGGGTGGTTTTCAACCCGCTCCTGCAACTCGCCAACAAAGGCGAAACTGGAATAGGGGCGCAAATCAACGTCGATCAGCTCAATCGCAATGCCCCCCAAAAGATCCGCATCCTTGGTGTCCGCCCCGGGAAGCGCGCGCCCCGAATTGCCGCCCACTTCGGCGATGACATAATCAATCGGGTTGCGGCCATAGCGCTCTTCATATTCGCGCCCCAGCGTCTCAACCGCCTCCTGCATCAGCCGCATCTGCGCAATCAGATCCGCACGCACCGCGCCCGGCGCCATGGCGAAATTGCCGGTCACGCTGCTGCGCTCGGGCGCGTTGAAAAACCGCCATTGCACGTCGCCCTTGATCAGCAACGCGGCCTGCGACGCCAGCAACAAAAGCGCCCCGGCAAACACCGGATACCGCGCCCAAACCACCCCGGCAATGAACGGGCGGAACAGATATTCGCGCACCTTCACAAAGCCGCGGTTCACCACGCGCGAGGGCAAATCATACCAATGATCCTTGGACGAATGCTTCAACGCATGTGACATGTGGTTGGGCAGGATCAAAAAACACTCAACCAGACTCGCCGCCAGAACCACGATCACCGTGAACGGTATATCCTTGATCAGATCGCCAAACCGCCCGCCAATCGCCACCAGCCCGAAAAACGCGATGATCGTGGTCAGCGTTGACGAGAAAACCGGCATCGCCATGCGCTTGGCCGCGTTCTCGGCGGCCTCCACCGGTGCCTCGCCCAAATCCTTGACCCGCGCATCGGCATGTTCGCCCACCACGATCGCATCATCCACCACGATCCCCAGCGTGATGATCAGCGCAAAAAGCGAGATCATGTTGATCGTCAAACCAAACATATACATCAACGCAATCGTGCTCAGCATCGCCACCGGAATGCCCGCAGCCACCCAAAACGCCGTGCGCGCGTTCAAAAACAAAAACAGAATGCACAGCACAAGGACCAGCCCCATCGCGCCGTTATCAATCAGAATGTCCAACCGGTCGGTGATCGCTTCGGCCCGCGTGCGGATCAAATCAACGCTGGTCCCCTCAGGCAGGGTCGCCTGCAACGCGGCGGCCACCTTTTCCACCTGCGCCTGAATGGTGATCGCATCCCCCTGCGCCGAGCGGTCCACCCGGACCGACACCGCCGGATTTTGCCCAACATAATACGCGCGCGTCCGGTCGATCCCCTCGCGCCTGACCTGCGCCACATCCCCGATGGTCAACTTCGATCCATCCGGGTTAACCCTCAGCGTGATCGCAGCCAACTCATCCGGTGCGCGTTTCTCCTTGCCGGTGCGCACCCGCGTGTTGGCCCCCTCCACGTCCCCCGCAGGCGAGGCATCTACCTCGGCGGCAATCGCGGCGGCAATCTGTGCGAATGTGACGTTGTATGAGATCAAATTGACCGACGGCACCTCGATCACGGTGCGCGGCGCGGCAACGCCGCGAATGGTGGTTCGCGTCACCCCTTCGGCAAACAGCCGCGTTATGAATTCATCGGCAAACCCGCCCAGCTGCTCTGGCCCCACCGGCCCGGTGATCACCACATCCGTGACCCGGTCGCGCCACACGCCGCGCACCACCGTGGGCTCCTCGGCCTCCTCCGGTAAGGTCGTCAGCGCATCCACCGCCGTCTGCACATCATCCGCCGCGCGCGCCATGTCCCATGATGGCTCGAATTCCAGCGTGACAACCGCGCGCCCCTCGCTTGAGGTCGCGGTAGACGCCTCAACCCCCTCAACCGACAATAACGCCGGTTCAAGGATCTGCACGATGGCGCGGTCCACATCTTCGGCCCCCGCCCCTTCCCATACGACCGAGACGCTCACGCTGTCGACGATCACATCGGGGAAAAACTGCGCCCGCATCCGTGGCACCGCTGCGATCCCCGCAACGATCAACACCACCAGCAGCAGGTTCGCCGCTGTGGCGTGGCGGGTGAAATACGACAACAAGCCCGAGGGTCTCATACCGACCACCCGCTAACGTCACAGCACCCCATCGCTCAGCCCCCCATCCGCGCTTCGATGCGCTTGACCATGCGGGCCGGCACCTTGTCCTTGGACAGCGCCGCCAGAATATTGCTGCGCACCGCTTCGGGAAGGCGCGTGTTGCCTTCAACAAAAGCAACCAATTTCGCCCGCCGCTCCTGCGACAGGCTCAACATCTCGGGCTCCGCCGCAGCAGCAGCTGCCGCCGCCGCGCCAGCAGCCCGCAACGGCTTGACCTTGATCCCCGGCCCCAAAAGCGGCGTGCGCGCGGTCACAACCTCGCGCCCGTCAAGCCCGTTGGCCCGCACAATCACATCGTCGCCTTGCCGGCGCACCAGCTCAACCTCGACCGCCTCCAGCCGCCCGTCAGGGTCCAGCACCAAAACCGTGCCGTCCGAGCCATAGGCCCCCGAAGGCAGGCGGATCACACCGTCAAGCGGCGCCTCGTCAATCTCGACCGTGACAAAATCGCCCGGCTTCAACCCGCGCCCGGCTTCAAGCTGCGCAAACACCAGCCGCCCGGTCTGCCCTTCGCCCACCGCTGCGCTGTCCCGGCTCAGCTTGCCTTTGACCATCATGTCGATGCCATAGACATCCAGCGTCGCGCGCATATCCGCAGGCCGCAGCCGCCCGTTGTCATCCAACAGCCGCGTGTGCGCCTGTGTTGACAGGCGAAACGCCACCTCCAGCGCGTTTTGGTCCACCACCCGCGCCAGTTGCTCGTTGGTCGACACCAATCCGCCTTCCAACACGCTGACCTCGCTCAGAGTGCCGCTGAACCCGGCCCTGATCTCGGTATCCGCCAGCCGCCGCTTGGCTTCGTTCAACGCAATCAGAGCCCGTGCCGCATTGGTCGCGGCCTGATCGACCCGCGCTTCTGCCGTGGCCAGCGCCTGACGCTTTGACAACACCGCCGCCCGCGCCGAACTCGCGGTCAGCTCGGCTTCTTCCACCGCCGCATCGGTGCCGACACCCCGGTCCTTCAAATTCACCTGCCGCTCAAACGCCCGCTGGCGCAGCGCCGCCTGCTCCTCGGCTGCCTTCACCTCGTCCCGCGCCAACGCCAAAGCCCGCGCCGCATCGCGCTTTTCGGCCTCGGAATCCTGAACGTCCGATGCCGCCCGATCCAACGCCGCCTGCGCATCCGCCGGATCAATCCGCACCAAAAGCTGCCCGGCAGTCACCTGACCGCCCTCAACAAAATCATCGGCCAGCATCACAACCGTGCCACCCACCGCCGCCCTAAGGTCCAGCGTCCTGCGGCTCTGCACCTCGCCATAAGCCGTCAACACCGGTGCTTCTTGCCCGGTGCTGGCCGTCACGACGTTCACCGCAAACACCCGCTCCCGCGCTTGGGGTACCCGCGCCTCACGGTTCAGCCGGTCATTCACCGCCTCGCGCAGCATATTTGCCGCAAACAACAACGCCCCCATGGTCAGGGACAAAAGAAGCAATCCGGTCAGGCTTTGCCGCATAAAACGCATCTGGGTCTATCCTCGATGGAAACCGTTAAAAAACAGTTCAATTAATCTAGCGCACTACGAAATAATTCCAAAGCACAAGCGTGTTACGTCACACCCCGCCCATTCCGTCGAAAAAATATGCCGCCGTGCCGTTTTGCGACCCATTTCGACCAAAATGCACCCCGCGTACAGCTTTTTGCGACGGAATGCCGCGTGGCCTGCGTATTACCGCAAGATCGACAGCAAACCACTGATACTTAAACAAGGAGCCACCATGTCCCCGCTTCGTTTCGCAAGTTTTCTGCTCACCATTTTCCTGATTGGTGGAGTGATGCTTGCCTCGGTGCAAAAGCCCACCCCGCCTGAACCGCTCAAACTCCCGATTGTCGAGGTCAAACCCCTCCTCCCGGCGGCCCTCACCACAGATCCGGAGCTTGCAAAACAGTCCTGAAGGCCTCGATAAGGTCGAAATGACCCACCTGCTCGCGGGTCAGAAAGGCAAAGCCAGCCCCCTCCGCCAGCCGCACGTCCTCCCGCACCACCCGGCGGTCCAGAGCAAAGACATGCACAATGCCGCTCGCCATTGCTTGGCTGCGAAACCGCGCCAAGGGGCGCAGCGCTTCCGCAGCTATATCAATTCCGGTTTCTTCGTGAAACTCCCGCCGCGCGGCGGCGTCAAGGCTCTCGCCGGGCTCTACCCCGCCGCCGAACAACCCCCATTTGCCGGGCGACGCCAAGCCCGCATCGCTGTCGCGCAACTGCATCAGAACCCGCCCGCGCACGTCCTGCGCCAGAACACTCGCGCCCCGCCACGTCACCTCATCGGGCAAGCTGCCGAAATCGACAAAATCGCTCACTTGCGCCTCAGATGTTCATCCAGTCGCGGCATGATCTCAACGAAATTGCACGGCCTGTGCCGGTAATCCAACTGCGCCAGCAGGATCTCGTCCCATGCGTCCTTACAGGCGCCCGGACTGCCCGGAAGCGCAAACAGATAGGTGCCCGCAGCCACGCCGCCGGTGGCGCGGCTCTGCACCGCGCTGGTGCCGATCTTTTGCATGCTCACGATGGTGAACACCGTGCCAAAGGCCTCGATTTCCTTTTCATAAACGTCGCGATGCGCCTCGACCGTTACATCGCGGCCGGTCAACCCGGTGCCGCCGGTAGAAATCACCACATCCACGTCCTCGCGCGCGATCCACTCACGCAGCTGGTCGGCAATCTGGTCACGCTCGTCGCGCACGATCATCCGGTCGGCCAACACATGCCCGGCGCCCTCGATCCGGGCGACCAACGTCTCGCCCGACTTGTCATCGGCCATGTCGCGCGTGTCCGATACCGTCAGAACCGCAATCCTGACCGGCACAAAATTCTTGCTCTCGTCAATGCGGCTCATGCCGTTTGCCTCCTATATCTCGAACCAATTGGCAAAGGGGCCAAGGTTCACGATCCGCGTGCGCCCGATCATCCCTTCCTCGCCCCAACTGTCGTGGATATGCCCACAAAGCGCCAGCCCCGGCTGGACGCGCTCAATCGCCGCAGCAATCGCCTCCGACCCCACCGAGATCCCGCTCGACGTCCGGTCCGCCACGCCCTTGGGCGGGCTGTGGGTGATCAGAATATCGGCGGCCTCGCATTGGGCCAACGCGTCTGTGGCCTCCTCTTCGCTCAAATCCCAAGACCACTCGCCAAACGGAGTCGGCGGCACGCCCCCGCCCAGCCCGAACAGACGTACACCGCCAATCGAAATGCCGCGCCCGTGCAACACGGCGATGCCCTCATCCGCGGCTGCCTGCAACTCTTCGGCGCTCTCTGCATTGCCCGGAACCAACACCATCGGCGCGCGGATCCCCGAGAGCAGCTCCATCGCTTCATCCAGCCCCTTGCGCATGTTGCAAAAGTCGCCCGCCCCGATCACAAGATCGGCCCCGGCACTGGCACTCACCAGCTCCCGCGCCTGTTTCGCGCTGCCATGCAGGTCAGAAAAGCCAAGAATTTTCATGTGTCCTATCCGTCGCTTCCAGAGTCGTTTTCAACAGTCATTGTTCAGTCATTCTTCCCGGTCATCAACAGAGGATTGCGGATTGGCAAAACTGGCCCAGTAACGTTTGTGTTTAAATCGGCCCCGGCGCGGATATCGCCCAGTTTTCCGGCAAAGGTCTAATTTCTTGCACAGGCCTGATTTCTTGCACAGGCCAGAGCCAGCCTCCCGTCAGCCGCGCCGATTGCACCGCGCGCAAACACCCCTTTGCCCCGCGGCTCGCCCCCGTCCCGAACGGCGATAAAACAGCGGTGACGTCGCACAAGCGGATCACGCCAACGCTCCCAGCTTCGCCTTCACACTCAACAAATCCGCCCAAGCGTCGCGCTTGGCCGACGGGGTGCGCATCAGATACTCAGGATGACACATCGGCAAAACCGGCTTGCCAAAGGCCTCCCCCCATTGCCCGCGCAACCGCTGCACACCGCGCTTGCCCAGAGCGGCCTCGCAAGCGGTGTTGCCCATAAGGATGATGACATCCGGGTTCACCAACGCCACATGCCGCTCCAGAAACGGCGTGATCATGGCAATCTCATCAGGCTTCGGATCGCGGTTCTGCGGCGGCCTCCATGGCAATACATGAGTGAGGTAGACCGGCGCGTCCGGCATGTCGCGGCCCATGTCGATCGCGGCCAGCATCCGGTCGAGCAATTGCCCCTGCCGCCCGACAAAGGGCCTGCCCTGCTGGTCCTCATCCCGCCCCGGCGCATCGCCGACAATCATCAACCGCGCCCCGGCTTGCCCCTCGCCAAACACCAACTGCCGCGCGCCTTTGCGCAATTCACAATGCGGATATGCCGCCATCGCCGCCTTGAGAGCCGCAAGATCACCCGCCCCCGCCGCCGCGCGGCGCGCCTCACCAACCACGTCAACTTGCGTCTGCGGCGGACCCGCATTCGGCGTTGGCGCTGGCGCCGCCTGTGCGGTCGCTTCGGGCTTTGCTTTCTTGCCCGGCGCCGCCTGCGGCAAGGCATAGCGGTCCACAGGGCTGTCTCCGACCGCATCCACTGCGCCCAGCTCTAACAGCCATTCCAGCGCGGCGCGTGCCTCGTGATATCCCATTTGCGATTCCATGGCCCGACCCTAGCCCATCGTCGGGGCAGGCTGAACCGCCGAATTTGTGAACAGGTTTTGCGCCGCACTTCGTGCGTCGCCAGAGGGGGGCCTCGCTTCGCTCGGCCCCCCCACAGCGCAAAAGGCTATGTCACGCCCACATCTGATGACGCGTATTTGGCGACTGTCGGGTTTGGGTATGTCTGCAATGGAAGAGAGCACGGGCCAACAGCAAGCCTGACAACGCGGCATGGAACCGGGTGCGCATGCGGCGCGCTTTGATCTTTCTCAAAAACCTCAAGTGCCGCATCCGCCGCACTGATAAGCTTTGGCAAAGAGCATGGGCCGCGGACCAAGTGCAGCGCGCCACGCCGCAACGCTAGACTCCGGTCTCCGGCCTTCCTATAACCGGCCGAAACCACCAAGCCAGAGAGGGGCAAGATGAGCTTTGCGCACCGGCATCTTCTGGGGATCGAACCGCTCTCGCCTGGCGACATCACGGCGCTTCTCGATCTGGCCGATCAATATGTCGAGCTGAACCGAGGTGCGCAAAAGCACTCCGATGCGCTGGCCGGGCTGACCCAGATCAACATGTTCTTCGAGAACTCCACCCGCACGCAGGCCAGTTTTGAGCTCGCCGGCAAGCGCCTTGGGGCCGATGTAATGAACATGGCGATGCAGGCCAGCTCGATCAAAAAGGGCGAAACCCTGATCGACACGGCGCTCACCCTCAACGCCATGCACCCCGATCTTCTGGTCGTGCGGCACCCCAATTCGGGCGCGGTCGATCTGCTGAGCCAAAAGGTCAACTGCGCCGTGCTCAACGCCGGGGACGGCCAGCACGAGCACCCGACGCAAGCCCTGCTTGATGCGCTGACGATCCGTCGCGCCAAGGGGCGGCTGCACCGCCTGTCGATCGCCATTTGCGGCGACATTGCCCATTCCCGTGTGGCCCGCTCAAACCTCATTTTGCTGGGCAAAATGGAAAACCGCGTCCGGCTCGTTGGCCCGCCCACTTTGATGCCGGCCCAGATCGACGAATTTGGCGTCGAAGTGTTCGACGACATGCGCGAGGGGCTGAAAGACGTTGATGTCGTTATGATGCTGCGCCTGCAAAAGGAGCGTATGGATGGTGGCTTCATCCCCTCCGAACGCGAGTTCTTTCACCGCTACGGGCTTGACGCCGAAAAGCTGTCCCATGCCAAGCCCGACGCCATCGTCATGCACCCCGGCCCGATGAACCGCGGGGTCGAAATCGACGGCGAGATCGCCGATGACATCACCCGCTCGGTCATTCAGGAGCAGGTCGAAATGGGCGTCGCCGTGCGCATGGCCGCGATGGACATGCTGGCCCGCAACCGGCGCGCCGCAGCGCGCCCGGTGATGGTGTAACGCCCATGACGGCTGGCGGCGACATCACGCTCGATCGGCGCGGCAAACTGCTGCTCTTTGCGGTTGATCACTCGGTCAAGACGCTGCGCCTGCTGGCCGATCCACCAGTTGACCCCGACCGCCCGTATGTAACGGCGGTGCCTGCGCTTTTAGGGGTCGATGCGGCTGACACGCGCCATGTCGAACTCTTTGAGACCCGCGATCTTGCCGGGCTCGGCCTGCCGGCCTATCTCGCCAGCGCCTATGACATTGACGAAGCCGCCCTCGCGCCCCATCACGCCACCCTCGCGGCGCTCGACGGCGTCGCGCTGCTGGTGCTCTCGGATGCGCTGCCGCTGCCGGCCATACTGCGCCCCGTCAAGGCGCTGACCTTGCTGGCAGAGTTTGAGACGCCGCAAGCCGCCGTCTCACCCACCCCGCTCAGATCGACCGCAACCGCGCCCAAGCCGACCGCAACACCACCCGCACCCCTTCCCCCAAGCAAACGCCGCCCGACGGCCCTCATCCTGCTGGCGCTGGTGCTGGCGGCTGTGCTGATCTGGCTCGGCTCGCTGGTCTGGGGCAATGTCGCCCCCCTCAGCACAGACACCTCACCCGAGCACGAGATAGCGCAATGAGCGAAGAGCCGCCCAAAATCCCCCCGAAGATCCCAAAGATCCAAAGATGAGCGGCCGTGTCGCCACCGTGGCGCTGCTGGTGATGTTCGCAATGGCCGCACTTATGGTCTGGGTCGCTGGATGAGCCTTAGCGCCACGCCCAACACCCCCCTGCTCGAAGACGAGCGCGTGCTGCAATGCTGGCAACCCCAGCTGACCCTGTTCAGCCACCGCGCCCTGATGCTCAGCTTTGCAACCGCTCTTGTGCTGGCCAGCCTCGGTTACCTGAGCATCGTGCAATGGCTGATCGTCGTGCCGATCTTCACGGTGATCTTTGTCATCGTGTTTGACGACGTCGCCACTTGGTTCCGCTGCCGCGATGACCGCTGGTTCCTGACCAACAAGCGGCTGATCTTTGAACGCGTCGGCGCGCCCGAGGAAAACGCCAACCTCACCCTCGACCGTGTCGATTGGATGCAGCCGTGGTTCTGGTGGTCGCTGCGGATCGGCTTCAGCGCGGGCACCGCCACGGTGATCCGCTTTGTGCCGCGCCCGCGTGAGGTGCGCACGCGCATCCTCGACGCCAAAGCCGCCTTCGAGGACGCCGCCCATGACTGAGCAATCCGACCTGCATTATGCCAATACCCCCGACGGCACGCTCAACCCCGGCGAAGAGCGGCTGACCAGCTTTCAGGCCGACCGCGCCACCTATCTGCGCGATCACGCCACGATGGCGGCCATCGCCATGGGGCTGGGGATGGTGATCCTCTGGGCGATCGGCAATCCGCATGTCTGGACCGGCGCGATTGGCGGGCTGGCGGCGGTGGCGCTGCGCGGCTGGTATGTCGCGTCTGACGAGCTGGCACAGCGTTGGGATTTGACCAACCACCGCCTGCTCGGGCCCGGTGGGCGCTCGATCACGCTGGGTCAGGTGCAAGAGATCAAAACGCTGATGTCCGCCGTGCAGGTGGTGACGCGCACAGGCGGCAAACACCTGATCAAATACCAAGCCGACAGCGCCGCAACCAAGGCCCAGATCGAACAGGCCAAATTCAACCAGCCCCACGCCGGAGACCCCACGTGAGCGCAGCGCCCGCGTCTCCACCCCCGGTTGGGAGGGCATCCTCGACCCCGGCGAAACCATACTCTGGCAAGGGCGCCCCGTGCCCGGCCTCTATACGGGCGATTTCGCGGCGGCCAAGATCTTCCTCGGGCTCGCCTTCACCGGCTTCTCGCTGTTCTGGACAGGCATGGCATGGTGGATCACCGGACAAGCCGGCCTGCCCCTTCTCTTCCGGCTGTTTCCGCTGTTCGGCGTCCCCTTTGTGTTGATCGGGCTGCGCATTCTTGGCGTGGGCGGGGTCTGGCGCGCCTATGAACGCCGCTACACTTGGTACACGCTGACCAACCGCCGGGCGTTTATCGCCACCGCCCTGCCCCTGCTGAAACGCTCGCTCAAATCATGGCCCATCGCCCCGACCACCGAGATCGAGTTTGACGGCAACACCCCCGGCACCCTGATCTTTGCCTATGAAAACCGTGGCCAGCATGGCAAAACCCCCAAACCCATCGGCTTTATCCGCCTCCCCGACCCACTCCCGGTGCTGCGCCTGATGCACCAGACCCGCAAGAGACAGATGATATGAAAACCCTCCTCACCAACGCCCGCCTGATCGACCCCGAGGCTCAGACCGATGCCCCCGGCTGGCTGCTCATCGACGGCGCAACCATCGCCGCGCGGGGCGAAGGAGACGCGCCCCCGCCAGACTTGCCAGACATGCCGGGCGCAAAACCCGACACCATCATCGACTGCATGGGCAAATGCCTCGCTCCCGGCATCGTCGACATCGGCGTCAAAGTCTGTGAACCGGGCGAGCGTCATAAGGAAAGCTACCGCTCCGCAGGCCTCGCTGCGGCGGCGGGGGCGTCACCACCATCGCCACCCGGCCCGATACCTTCCCGGCCATCGACACGCCCGAAACCCTCGAATTTGTCCGCCGCCGCGCGAACGAAGCCTCGCCGGTCAATGTCCTGCCCATGGCCGCCCTGACCAAAGGCCGCGAAGGGCGCGAAATGACCGAGATCGGCTTCCTTCTCGATGCCGGGGCCATCGCCTTTACCGATTGCGACCATGTGGTGCAAAACCCCAAGGTCTTCGCCCGTGCGCTGACCTATGCCCGCGCGCTCGGCGCGTTGGTCATCGCCCACCCGCAAGAGCCGACCCTGTCGCGCGGGGCCGCCGCCACCTCGGGAAAATTCGCCACGCTGCGCGGGCTCTCAACGGTGTCGCCCATGGCCGAACGCATGGCGCTTGATCGTGACATCGCGCTCTTGGAAATGACCGGCGCGCGCTATCACGCCGACCAAATCACCACCGCCCGCGCCCTGCCCGCGCTGCAACGGGCCAAGAACAACGGCCTCGACATCACCGCCGGCACCTCGATCCACCACCTGACGCTCAATGAAATGGACGTGGCCGACTATCGCACCTTCTTCAAGGTCAAGCCGCCGCTGCGCTCCGAAGATGACCGCTTTGCCATGGTCGAAGCCGTCGCCTCCGGGCTGATCGACATCATATCGTCGATGCACACGCCGCAGGACGAAGAGAGCAAACGCCTGCCGTTCGAGGAAGCCGCCTCCGGCGCTGTCGCCCTTGAAACCATGCTGCCCGCGTCGCTCAGACTCTATCACGTCGGGCATCTCACGCTGCCGCAACTCTTCCGCGCCATGTCGCTCAATCCGGCCAAACGGCTTGGCCTTGCCTCCGGTCGCCTTGCGCCCGATGCCCCCGCCGACCTCGTGCTGTTTGACGCCGATAAACCCTTCCTGCTCGACCGCACCGCGCTGCACTCAAAATCGAAAAACACCCCGTTTGACGGCGCGCGCATGCAGGGTAAAGTGCTGGCAACTTTTGTCGGCGGAGAGAAGGTCTACGGCTGATGCCCATTATCGAAAGCACCACGCTTACCCTCACCCTTTGGGCCGTGATCGGCTATCTTTTCGGCTCGATCCCCTTCGGGCTGGTCCTGTCCAAAGCCATGGGCCTCGGCAACCTGCGCGAGATCGGATCGGGCAATATCGGCGCCACCAATGTGCTCAGAACCGGCTCGAAAAAAGCCGCCGCTTTGACCCTCCTGCTTGACGGGGCCAAGGGCGCGGTGGCCGTGCTGCTGGCCCGTGCGCTGGCCGGTGAAGACGCCGCGCAAATCGCGGCACTCCTCGCCTTTCTGGGGCATTGCTTCCCGGTCTGGCTGGGGTTCAAGGGCGGCAAGGGCGTGGCCACCTTCCTCGGGTTGATGCTGGCGCTGGTCTGGCCGGTGGGGCTGGCCTGCTGCGCCACATGGCTGGTCGCCGCCGCGCTCAGCCGCACATCCTCGCTCGCCGCATTGGTCGCGGCTGGCTCCTCAACAGGCTGGATGCTGATCCTGTCGGACGGAAAGGTATTCTTCCTCGGCGTGGCGCTGACCTGCCTTGTCTACCTGCGCCACCTCGCCAACATCAAACGCCTGCGCGCTGGCACCGAACCCAAAATCGGCCAGAAGGACTAGGCGACTGGTCCGGTCCGGCGCGACTCGACAGCTGCGGATAGTAGTTGCATTATACAACTATGAATCACGCGATCACAACACACCGCATCGACAAACTGCGCTCCGCGTCACGCCATATCGTGCGCGAGCTTGGCTTTATGCAAAAGGGGCTCGCCGGCACCGAGCTTTCCCCTTCTGCCGTGCATACGATTATCGAACTCGGATATGGCACGGTGCGCAATGCAAGCGACCTCGGCTCGCTTCTGCATCTGGAAAAATCGAGTGTCAGCCGCCTTGTTCAAAAACTAACGAAAGAGGGCCTGATCGAGGTGGGTCCCGACCCGCATGACAAGCGATCCCGCGTCCTTTCGTTGACCCAAGATGGCCAAGACCTTCTTGGCAACGTCGAAGCCTTCGCGCGGCGGCAACTGCGCTCCGCGCTAGAGGTTCTGTCGGACCCCGATGTTGCTCAAATCGAAACGGGCCTGACCCTGTTTGCAAAGTCTCTGGGCACCAAAGGCGCGCGCGCAGCAGCCGCCGTGCCGAAGCTCGAAGTGCAGCAAGGCTACCGTGCGGGGCTTATCGCGTCGGTGGCCCACTTGCATGCCACCTTCTATTCCCAACACTACGGGTTCGGCGCTGTCTTCGAGCGGAAAGTTGCTACCGAAATGTCGGAATTTATCGGGCGCATCGAAAACCCTCTAAACACGACATTTTCTGCCTACGTAGGGGATGAGCTGCTCGGGTCTGTCTCTCTCGACGGCGAAGATCTGGGCCAAGGCGCCAGCCATCTGCGTTGGTTCATTGTCAGCCCCAGCGCACAGGGGATGGGTGTCGGCAACCTTCTGATCGGCCACGCCACGGCGTTTGTCGACACCAATGCCTTTGATCGCACGCGCCTGTGGACGTTCAAGGGATTGGATGCCGCACGCCACCTTTATGAAAAGCACGGTTTCACGCTGGCCCATGAAACGCCCGGCAACCAATGGGGAACAGAGGTGATCGAGCAAGAATTTCTGCGTCAGCGCGGGGCGTAATCCGGCGATAGGGGCAAAAAAGCCGCCAATAGCCCAAGGCCGCACCGCACAAAGGGCGGCCAATAGGCGTCACTGCAGTCTGGTTAGACCGCTCGCTATTTCCTCTGCTATCGCCGTCGCATCGACCCCCTCGCGTTCCGCTGAAACCCTCAGCCCCAAGAGGTCCGATTGATACCTCCGGGCAAGCGCGCGAGGATCGTTCGCGCTGTTAATGTCCCCTGCTGATTGGGCCTGCTGGAACAACTCCGCAAATTGCGCCTCCATCTTCAACAGATGCAGATTTGCGTCATGCGCAAGCGGATGACCATGGGCGTGCAGCTCAAGCAGTGTCTTTGACAGCATACAAGCCTTGGCCGGGGCGGCATCGTTCTCGATAACCATTCTAGGAAACCTCTGAAGCGCTTTGATCGGCCCATGCTCCTGCGCCAATGCCTTCAGGCGCTCTCGCCCGTCCGTCGCGTATTTTTCCATCGCCAGCTTGAAAAGCGCATCCTTCGAGCCGAACGCCGCATAAAAACTGCCGGGCTTCAATTTCAAAGACGCCTCGAGATCTTTCAAAGACGTTCCCGCCCACCCACGCTTCCAAAACAAATCGCGGGCGCGGTCGATTAGCTCGTCTCGGTCGTAACTTGGCTTGCGTGGCATCGGATCACCAATTGTTGAATGATTGCTCAATTATATACTTGAGTGATCGCTCAAGAAAGCCTAAACCGCAGCTATTCGTAATTTTCAAAGGACGCATCAGCATGACCTTCCCCTCCCATGACCTCGACTCCGCACCAGAAGCCTCTCGCCCGCTGCTCGAAAACTCGCAAAAAGCCTTTGGCCGGTTGCCCGGGTTGCACAAAGTTCTGGCGGAAAGCCCACAGGCATATGAAGCCTATCAATCGCTTCACAAGCTGTTCACGGAAACAGATTTTGACGCCGACGAGCTGACTGTCGTTTGGCAGGCCATCAACGTCGAGCACGCCTGCCACTACTGCGTCCCTGCGCACACAGGCATCGCAAAGATGATGAAAGTCTCCGATGACATCACCGAGGCCCTGCGCAACGAAACGCCGCTGCCATCGGCCAAGCTCGAGGCTTTGCGCACGTTCACCATCCAGATGGTGCGCGAACGCGGAAACGTGACCGACGCCCAGATCGAAACCTTCTTCGCTGCAGGTTATAGCCACCGTGCCGTGTTGGACGTCATATTGGGACTCGCTCAAAAAACGATGTCCAATTACGTCAACCACGTCGCCGCCACACCGGTTGACGAAGTGTTCCAGCCGCTCAAATGGCAGCGCAGCGACACACCTCTTAAAGTCTGATCTTTAAGTCTAAGTAGAGAAAGGCGCGCTCGCACGTAAACGTGGAGTGCGCCTTTGTTTTTTCGGGGCCAATTCGGGGCCCTGCCAACACCCCCACAACCTCACCCAAACTCCGCCTCATCCGCCGCCGCCGCACTATGCAGCGCCTTGAGAAAACCGGGGTCCGCCGAATGCACGCGGTTCCACGTCGGGATAAACGGCGTCTCATGCGGGTTATCCAAAAACGTCTGCCCGGCCAGCATGATGTTCTCGGCAAACAGCTCAATCGCCTGCTCCTCGGAATGGCGATCAATCCGCAAACCGTTCATCTTGGCGTCATTGTAATACGCCTCCAACAGGTCCAAAGCGCCGCGATAATACGTCGCCTTCAGTGTCCTGAACACATTCGGCGTGAACACCGTGCCATCGGCAGCCAGCTTGCGAAAAATCGCTTTGCAAATGTCCGTCGACATCCGGCTCAACCCTTTCGAGGCATCCTCCGGGCTCAGTTCCTGATGCTTGTGGTCATAGGCATCCGCGATCTCGACCTGACACACCGCCTTGGGCGCCAGATTGCGCCACGCCTCGGACAATACGCCAATCTCCAACCCCCAATCCGACGGGATCCGCAGGTCCGGCAAAATCGCCGTGCGCATGGCAAATTCCCCCGACAGCGGATAGCGGAAACTGCGCAGGTAATCGAGGTAATCACGATCCCCCACAACCCGCTTGAGCGCAATCAACAGAGGGCTCACCAACAGGCGCGTCACCCGCCCGTTCATCTTCTCGCCGCCCACCCGCGCATAATACCCCTTGGCCAGTTGATAGGGGAAACCGGGGTGCGCCACCGGGTAAATCAACCGCGCCAGCAACTCGTTGGTATAGGTCAGTATATCGCAATCATGGATCGCCATCACCGCGCTGTCCTCACAGCCGATCAAATAGCCTAGCGCCGACCACACGTTCTTGCCCTTGCCCGGCTCGGCGGGCGCAAGCCCCATCTCCTCAAGCCGCGCATTCAGCGCCTTCATCCGCGGGCTGTCGTTCCAGATCACGATATGGTTCTGCTTTAACCCCTTGAAGAACTCGCGCGCATGGCGGAACTCTTCCTCGGTTGCGCGGTCCAGCCCGATGATGATCCGGTGCAGGTATGTCACCTTCGACAATTCGTCCAAAATCCGCGGCATCGCCTCGGTTTGCAACTCCGAATACAGACACGGCAGGATCAGCGACATCTTCCGCGTCTGCGAGAATGTCTCCAACTCGTAAACCATCTCTTCGACGGGTCTTATCCGCAGATTATGCAGGGTCGCGATATTGCCGTTCTGGTGAAAGTCAGCCATGCGCTCTTGTCCTCATCCGTTGTCTATCTCTGCGATCAGACGCAGTATCTCTTCGTTCCACCCCTCCGGGCCGGGCCGGGTGCTGCGCCTGATGGCGCCGCTGCCCTCACCTGCAAGCGGCGGCAAAACCGCGCGATGCGGGTTGGCAATGACCACGCCAATATCAGCGGCCTCTAACATTTCCACGTCATTGGGCGCATCGCCCAAGGCCACGGTGCGCTGCGGGCGAAACGCGGCAATCATCTCGGCCATTCGGTCCGCCTTGGTCTGTCCGAACGACAGCGTCAAAAACCGCCCACCCTCA
This sequence comes from Rhodobacteraceae bacterium D3-12, assembly GCA_025916135.1. Classification (NCBI taxonomy): domain Bacteria; kingdom Pseudomonadati; phylum Pseudomonadota; class Alphaproteobacteria; order Rhodobacterales; family Roseobacteraceae; genus Phycobium; species Phycobium rhodophyticola. The sequence continues at coordinate 770,484 of CP104793.1, read as the reverse complement.
CGCGCCGCGATCCCCTCACGGCCAAGGGCGGCGATAAACGCGGCGCGCTCGGCCGCGTTGCCGCGCCACAACCCCGGCTCGGAAAACCCGCGCTTTGCTGCCCGCTCCGCCGCGTCCGGCCCAAGCCCGGTGACCTCTGCAATCTCTGCCACGCTCATGTCGCCAAAGCCGCGAAACCCCTGCCGCACAGGCTCCGGCACCCGCGCCAGCGCCGCCCGCAACCGCGCATAATCGCCCCGCTCTGCCAACTCACCCTGTCCGGCCTGCAGCACCCCCGCACCGTTCTCCACAATCGCGGGCCACCGCCCAAGGTCCATCGCCGCGCGGATCACCTGCATCTCGGTCGCCGTTTTGCTACTGGCAAGGATCACCCCCGCGCCGATCTCTCGCAACCGCGCCAACGCAGGGTGCGCCGCCTCCCAACCATAACTGTCATGGTCGATCAGCGTGCCATCAAGGTCACTAAAAACAAGAAGGGGAAGCAGCGGCGTCATCGCGCTCATCCTGCTGCTCGCCCTGCCCAACAACAAGGCGCCCCCGCCGCATTTTTAAGCCACTCATCGCATTTGCCTAATTTTTAGGCAATACGCTACGTCAATCCAGCCCACACCACGCCCAACCCCCGCCTCACACCCCGCCGACCCCGTCCAACCGCGTCAATTTTTACCCATTGTATGCCAATGTATGCCATAGACGACTCGCTTTCACTAGGTTAAGGAAGGGCCAACCCAAGAAAGGTGAACCCCATGACTGATCAGAGCACCCCCGACATCATCTACACCAAAGTTGACGAAGCCCCCGAGCTGGCCTCGGCCTCCTTCCTGCCGATCATCCAGAAATTTGCCGCCGCCGCTGGCGTTGCCGTGGGCACCAAGGACATCTCCCTCGCCGGGCGTATCCTCGCCACCTTCCCCGAGCATCTCAGCGATGAGCAGAAGCAATCCGACGACCTCGCCGAACTCGGCCGCCTCGTGAAAACACCCGAGGCCAACGTCATCAAGCTGCCCAACATCTCGGCCTCGGTGCCCCAGCTTGTCGCCGCCGTGAAAGAGCTGCAGTCCCAAGGCTACGCCCTGCCCGACTACCCCGAAGATCCGACCACCGATGCCGAAAAAGCCGCGCGCGCCAAATATGACACCATCAAAGGCTCCGCCGTGAACCCGGTCCTGCGCGAAGGCAACTCCGACCGCCGCGCCGCCAAGGCGGTGAAATCCTTTGCCCAAGCCAACCCGCACCGCATGGGCGACTGGTCCGCTGACAGCAAAACCCGCGTGTCCTCCATGTCGGGCAATGATTTCTTCTCGAACGAGAAATCCGCCACCCTCGCCGCCGAAACCGGCGCGAAAATCGTGCTCGAAACCGCCAATGGCGAGACCGTGCTCAAGGACGGGCTGTCCTATCCGGCGGGCACCGTGGTTGATGCCACCTTCATGTCGGCCAAGGCGCTCGACACCTTCCTCGCCGACGAGATCGAGAAAACCAAAGCCGACGGCACGCTGTTCTCGCTGCATATGAAAGCCACGATGATGAAGGTTTCCGACCCGATCATCTTTGGCCACGCGGTCAAAGCATGGCTCGCGCCAGTGTTTGACAAATTCGGCGACAAGCTCGACGCGCTTGGCGTGAACCCGAACCAAGGCCTCGGCGCGCTGCTCGACAAGGTCGCTGATGACGCCGAAATCATGGCCGCCATCAACGATGTCACCGCCGCCCGCCCGCCGATGTATATGGTCGACAGCGACAAGGGCATCACCAACCTGCATGTCCCCTCGGACGTGATCATCGACGCCTCCATGCCCGCGCTGATCCGCGCTGGCGGCAAAGGCTGGGGCCCGGATGGCAAAGAAGGCGACAGCAACTGCGTCATCCCGGATGACTCCTACGCCCCCGTCTATGACGAGGCGGTCAAGTTCTTCAAAGCCAATGGCAAGCTGAACCCCGCCACCGCAGGCACCGTGCAAAACGTCGGCCTGATGGCGCAAAAAGCCGAAGAATACGGCTCCCACCCGACCACATTCGAGATCCCCGAAAACGGCACCGTCAAAATGATCCTTGATGACGGCACCGTGCTGCACTCCCACGCAGTCGAAGCGGGCGACATCTGGCGTTCGGCCTCGGCCCGCAAGGCGCCCATCGAAGACTGGGTCAAGCTCGCCATCGACCGCCAAAAAGCCGAAGGCTGCGAGGCGATCTTCTGGCTTGACGAAAACCGCGCCCACGACGCCGAGCTGATCGCCTATGTCAAGCCGATCCTCGAGGCGAATGGCGTGGCCGACAAGTTCAAGATCATGGCACCGCGCGAAGCCACCCGCGCCTCGCTCGAAACCATCACGGCGGGCAAGAACTCCATCGCCATCACCGGCAACGTGCTGCGTGACTACCTCACCGACCTGTTCCCGATCCTCGAACTGGCCACCTCGGCCAAGATGCTGTCGATCGTCAAACTGATGAACGGCGGCGGTCTGTTTGAAACCGGCGCTGGCGGTTCGGCCCCCAAACACGTGCAGCAGTTGGTCGAGCAAAACCACCTGCGTTGGGACAGCCTTGGCGAATTCTGTGCCCTTGGTGAAAGCCTGCAATTCCTCGCCGATGCGCGCGGCAATGAAAAAGCCCGCGTGTTGGGCCGCGCCGTCGATGCCGCCACCCAAGGCATCCTCGACAACAACCGCTCGCCTTCGCGCAAAGTGGGTGAGCCTGACAACCGCGACAGCCACTACTGGTTCGCCCGCTACTGGGCCGAAGCACTGGCCGCGCAAACCGACGACGCCGAGCTCGCGGCGCATTTCGCCCCCGTGGCCAAGGCGCTGGCAGCGGGCGAAGCCGCCATCGTGTCCGAGCTCGCAGCGGCCCAAGGCGCGCCTGCCGATCTCGGTGGATACTACCACGGCGACGCGGCTAAAACCGCCGCCGTCATGCGCCCCTCGGCCACGCTGAACGCGATCATCGGCTAAGGGTCGCACGACCGGAAACAAACAAGCGGCGCGTCGGGCAACCGGCGCGCCGTTTTGCGTTTGGGGAAAAAGTCTGGTCCGGACTCAAGGGCGAAGCCCGCCGGCCCATCGTCACCCCGCCAGCATCGCGCCAATCATCGCCACATCTTCCGCCCGGCTCAAACTCGGCGCATGACCACAGCCCGCCATCTCGATCACCTCCGGCTTCGGCCCTTCCGCCGACATCCGCGCGGCAATCTCGGGCGTCAGAATATCTGACTCCGCTCCGCGAATGACATGCACCGGCGCCGCGATCCGCGCCCACCGGTCCCAACTCGTCAACTCATCCGCCGAGGCGTCAAACTGCACCACGATCCGCGGGTCGTAATGCAGCGTCAAACGCCCATCCCCCGCCGCCTGAGCGAAGTCGCAATCATCCGCTCCCAAAATCCCTCCGGCGCGGCCCCAAACGGCGCATAGGTCGTGCGCAACCACGCCCCACCCGCGCGCACCGTGTCAAACTCCGGCAGCACGCCAACATAGGCCAATATCCGGTCAATCGCCCCCTGCGGCACCTCCGGCCCGATATCGTTCAATATCAACCGCCCGATCCGCCCCGCCGCCGCACCCGAGGCCAGACGCATCCCGATCAACCCGCCCATCGACGTGCCGATCCAATCAACACGGCTCAGCGCGTAGTGATCAAGCAATCCAACCGCCAGTTCGGCCATGAAGCGCACCGAATATTCCGCCTCAGGTTCACGCGCCCAACTCGACATCCCGCGCCCGATCGTATCGGGGCAAATCACGAAATACCGCTCCGACAGCGCCGCCGCCAGCTCATCAAAATCCCGACCCGTCCGCGCAAGGCCATGCCACATGACCAAGCCCGGATTGCGCCGATCTCCCCATTCGCTCACATGGATCTCATGCCCCAACACCGGCACAAAGCGAAACCGAGGCAGGCTCACTTCACCGCACCCCGTGCCATGATCGTCCCGGCAATCCCGCGCGGAAAGAAGTACACCAACAGGATGAAGATAATGCCGAGCCAGAACAGCCAGCGATCCGGGTTCAACAACTCCGGCAACAGCGGCACGCTCGCCACCGCCTCCGCCGCCGCACCCATCAGATCGCGCAGGTAATAATGCGCCATCACCATCAACACCGCGCCAATCACCGCGCCCCACATGGTGCCCATGCCGCCAATCACCGTCATCAACAAAATGTCGATCATGATCGCAAAGCTCAGCGCCGTATCCGGCCCGGTATATTTCAACCAGATCGCGTAAACCGTCCCGATCAAAGACGCCGCCAGCGCCGCAATCGCAAACACAAACGTCCGGTAAGCCACCACGCGATACCCAATCGCCTCGGCCCGCGCCTCGTTCTCGCGGATCGCCTTGAGCACGGTGCCCAAGGGCGAGCCCACCAGCCGGAACAACAAATAAAACAACAGCCCCGAACAGGCGAAAACAAAGTAATAGGCCGCCAGCTTGCCGTTCAACCGGACCCCGAACAGCCGCACAACCTTGCCGTCTTCATCCACCATCAGTTTGGTCGCGGTCTTGAAAATCTGCGGCGCGCGATAGGTGATCCCGTCCTCGCCGCCGGTGAATTGCGACAATTGCGACGCCAGAACCAACATCACACTCGCCACCGCCAGCGTGATCATCGCAAAGAAAATCGCCTTGACCCGCAGGCTCAACAGGCCGATCGCCACCGCCACGACCAACGACACCGCCGCCCCCGCCAGCCCGCCAATCAACACCGCGTCCCAGCCCGGCCCCATCTGTTTCAACGCAATCGCCCCGCCATAGGCGCCAAAGCCAAAAAACATCGTATGCGCAAACGACACGATGCCGGTGTAGCCGATCAGCAAATCGTAACTCGCCACCAGCACGATAAAGATGCACACCTTCGCCGCCACTTCGAGCGAGCGCACATCCTGAAACAGGAACGGCGCAAAGAGCAGCGCGACCCCGATCACCAAAACCACCAGCTTGATCGCCAAAGCGCCTTTTGTCTGTTGCTCTACCATGCCCACCTCACTTCACCGCCGGGCGCAACCCGCTGGGCCGCCACATCAAAATCGCCATCATCAAAAGCATGTTCGACGCCAACGCCATTTTCGGCGCTAGATAGCCAATGTAATTCGCCATCAGCCCCACCATGATCGCCCCCAAAAGGGTGCCCTCGATGCTGCCCAATCCGCCGATGATGACGACGATAAACACCACAATCATCATCTCTCCGCCCAGCGCGGGCGTGATCAGCGTCTCATACCCAGCCCACATCGCGCCCCCCAGCGCGGCCAAAGCCGAGCCAAGCATGAAGACCCCGATAAACAGCCGGTCAATGCGAAAGCCCAAAGCCTCCACCATCTCGCGGTTTTCCACGCCTGCACGGATCAACAATCCGATCCGCGTGCGGTTCAGCGTCAGGTAAAGCGCGATATAAACCGCCAGCCCAAGCGCAAAGGCAAAGGCGCGGTAAATCTCGATCGACACATCGCCCAAAATCCATGACCCCTCAAGGAACGCGGGCCGCGGCACCGACATCGGCGTGCCGCCCCAAACGGCAAGGATGATCTGCTCGGACACGATCAACGCGCCCATCGTGATCAGGATCTGACGCAGATGGTCGTGATAAACCGGCTTGATAATCACGGTCTCAAAAAACCACCCCGCGGCCAGCCCGAATATCAACGCCGCCACCAAAGACGCGACCAAAGCCAAGACGTTAAGCGCGATACTATCCGCCGCCAGCCAACCGCTCAGCGCGGCCAGAACCGTCGCCGCCACAAAGGCGCCAAAGCTGACAAAGGCCGAATGGCCGAAGTTCAAAACATCCATCAACCCGAACACAAGGCTCAAGCCCGAGGCCATGAGGAAAATCATCATCCCCATGGCCAAGCCGGCCACGGTCAACGTCATCCAGCTCGACGGCGCCCCGATCAGCACAAAAGCGATCAGCGCCACGGCGACAGGCAACAGGTTCACCCCGCCGAACCGTCCGAGTATTTGCGAAAGCTGTGTCATGCCGATCCTCCTGGTCGCAAAGCACGTGCACCAAGCCGGGCATCGCTGCCGCGCGCGGGGGCGATCCAACAGTCGTTGGGGCCACTTAATGCCCGCCAAATCCGAAAAAGCTCAAAGCGAAGCGCCAACCTCACCCAATCGCCACCGCGTCCGGGCGCGGCAGCGATGCCCGGCGGCCTTCGGCCTTGTTCCGGGCTGGCACCCTGAAGCATCAACATACGGCTTCCTATCATCCCCAACCCCCTCATGCCGACAGGCTCAACAAACGATCCTGCAACGCCTTGTCCGCTGCGAAATCGTCCATCGTTCCGGCGTGGGCAATCCGCCCGTCATCAATCACCGCCATGTCGCGCCCCAAAGAGCGCGCGAAATGAAAGTTCTGCTCAACCAGCAAAATCGTCGTCTGCTCGGCGATCTCGCGGAACGCATCCGCCATCGCGTCGATAATCGCCGGGGCCAACCCCTTGGTCGGCTCATCAATCAGGATCAATTCACGCGGCTCGATGATCGCTCGCGCCACCGACAGCATCTGCTTCTGCCCGCCCGACAATGACCACGCCTGCTTGGTCCAGAACTGCTCCAACGCCGGGAACAGCTCCTGTATCCGCTTCAAACGCGCCGCATCAAACTTGCCCTTCGCAGTGGCAAGGATCAGGTTCTCCTCCACCGTCAGCCCGCCAAAAACACCCATGTTTTCGGGGACAAACGCGATCCCCTTGCGGGCAATATCGGCGGTGTGCAGCGCCGATAAATCCTCACCGCGCAACATCACCGACCCCGGCGATGGCCGCCACAAGCCCATGATCGAACGCAGCGTCGTTGTCTTGCCCGCCCCGTTGCGCCCCAACAGGACAAACACGCCGCCCTCCGGCACCTCAAGGTCGATCCCGTGCAGCACCGCATATTGCCCGATGCTGGTTTTCATATCCCTCAGGGTCAGGAAACTCATGCCGCGTCCTCCCCCGATTTACCCAGGTAAACGTCGCGCACAATCTGGCTCGACATCACCTCGTCGGGCGCCCCATCGGCCAACAACTCGCCGTTGTGCAGCACGATGATCCGGTCGGCCAGCGCCCGCACCACATCCATCTTGTGCTCAACCAACAGCACGGTTTTCGAGCGGTCATGCTTGATCTCGGCAATCAGCTCCAGAACATCCGGCGCATGGTCAAGGCTCATCCCCGCAGTCGGCTCGTCAAACATGTAAATGTCCGGCTCCATCGCCATCAACAGCGCCACCTCCAGCTTGCGCTGATCGCCATGCGGCAGGGCGCTCGCTGGCAAATAGGCCTTATCGGTCAGCTTTGTCGCCTCAAGGTATCGCTCGGCCTTGGCGCGCAACTCCTTGAACGCCCCGACCCCGCGAAACATCCGCCAGCCATCGCCAGAGCGCGCCTGAACCGCCAGCCGGATATTCTCTAGCACACTCAACTGCGGAAACAGATTGGTCAGCTGGAACGCCCGCCCGATCCCGTGATGCGCCCGCGTCGATGGCGACATCCGGGTCAGCTCGACACCATCCTTCACCACCTGCCCCTCGCTGGCCGCCAACTGGCCCGAGATCAGGTTGAAATACGTCGTCTTGCCCGCTCCGTTCGGCCCCACAATCACGGTCAACTCACCGGGGTGAAAGGCACAATTGACCCGGTTCACAGCCGTATGGCCACCAAACCGGATCGTCAGATCGCGGGTCTCAAGCGATGGTTTTGTCATTGGAAAATCATCCGCAAATGCGTGCTCCGGGCCATGGGCACACCCGGCCCGGAGCGTTCTAATCAACAGCGCAGGATCAGTTCTTGCGCCCGATCGGAATGTTCATCTCTTCCGGCTTGATCTCACGAACAAGGTCCGGGATCGCCCACTCCACGTTGTCATCCACGCGGATTTTGAAGTGATACATGGATTGCAGCGCCTGATGGTCCTCCGGACGGAACATCATCGTCCCTTTCGGCGTCTCCCAGCTCATACCCTCCATCGCCGTGATCAGCGCTTCGGTCTCCAGCTTGTCCGCCGTCTCCAGCGCCTTCACCACAGCCAGAGCCGCCGCCATACCACCGGCAGTAAAGAAATCCGGCGGGCTGTTGAACCGCTTCTGATGCTCGGCAACCAGCCAGTCGTTGATCTCGTTCTTGGGCGCTTCATAGTAATAGTAAATCGCGCCTTCCATGCCCGGCACCCGCTTATAGGTCGGCAAAACTGGCAGGATATGCCCCCCGGTCGAAATCTCGATGCCAAAGCGGGCCGGATCCATCGCCTGAATCTTGCCCATCGGATCGCCCCCACCGGCGACATAGATCAGGATAACCTTGCGGCCTTCCTTATCCTTCAGCGCATTGAACATGCGCTCGGCGGCGGCGGTGAAATCGGTGGTCTTCTGCGGCACATATTCCTCGGTCACAAGCGTCGCGCCCGTGCCTTCCAGCGCGGTCTTGAACGCGGCGATCCCGTCACGACCAAAGGCATAATCCTCGGCCAGCGTGGCCACATAAAGGTTGCTGTCGGGCTTCAACGCCAGCGCCTGCGCCTGCATGTCCATCGACGAGTTGCGCGAAGTCTTGAAAACATAGCGGTTGCTGTCCGGCCCAGTCAGGCTGTCGGCCACCGCCGGTTCGATCAACAGAATGCGCTCGTATTCCTCGGCGATCGGCAGCAACCCCTTGGTCACACCCGAAGACGTCGCCCCCACGGCAATCAGCACATCATCGTCGCCATAGGCTTCGGCCAGAACAGCGCGCGCCACGTCGGGCTTGAACTGCGTATCCTTGTGAATAACCTCGATCTTGCGGCCCTTCACCTCCATCGTGCCCTTGGTTGCATATTCCAGACCCAGCTCGAAGCCGGTCTGCGATTGCTTGGAAAACGCCTCGAACGCGTGGCCCGAAATGCCGTGCACAAGCGCGATCTTGATCGGGTCAGCGGCCCAGGATGCGGTGGCAAAGGCCGCCGCAACGACGGCCGAAGCGGCCAGTCGAATGACAGGTTTCATGGTGGTTCCTCCTCATACAGACACCCAGCGCGGCGTTGCAAGACGCAGCGCCGACAGGTAGCGTGTCGATGGGTAAACTTCACCGAAATGACGGTGCCGGAGCAATATTGTGAAAACACGTATCGACGAATGCTATCAAAACGGAGACTTCGCCGAACTGGCGTTTCTCCATGCGCCGATCGGCCTTGTCGTCACGGAAAACCGGGTGATCCGCGACTGCAATCGCACCTTTGCCGCGATGTTCGGCTATCCCCGTGAAGAGCTTCAAAATCGTTTGTTTGCAATCCTTTACCCCTCGGACGAAGAATTCGTGAACATCCGCGACCGAGGTATTCAGGACCTGCGCGACACCAATACCTATTGGGACGAACGGGTGATGGCGCGCCGCGATGGCTCGCTCTTTTGGGTGCGTGTGCGCGGCCATTCCTTCACGCCGGATGAACCGCTGATGCGCGCGGTCTGGAGCTTTGCCGACCTTTCCGCCACCCGCCCCTACTCACCGCTGACCCGTCGCGAGCGTGAAATCGTGTCTTTCCTCGCCGACGGTCTGACCAGCAAGGAAATCGCCCGCAAGCTCGACATTTCCTATCGCACGGTCGAGGTTTACCGCGCCAAGCTGCTCAAGAAATTCGATGCCTCCAACACGTCGAGCCTTTTGCAATCGCTCAGCTCGCTGGGTCAGGAAAACCTCGCCCCCCACATGGCCTCAGATCGCTAAGCCGCGCCAGCGCCAGCCCCGTACCGCCTCTCCCCATAGCCGAGCCAGCGTCAGCCCCTGGGATGACGACCCAACACCCGCGGCAAAGCACTTTATCCCCGCCAAACCACTCCACAGAACGACAGGCATGCAGCGCTAACCAATCAGCAAAGTGCACCGCCTCCCCCATAGCCGGGCCATCGTCAGCCCCTGGGGTGACGAGCCACCGCCCATGGCAAAGCACTTTATCCCGGCAAAACCACTCCACAGAACAATGTTGCGCTGCCCTCACCCAATCGTCAGCCCAAGGGAGGGGCTGACGATCCAACACCCGCGGCAAAGCGCTTCACCCCGGCCAACCCACTCGACAGAGCGACAGGCATGCAGCGCTAACCAATCAGCAAAGCGCACCCCTCTCCCCAAAGCCGGGCCAGCGTCAGCCCCTGGGGTGACGATCCAACGCCCATGGCAAAGCACTTTATCCCGGCAAAACCACTCAACAGAGCATTGCTGCGCTGCCCTCACCCAATCGTCAGCCCACGGGAGGGGCTGACGATGGCCCGGCGGGCTGCGCCCTTGATTCCGGGCCAGACACGCCGCCCTCAAAGCCCAACTCACCGCCGGTTCAACCCATCCTCCGCGCCACGCGGCGACAGCTTCGCCGTCGCCTCGATCTCCAACAGCGCGTCATCCTCAACCAACCCCGCCACAACAACCATCGTCATCGCCGGAAAGTTGCGCCCCAGCACCCGCCGATAGGTCTCACCCACCTCGCGCTGCCGGGCCACATATTCTGCCTTGTTCACCACATACCACGTCAGCCGCGTGATATCTTCGGGCCCGCCACCGGCAGCCTCAACAATCGCCACGATATTCCATAGCGCCTGTTCCATCTGGCCGATAAAATCATGGCTCTCGAACACCTGCTCCGCGCTCCAGCCGATCTGCCCGCCAACATAAAGCGTGCCATCCTCGGTCAACACGCCATTGGCATAGCCCTTGGCCGGAGCCCACCCTTCGGGGTGAATGATCTTGTTAGGCATAAGCCAGTCCTTTCTTTGGCCCGGCGCCCCCATCTGGCGCGCCGGGATGCTTGCCGATGTGACCCCCTGTCACCCGGCCTGATATTGAGGCGCCGACGCCAGAAACGTCCCATAGGCATCGGCATTGGGATAGGAAAACTGCTCGGCCAGCGGATTGGACCGCTTGCGCGTCTTGGCGCCAATATCCGCGAGCAATTCGTCGAAGTGCTTGAAATGAAACGGCGCTGAACACAAGCCGCCATAGACCTGCGCCGCCGGTCGCTCCTTGCGCCGCCAGTTCAACATCATTTCGATGTTCTCGCGCATCTCGCTGTCGCTCGGCTGATGCGCCAACTGCCCGTCGGCGTAACGCACCAGCCAATTGGCCACCATCTCTGCCGACAACACCGTGCAAAAGCTCGAATTGAACCCGACAAAGCCCATGTCCGGCAAATCCGGGTTCGCAGCCAAGCGGTACACCCGGTATTGCCCGTCCGCCTCGATCAGCTTGTCACGGTATTCCTGAGCAAGATACGGCACGCCCAACTTCCACCCCACGGCCAGAACCGACAGATCACAGCCCACCGTCTCTCCCGTGGTCAGCGTGATACCGTCGCCGTCATAGCGTTCGTAGGTGCCTTGAATCGGCTTCACCGTGCCATCGTTGAACGCCTCAAACAGCCCCGGCGTCACGATCGGCAGCGAACATGACGCCTCCTTCTCGATCGGGCTGTCGGGCACCATGTTCCACTTCTTCAAACCCAACTGGAACTTCAATAGCGTCTCAAGCCCGCGAAAGTTGACCCAGACCAAAGGCTTCAAAACCGCCGCGATCACCCGCTGTAGGGGCGATTTGCCCCATTGGTTAAACTGCTGCTCCTGCGCGCGCATATAAAGCAGGCGCTTAAAGTTGATGCCGCCGACGAAATACGGCACCCGCCAGACGTTCTCGCGGTAGACCATCGTCACCTCGCTCGCGCCATGCTTGGCCGCGTTCACGGCAATATCCGTGGCCGATTTCGACCCGCCAAGGACGACAACACGCTTGCCGCGCGCGATCTCGGGGTCGGTGTATTCGGACGAATGCATCACCTGCCCGCCCCGCGCGATGAACGCGTCCTGACCGGGGTGACTGATGATGTTCTTCTCCGAAAACTGCCCGGTGCAAATGGCGACAAAATCGAAATCTTCCTGCCGTTCGCGCCCGGCTTCCTCAATTGTCAGGGTCCAGCCCGCCTGCCCGTCGGCCCGCCGGTCCATCGACTTGATCGAGGTATTCAACCGGAACAGACGCGACAGATCATGCTTGCGGGCATAGCTGTGCAAATACGCATGAACCTGCGGCCCCTTGGGCCACTCCGGATAGTCCTCCGGCATGGGCAGATCGGTATAGCGATAAAGGTCGGCTTGGGCGATTGCGTCTGCACACCGGGGTAAGAGCGTGACAACTCCCACACCCCGCCCAGATCGTGACTGCGCTCAAACCCGCACACCCGATGCCCGCGCTCGTCAAAGGCCTTGGCCGCGGCTAGGCCCGACACCCCGCCGCCGATGACGGCAACTGTCTTGCGATTGACCATGATGCGCCCCCCTCTCAGGCCCCATCCGGCGGCGGCGGCAGGAAATCAACCTCATGCAAGGCCGACAAGCGGGTCAACTCCTCAGGGTCCGTCACCCCGTCAAGCGCACCAAACAGGTCAAACAGCTTGCGCGACGGCGCCACGCCAAACACACAGGTCGCCACCTTGCCCGAGCGGTTGAAAATCCCGTGGGCGATGCCGCGCGGCATGCGAATGGTGTCCCCCGGCCCGGCCTTGTGAACGCTCGGCGCGCCCTTGTCGTGGCCGAACTCAACCTCAAGATTGCCCTCCAGCATGACAATCCACTCATCCTGCGTCGGGTGAATATGCGGCGGCACGAATGTCTCCGCCGGAATTTCCGCGTGCCAGATCATCGCGTTATCACTGTGCAGCTTGGGCTTATAAGTATGCCCCACCACGTTCCACGATGTCCCGCCAATCCCGTCCGAGGCCGGGGTAATGCCAATTGTCTCTTCCATGGTTGTCGCTCCTTGTTGAACTTATTTGGTTTTTTATTGTTTAATAATAATGGGTTCAGTCATCTCTCAGCCTGAACCGCTGGATCTTGCCGGTCTGCGTCTTGGGCAGGGCGTCAATAAACCTCACACTGCGCGGATACTTATATGGCGCGATCACCGCCTTCACGTGATCCTGCAAGGCCTTCGCCGTGGCCGCATCCGCCGCCCAGCCCTCGGCCAACACGACATGCGCCTCAACGATAAACCCGCGCGCATCATCCGGCGCGCCGATCACGCCGCATTCCACCACCGCTTCATGCGACAAAAGCGCCGCCTCAACCTCTGGCCCGGCAATGTTATACCCGGACGAAACGATCATATCATCGTTCCGCGCGGCAAAATGCAGATAGCCATCCGCGTCCTGCATGAAACTGTCGCCGGTGATGTTCCAGCCACCCTGCACGTAAACCCCCTGCCGCTCATCCGCCAGATACCGGCACCCGGTCGGCCCCCGCACAGCCAACTTGCCAACCTCGCCGCGCGCCACCTCTTCGCCGTCTGGCCCCAGCACCTTGACCTCATACCCCGCCACCGGCTTTCCGGTGCAGGCGGGGCGGTGATCGTCAAACCGGTTGGTGATGAAAATATGCAGCATCTCGGTCGCGCCGATCCCGTCCAGCATCGGCTTGCCGGTCTTTTCCATCCACTCGTCATAAACCGGCGCGGGCAAGGTCTCGCCCGCCGACACGGCGGCGCGCAGGCTCGACAGGTCCGCCCCCTCATCCATCGCCCGCATCATCGCGCGGTATGCGGTCGGCGCGGTGAAACACACGGTCGCTTTATATTTCTCGATGATCTCGATCAGGTTCGGCGGCGTCGCCTGTTCCAACAACGTCGCCGTCGCACCAAACCGCAAGGGAAACACCGCCAAGCCGCCCAGCCCAAAGGTAAACGCCAATGGCGGCGAGCCGATGAACACATCCTCGGGCACCACGTTCAAAACCTCGCGGGCATAGCCATCGGCAATGATCAGCAAATCACGGTGAAAATGCATCGTCGCCTTCGGGCTGCCCGTAGTCCCGCTGGTAAAGCCCAGAAGCGCAACATCGTCCCGCCCGGTCTCCACCGCGTCAAACCGCACCGGCTTTTCCAACGCCATCCGGTCCAGCTCGGCCTCATGGTTCGACGTCCCGTCAAACCCGACCACGCGGGTCAAAAACCGGCTCCCATCCGCGCAGGCCGCCATTTCCTCCATCAAGCGCGTGTCACAAAGCGCATGGGAAATCTCGGCCTTATCGACAATCGCGCTCAACTCTCCAGCACGCAGCATCGGCATGGTGTTCACCACCACCGCCCCCGCCTTGGTCGCCGCCAGCCAACAGGCCACCATCGCCGGATTATTGGCCGAGCGGATCAGCACTCGGTTGCCCGGGACAACGCCCAGATCCTCAACCAACACATGCGCCAGCCGGTTGGTCCAATCCGCCAGCTCCTTATAGGTCCGCTGTCGCCCGTTGCCGATCAGCGCGGTGTGGTCGCCAAACCCCCGCGCCACCATCGCATCGGTCAATTCCACCGCCGCATTCAACCGCTCGGGATACTCAAACCCCTCCAGCAAAAACGCAGGCCACTGATCTTCCGGCGGCAAGTTGTCCCGCGAAAACCTGTCCTCATGTGCACTCGGCCCCAGCATCACTGACCTCCTTGAAAAGCACCCATTGTCTGGCGGGCGATCACCACACGCTGCACATCCGACGCGCCTTCATAAATGCGCAACGCCCTGATATCGCGGTATAATTCCTCAACCTTCTGACCCGACTTCACACCATCGCCGCCATGCAACTGCACCGCCCGGTCAATCACCAATTGCGCCTGATCGGTCGAGAAAAGCTTCGCCATCGCCGCCTCGCGCGTCACCCGCGCCGCACCAGAATCCTTGGCCCATGCCGCGCGATAAACCAGCAAAGCCGCCGCATCCACATCCAGCGCCATATCGGCAATATGCCCCTGCACCATCTGCAATTCGAACAGCGGCGCACCCTGCACCTCGCGTGTGCTGACCCTTGCCAAGGCCTCGTCCAACGCCCGCCGCGCAAAGCCCAAAGCGGCGGCCGCCACGGTCGAGCGGAACACATCCAAAACCGACATCGCAATGCGAAACCCCTGCCCCGGCGCGCCCAACATCGCCGACTTCGGCACCCGGCAATCGGTGAACCGCAAGGTCGCCAAGGGATGCGGCGCAATCACCTCCAACCGCTCGACCACCTCGAAACCGGGCAGGCCTGCCGGCACGATAAAGGCGCTCAACCCCTTCGCACCCGCCCCCTCACCGGTGCGGGCAAACAGCGTGTAAACATCCGCGATCCCACCATTGGAAATCCACGTCTTTTCACCATTCAAAACGTAATCATCGCCATCCTCAACCGCGCTCATGGTCGAATTCGCCACATCCGATCCCGACTGCGGCTCCGTCAGCGCAAAGGCCGAAATCGCTTGGCCCGTTCGCGTCAAAGGCAACCACGCCTCCTGCTGCGCGGGCGTCCCAAACAGCGAAATCGCCCCGGTGCCCAGGCCTTGCATGGCAAAGGCAAAATCCGCCAACCCGTCATGACGCGCCAGCGTTTCGCGGATCAAACAGAGCGTGCGCACATCCAGCGCCTCTCCCTCTCCCGCCCCCGAAGGCTGCAACCAGCCGCCCTCGCCCAGCGCCTTGACCAACCCACGACAGGCCCCATCCACATCCGAATGGTCAATCCCGACGAGCGTCCCTTCGGCCCAAACCTCAAGCCGCCCGGCAAACTCCCGATGCCGCTCTTCAAAAAACGGCCAGCCCAAAAAACTCCGATCAGCCATGACACCACCCAGCTTCTTCTGTTTGAAAAATACCTCCGCCGGAGGCTCCCATCCTCACCACGGCTCAATCCCCCTCGAAAACCGGGCGCTCCTTGGCCACAAACGCCTTATAGGCCCGCTCGAAATCGCCGGTCTGCATGCAAATCGCCTGCGCCTGCGCCTCGGCCTCAATCGCCTGTTCAATCGACATCGACCATTCCTGCGCCAACATCGTCTTGGTCATCATCTGCCCGAAATTCGGCCCCGCAACCAACCGCTTGGCCCATGTCGCCGCTTCATCGTCCAAGGCATCTGCTGCCACCAGCGTGTTGTGAAACCCCCAGGCCGCGCCCTCTTCCGCACTCATCGACCGGCCCGTATAAAGCAGCTCCGCCGCCCGTCCCTGCCCGATAATGCGCGGCAGGATCGCACAAGCGCCCATGTCGCACCCGGCCAAGCCCACACGGCTGAACAAAAACGCCACCTTCGCCTCCGGCGTCGCAATCCGCAGATCCGACGCCATGGCAATAATCGCCCCCGCGCCCACGCAAATCCCGTCAATTGCCGCAATCACCGGCCGGCCGCAATTCACCATCGCCTTGACCAGATCGCCGGTCATCCGGGTAAAATTCAGCAGGTCCTTCATGCTCATCCGCGTCAGCGGCCCGATGATGTCATGCACATCGCCACCGGACGAAAAATTCCCGCCGTTGGAGGCAAAGACCACCGCCTTGACCTCATCGTCATACACCAGATCGCGGAACCAATCGCGCAGCTCGGCATAGCTCTCGAACGTCAAAGGGTTCTTCCGCTCGGGCCGGTTCAGCGCAATCGTCGCCACCCCATCCTCGATCCGGCATTGAAAATGTTTCACATCGCTGCGCATCACACGTCCTTTTCTTCGATAGAAGTCACCACATCCGCCAAAAGCGCAGACAGCCTCTCGGCCCGCCCCTTGGGCACATCCTTTAACAAATCATCGACCCATGCCTCATGCGCCAAAGCTTGCCGCGCGAACTCCTCGCGCCCCTTTTTGGTCAGCCGCGCCAATGACGCCCGCTTGTCCCCCGGCACCTTTGCGCGCTCGGCCAGACCATCTTCGGCCAGCCGGTCGATGATCCCGGTCACATTGCCATTTGACACTTTCAAAACGCTCGACAGGGCGCTCATCTTCATCCCGTCGGGAAACCGCGCCAGCGCCGCCATCACGTCAAACCGCGGCAAGGTCGAGCCGAACTCGACCCGCAGCTGCTCGCGCAATTCCGCCTCGATATGGCGCGACGCCTTGAGCAGGCGAAGCCACAGCCGCAACCGCGCCTTGCTCGCCTCGCTCGCCTTGTCGCCGCCAGCGGCCTCAATCATCTCGCTGTCCAAACCACTCATGCCCGGATCATCTCCGCTTCCCTGTCCGCCAATCGCCACGCCTGATCGCGCCCCGCTTCATAGGGCTGCGGCCACGCACCAAACCGGTCGCCAATCCGCGCCGCCTCATGCAGGCTCCAATACGGATCGGCCAGATGCGGCCGCCCCACAGCCACCAGATCGGCGCGCCCCGCCATCAATATCGAATTGGCGTGATCCGCCTCATAGATGTTGCCAACCGCCATCGTCGCCAGCCCCGCCTCATTGCGGATACGGTCGGAAAACGGCGTCTGGAACATCCGGCCATAAACGGGCCGCGCCTCGACGCTGGTCTGCCCCGCGCTCACGTCGATGATGTCGGCCCCCACGGCGCTGAACATTCGCGCAATCTCGACCGCCTCATCCGGCGTGACCCCACCCTCGCCGACCCAATCATTGGCCGAAATCCGAACCGACATCGGCTTGTCCTCGGGCCACACCTGCCGCATCGCCGCGAACACCTCCAAGGGATAGCGCATCCGGTTCCCCAGCGCCCCTCCATACTCGTCGGTACGGATATTCGACAAAGGCGAGATAAACGACGACAGCAAATACCCATGCGCCGCGTGCAGCTCGATCATGTCAAACCCGGCCCGCTCCGCCATCTCTGCCGCCGCGACAAACTCATCGCGGATCGCGTCCATCTCACGGCGCGTAATCTCGCGCGGGGTGGCGTTGCTCTCCGACCACGGGATCGCCGAGGCGCTGACAATCTCCCAATTGCCCTCGCCCAATGGCGCGTCCATCTCTTCCCAACCGACCTGCGTCGAACCCTTGCGCCCCGAATGCCCGATCTGACAGCAGATCTTCGCCCCCGTCTCGCCATGCACAAACCCGGTCAGCCGCGCCCACGCCGCCTCATGCTCGGGCGCATAAAGCCCCGGACAGCCCGGCGTGATCCGCCCCTCTGGCGACACACATGTCATCTCGGTATAAACCAGCCCGGCACCGCCCTTGGCCCGCTCGCCGTAATGGATCAAATGCCAATCGGTCGGACAGCCATCAACCGCCTTATACTGCGCCATCGGCGACACCACGATGCGGTTCTCCAACGCCATCCCGCGCAACCGATAAGGCGCAAACATCGGCGCCCGCGTCGGCGCACTCGCCTCAGCCCCGGCCTGATCCATAAACCACCGCTCTGCCGAGCTCAGCCACTCTGGATCGCGTAACCGCAAGTTTTCATGCGATATTCTCTGCGATCGCGTCAGCAGCGAATAGTTGAACTGCACCGGATCAAGGTCAAGATACCGCTCGACCTCCTCAAACCACTCCAGCGAATTGCGCGCCGCCGATTGCAGCCGCAAAACCTCCAGCCGCCGCTCCTCCTGATAGCGTTCAAACGCCCGCTCCATGCTCGGCTCGACATTGACCAACTCGGCCAGCGCAATCGCGCTGTCAAACGCCAACCGCGTTCCCGACCCGATCGAAAAATGTGCCGTCGCCGACGCATCGCCAAGCAATACGACATTGCCGTAATGCCACTTTTCGCACAGCACCCGTGGGAAGTTGATCCAAACCGCCGACCCCCGCAAATGATCCGCGTTCGAGATAAGCTTGTGCCCCCCCAAATGCGCCGCAAACGTCGCGCGACACGTCTCGACAATCTCTTCCTTGCTCATCCCCTCAAAGCCGAAATTGTCCCATGTCTCTTGCGAGCATTCGACAATGAAGGTCGCCGTCTTGTCATCAAACTGATAGGCATGCGCCCAGACCCAGCCATGCTCGGTCTTTTCAAAAATAAAGGTAAACGCATCGTCAAACCGCTGCTCGGTGCCCAGCCAGATGAACTTGCATTTGCGCGCGTCGATGTCGGGCTTGAAATGCGCGGCATATTCCGTGCGCACCTTTGAATTCAATCCGTCACAGCCGACCACAATGTCATAGTCGCGGCGATACTCTTCCAGCGGCGCAAACTCGGTCTCGAACCGCAGATCAACACCCAATTCCCGCGCCCGCTCCTGCAACAGCATCAGCATCCGCTTGCGCCCGATCCCGGCAAACCCATGCCCGCCCGACACGGTGCGCTGCCCGTCATGCACCACGGCAATATCGTCCCAATAGGCGAAATTCTCGCGGATCGCCTCGGCCGACACCGGGTCATTCGCCGTCATGTTCTCAAGCGCGTCATCCGACAGAACCACGCCCCAACCAAAGGTGTCATCCGCCTTGTTGCGCTCGATCACCACAACCTCGTGATCCGGGTCGCGCAACTTCATCGAGATGGCAAAGTATAGCCCCGCAGGCCCCCCACCCAAACACGCAACACGCATCGCCACTCTCCCTTGTCGTTATGGGATCAAGCTTTGCGCATGTTCAAAATTATTTCAAGCCTAAAGCTTTAAGCTTGAAATTATGCGCCCCTCTGGATAGGCTTTTGCCTGAGAAACCAAAGGAAAAAAGGCCATGAGCAACAGCTACAATCCCGAAACGGACGGCGCGAAAATGTCCTATAAAAAGGATATGAGCTATGGCGACTACCTTCAGATCGACCGAATCCTCTCGGCCCAGCACCCGATATCGGACGCCCATGATGAGCTGCTCTTCATCATCCAGCATCAGACATCGGAACTCTGGATGCGCCTCGCCTTGCATGAAATCGGCGCCGCCCGCACGCTCCTGCAAAAGGGCGCTTTCCAACAGGCCTTCAAAATGTGCGCCCGCGTTGCGCGCATCTTTGACCAACTCAATTCGGCGTGGGACGTGCTGCGCACCATGACGCCCTCCGACTACACCACCTTCCGCGAGACTTTGGGCAATTCTTCGGGCTTTCAGTCGCATCAATACCGGCTGATCGAATTCGCGCTCGGCAATCGCAACACCCACCTGATGCAGGTGCACGAACACCGCCCCGAGCTGCACCAGATGCTCGTCGATGAACTCGCCCGCCCGACTCTCTATCACGTCGCCCTCGACGCGCTCGCCGCCGAAACCGGCACGCCCTTCGCCCCTGAGACCTATCGCATGGACAGCCCGCACATCGCCGACCCCGCGATCGAAGCGGCGTGGAGCGTGGTCTACAAAGACCCCGAAAAATACTGGAACCTCTACGAGCTGGCCGAGAAGCTGGTCGACCTCGAAGACTACTTCCGCCGCTGGCGTTTCAACCACGTCACCACGGTCGAACGCATCATCGGTTTCAAACGCGGCACCGGCGGCACCAGCGGCGTGAAATACCTGCGCAAGATGCTCGAGGTCGAACTTTTCCCCGAACTCTGGAACCTGCGCGGCGGGCTGTAATTGCCCCCCACCGCACGCCCCATTAACCTTAACGCGCGTTAACACCTATCCGCGCCCCGGCAGCCGGGGGGCAGCCGGATGTCAGCCGGGAGTCACCCCCCCCGCTTTGGCCCCCATGGCCGCGTTAACCTTTGCGGTTTTTTCGGTAAAATCCGGCGCGGCGCCCGCCCTATTGCAGCCGCTGCAACTGCGCCTTGTTCGGGCACGCCTCATAGGCTTGGCACAGCGGCACCGCCTCCGTCGCCAGCCACTGCTGACAGGCCGCAACAAACGGGCATTGGCGGCACGTCGTGACCATCCCGGAATAGGCCTGCGTGGTCAGTTTGCCATCGGCCATCGCCTCGCTCAAACTGATCCCCATCGCCCGCGCGACCGAGCGTGTCAGCCAAAAGTGCGTTACCGGATCGCCAAGGGGTAATACATTGTCTTTCATGGATTTTCCTCCATCTCGGTCAGCGCCTTGAGCACCCCGAACTGCACCCGATTACGGCAATTCTGAGGGAGCGTTTCCGGCGTCTCATTCGCCTCCAGAAACCGCTCGCAGCCCTTGACCCATTTGCACCCCCGGCAGCGTTGCACCATCGCGGCCCATGCCTCCTGACTGAGGTTGCCCTCCTCCACCGCCCGCACCAGCGCCACCCCGTTCAGCCGCGCCATGCGTTGCGCCAACAAAGTGTGTTTGCGGGTCTCTCCCAGCGGTGTCATCGGTGGTGTCATGCTGCTCTCCGGTCGGTTGGTCGCTAAACCCACCCTACCCCGGCCCGCTGACCCCGGTCTTTGACCCTAATCAAACCGCCCCGTCATCCAGATAGGCGCGCACGCAATCCTGCACCCGCCGGAACCGATCACCGCCCAGCTTTGTGCCGCCATACCAACGGGTTACAACGATCACGTGATCGCGCAAATCCGCCCGCTCCAGCATCCTCAAGATCACCATCCCGGCCCCGGATTCGCCGTCATCCGCCTTGATCGGCGTCCCGTCCGACAGCAAAACCGCCCAACTGTTGTGCGTCGCCTTGGCGTATTTCTTGACCCGTTTCAGCGCCTTCAAAAACGCGTCCGCCTCGGCCCGGTTCGCGGCCTTGCCACCCGACACCGCGTATTTCGAGCCCCGATCGCTCACCACGTTCTCAAGTTGTCTCATCAAGGTCAGGAATCCCCCACCTGCGGCCAACGCCAAGGGCTGCTAAAACCACAGCATATTATTTGACTTTTATCGCTCAATTTACCCCATAAACCCCAGTGTTTCATAGGTATTTCAATGACATTTTCCATGCCAGACCTGTCTCTTTTTGAAATCGCCGGCGTCTTCGGTTTTGCGCTTTACGTGTTCAATTACGCCATGCTCACCTTTCGGCGTCTGAGCGGCGATTGCATCACTTATTACGTCATCAACGTCAGCGCAGCCAGCCTCGTGCTGCTTGGCCTTACGGCAAGCTTCAACCTCGCCGCCGCCATGGTCCAAGGCTTCTGGATCGTGATGTCGCTGATCGCAATTTCCCTGCGCGTCATGCGCCGCATCTAAGCCGCGCCGTCAGCCGCGCTCCTACATCTGCGCCGCCACCCGTCGCACCGTTTCGATGCGCTGTGCATTGGGCGGATGGGTGCCCAAAAACCGGTTGCCCGGATCGGGGATACGGGTGAAAAACTCCGCCCCAATCAACGGGTTATACCCCGCCCGCTTGGTTATCACAGTGCCCAGCGCATCCGCCTCCAACTCGAATTCTTTCGAGTAACTGCGCGCGCCCACCGCCGCCCCCAGATCCTGCGCCGATTGAACCGAGCTCGCATCCGCCCCGGTCAAAACCGCCAAACCGGCAAAGATCACCGCCCCCGCCGCCGCGTTCTCTTTCTGGCGCTGGATATGGCCCGCAATATGATGCGCCGCCTCATGCCCCATGACAAAAGCCAACTCATCCGCGTTGCGCACATCCGCGATCAACGCCAGCGTAAAGGCAATGATCGGACGGCCCGTTTTATCCAACGTTTGATAGGCATTCGGCGGCTGCCCCGGCCGGTCGTCCACCACGATCTGAAAATCGCAATTTGCGCCCTTTGCCCGCTTGCGACATTCGCTTTCCGCCACGGGCTCGACCGTGTTGACCACCGCCACGAATTGCTTCGCCGCCCGCTGCGCTCTGACCTTCGAGGATACGGTGACTTTTTCCGCGCCCGCCGTGCCCCCCGCCGGTGGCGTTTGGCTTGGCGTGACGCCGACACAGCCGGCCAGCACCAGAACCGCGCCCATCACCATCCATCGCGCAAGACCTTGCATAGATTGTATCCTTTTGGTTCGAACGCCAGAATAGCAGGTGCCGCCGCCCTTTCCAGCCTCTTCACGCAGGGTTGAGGGCTTGCACGCCGATTTTCGCCGTTTATGCTGGGGGTATGTTTTCAATCGAGCATGAATTCGACGCCACCGTGATCACCCTCGTAGACGAAGGCGATAGCAGCACCGACTCCCCCTTGCAGGAGGACATTATCGTCAACGCTTTCGCCGAATGCGTCACCGTGGAACAGGTCGACCCGCGCACCGATATGGTCCAGAAAATAACGCTCTCCATGGCCCAGGTCCGCGACATGGCTGCCGCGCTCAACCTGCCCGAAGGGGTCTATTCCCTCGCGCCTGCCGCCGATTAATCCAGAACCCGAAACACCTTGTCGCGTGCGCTCTGCCCACGGACAAGCTCAAGCCGGGTCTTCGCCACGCCCAACGCCTTGGCCAATAGCTTGACGACCGCGGCATTGGCTTTGCCCCCCTCCGGCACCGTGGTGACATAGACCCTGATCGCGCCGCCCGCCTCGGCCACAACTGCATTGCGCGAGGCTTTCGGCGTCACCCGCACGGATATCTCCGCGCCCGGTTTGGCAAGGGTTTTCAACGCGCTCTTCTCCATTCCCCTTCCTAACGCGCGCACGCCCCGGCTTGCAATCCGCCACAACAGCCGCGCTAAATGCGACACCATCAAAGGATTCGTGAGAGGGGCCAACATGACAACAGGGTTAACAGGTGCATCAGCAGCAACCGGAAAAACGGGCTTTTTCTGGGATGAGAAATGCTTCTGGCACGCGGGCGGCGACTATGCGCTGACCCTGCCTCTGGGCGATTACGTGCAACCGCTTGCCGCTGGCGGGCTGCCTGAAAACCCCGAAACCAAACGCCGCCTGAAAAACCTTATGGAAGTCAGCGGTTTAATCAAAGACCTGCAACAACAATCGGCCGATCCCGCCACATGGGATGACCTCGCCCGCGTCCACCCCGAAAGCTTCCTGCAAAAGTTCAAAGACACCTCGGACGCAGGCGGCGGCGAACTCGGCCTGCGCACCCCCTTCCTCAAAGGCGGCTTCGAAATCGCCGCCCTCTCCGCCGGTCTCGCCAAAGAGGCGCTGTCACAGGTCCCTCTCGGGCCAGTTGAGCAACGCCTACTCCCTGTCGCGCCCGCCGGGGCATCACTGCCTGCCTGATTGGCCCAACGGCTTCTGCCTTCTGGCCAATATCGCCGTCGCCATCGAAGCCGCCATCGCCGCCGGACAGGCCAAACGCTTCGCCGTGGTCGATTGGGACGTGCATCACGGCAATGGCACTGAGGCGATCTTCTATGATCGCGACGACGTGCTCACGATCTCGATGCATCAAGAGCACAACTACCCCCTCGACAGCGGCGATGTAACCGACCGCGGCACCGGTGCGGGCGTGGGGTATAACCTCAACATCCCCCTGCCCCCGGGCGTTGGCCACGCTGGCTATACCGAGGTGATGGAACGTATCGTGCAACCCGCGCTGGCCGATTTCCGCCCCGATGTGATCATCGTCGCCTGCGGCTTTGACGCCTCCGCCTTCGACCCGCTCGCGCATATGCTCTGCACCGCTGACACCTTCCGCACGATGACCGCCCAGATGATGCAATCGGCCAAACACCTGTGCGACGGGAAACTGGTTCTGGTGCATGAAGGCGGCTACTCCGAGGCCTACGTGCCCTTCTGCGGCCATGCTGTGATCGAAGAACTCGCCGACTCCGCCCACCACGTGCCCGACCCGATGGCCGACACCCTGTCCCGCCGCCAACCCAACGCGCGGATGCAAGCCTTCCATTCCGACCTCATCACCGAAATGGCCGAGGCCCTGCTCGACTAACCCACCCCCAACTGCCCGCCCCCCAACCATAACCACCCCAAACCCGAGCCGCGCCGCCCCCTTGGCCCAACCAACCCTTCATCTTGCTAAAAATACTCCGGGGGGTGTGGGGGGCTGGCCCCCCACTTTCAAACTGCTGGCGTGGGGGGCTGGCCCCCCACTTTTAAACTGCTGGTGTGGAGGGCTGAGCCCCCCGTTTCTAAACTGCGGTATGTGGAGCTCAGCCTCCCCCTCTTAAACCGCGTCTTTGGGCGGCACAGCCCCCCATCCTGCGCGCCAAGGAGCGGCCCGTAACGACAAACCCCGCACCACTTCCGCCCTTGACGCCCACCCGCCGCCAACCGACATAAGACGCCAGACACCGCAAAGGACCGAAAATGCCCGCACGCAACCAAGCCGCCCTTGATTTCCTGCTTTCGCGCCGCTCGCGCCCGGCCAAAACGCTCACCGCCCCGGCCCCGACCCGTGAAGAGCTGCACACGCTGCTCACCGCCGCCTCGCGCAGCCCGGATCATGGCAAGCTTGAACCCTGGCGCTTCATCGTGATCGACGCCGCCGCCATGCCCCGCATGGCCGACGCCGCCGAAACCGCCGCCCGGGCGGCAGGCCTTGACGCCGATGCCACCACCAAAGCGCGTAACCAATTCGATCAGGGTCACCTCGCCGTGGCCGTGATCGAAGTGCAAAAACCCTCCGCAAAAGTGCCTGCCATCGAACAAACCTACGCCGTCGGTGGCGTTTGCCTTGCGCTGCTCAATGCGGCACTGGCGGCGGGCTGGGGCGCAAACTGGCTGTCGGGCTTTGCCTCGCATGACCGCAGCTTTCAGGAACAAACCCTTGGCCTCGCCGCCCATGAACGGGTCGCCGGCTTTATCCATATCGCGACTGAAACCAACACCCCGCCGGAACGCCCCCGCCCGGATGTGCAAGAGAACACGACATGGCTATCAACCTGATATTTACGTCCTTTTTCAAAGCCTTGTCCCAGATGGGCGACGCCCGCTTCCGGCGCGTCTTCTGGCTCGGCATCCTGCTGACCATCGCGCTTCTGGTGGCCGCCTATGCCGGTCTGCTCTGGATCGCCGAAGCCATCGCCGGTCCTGACGCCCATACCGAAGTGCTCGGCCGCGTGGTTGATCTGGGCGATCTGCTGACCTTCTCGTCGCTGGTTTTCATGCTGGTGCTCAGCTTCTTTCTGATGATCCCCGTCGCCTCGGCCATCACCTCGATGTTTCTCGACGAGGTCGCCGATGCGGTCGAAGCGCGCCACTACCCCGCCCTCGCCCCGGCGCCCGGCGCGTCCTTTGGCGATGCGCTGCGCGACACTTTGGGCTTTCTCGCGATCATCATCGCCGCCAACCTTCTGGCGTTCGTGATCTATGCCTTTCTGCCTTACCTGTCGCTCTTCATCTTCTTCGGGCTGAACGGCTTTCTCTTGGGGCGCGAGTATTTCCAACTCGCCGCCATGCGCCGTATCGGGCGCGACCGGGCCAAAGCCCTGCGCAAACGCCATAGCGCAACGATCTGGGCCGCAGGCGTTCTCATGGCCCTGCCCCTCGTCGTGCCAATCCTGAACCTGTTCATCCCGATCCTCGGCGCGGCCACCTTCACCCATATCTTCCACGGGCTAGAGCGGCGTTAACCCCGGTGGGTCATGGCCTCATCCGACATCATCGCGCTGACCTCACGGTCGGGCACGGCCGCGCTGGCATAATCAAAACTGCCCTCGTGCAATACCTCTTGCGCCGCCCGCATCATCGCGCCCAGCGCCGCACGCGCAAATGATCCGCCCACGCTGATCCGTTTCACCCCCGCGTCGCCCAGCTGTGCCACCGAATACCGTGGGCCCTGCAACCCCATCACCACGTTCACCGGCTTGTCGACCTCACGGCACACCGTTGCAATCGCCTCAATGTCGCGCAGGCCGGGCGCGTAAACCACATCGGCCCCCGCCTCGGCAAACCTCTGCAGCCGCGCAATCGTATCGCCCAGATCAGGCCGCCCCCACAGGTAATTCTCCGCTCTGGCCGTCAATACAAACCCATTGCCCCGCGCCGCCTCTGCGGCGGCGCGCACCCGCTCAACCGCGGCATCGGCACCAAAAATGGGATCGTCCGCATTGCCCGTCGCATCCTCGATCGACCCGCCAACCAGCCCGACATCACAGGCCATTCGGATGGTCTCGCCGCATGTCTCGGGTGACGCGCCAAAGCCGTCCTCCAGATCCCCTGACACCGGCAGATCACTCGCCTCGACGATGGCGCGCGCGTTTTCAAGCAATTCGTCGCGTGACAACCCGGCAAAGGAATCCCGACGCCCAACAGAAAACGCATAGCCCGCGCTCGTCGTCGCCAGCGCCTCGAACCCCAATGTGCTCAATATCCGCGCCGTTCCCGCATCCCATGGGTTGGGCATCACAAATACGCCGCTGCGGTCGTGCAACGCGCGAAATGTCTCGAATTTTTCCTGTCTGCTCGGCATGGCTCGGCCCTCCTGTTGCGCGCCTCACATTAGCAGAAGCGCGAACAAAGGGCGAACAAATTCAGACGCGCGCGATCACTCCACCGGACCCATCCGCCCGAACCAGTCGAAATCGCGCACGGTGATCACACCGCTAAGGATGATCCCGCCAATAACGGCCCAAAGAACCGCAGCAATCACCGTGGTGATCACCGCTTTCTTCTTCAGGTTATGCTCATGCGGCGACCCGGCCATCGTTCCGGGAACAATCTCGCCCACGTCGCCTTGGGTCTTCAACCGGAACGGAATCACCACAAGGAAGGTCAGAAACCAGATCACCACAAACAGAACAATCGCCGAAGTAACGCTCATCAGACTTGCTCCAACTCCACAAGACAGCCATTGAAGTCCTTGGGATGCAAGAACAATACCGGCTTGCCATGTGCGCCGATCTTTGGCTCTCCGCTGCCCAGAACCCGCGCGCCGGTTTCCTTAAGATGGTCACGCGCCGCGATGATGTCATCCACCTCGTAGCAAACATGATGCATGCCGCCCGACGGGTTCTTTTCCAGAAAACTGTTGATCGGGCTGTCTTCGCCCAAGGGGTAGAGCAGCTCGATCTTGGTGTTGGGCAATTCAATGAACACAACCGTGACGCCGTGATCCGGCTCATCCTGCGGCGCGCCCACTTTGGCGCCCAACGCATTGCGGTATTGCTCTGACGCCGCTTCAAGGTCGGGAACGGCAATGGCTACGTGGTTCAGGCGTCCGATCATTGGGGCAACTCTCCTGCTTGGCTGTCGCTCTGGGTTCGCCCGCCCTTATGCGGTGCGCAGACGCCTTGCGCAAGTTCTCTGCAATCCCCGGCGTTTCATTAACCTAACATTAGGCAAGACTGCGCCATGCTGAGTCCCAATCAACTGCCAAAGGAAACCCCGCGCCCGCCGCGCCCCATCCCTGAAAGGGACAGACCATGGACGATTTCGACCTGCTCAACGCCCAACAATCCCCAACCGCCAACCGCCCGCTTCTGGGCCTGACCGTTCTCGTCGTCGAAGACAGCCGCTTCGCCTGCGAGGCGATCCGCCTGATGTGTCTGCGTTCCGGGGCGCGTATCCGGCGGGCCGATTGCCTGCAATCCGCGCGGCGTCACCTACAGGTCTATCGCCCTTCGGTTCTGATCGTCGATCTCGGCCTGCCTGATGGCTCCGGTGCCGAGCTTATTACCGAAATGAGCGGGGCCAACCCGCGTGTCTCGGTCCTCCTCGGGACCAGCGGCGATGACGGGGCCGAAGCATGCGTGCGCGCCGCCGGGGCGGATGATTTCCTTGCCAAACCCCTGTCAAACCTCTCGCTTTTTCAGTCTGTGATCCTGTCTCACCTGCCCGCCGAACGGCAGCCCTCCGGCCCGCGCATCATCTCTGGCGAAGAAATGCTCCCCGATCAGGTCAGCTATCGCGACGACCTCACCCATGCTGCCGAGCTTCTGACCGACAGCGCCGAAGGTCCGTCGCTCGATTACCTCGCTCAATTCGTCTACGGCGTCGCCCGAAGCGCCCATGATGAACAGCTCGAACGCGCCGCCCGGTCGCTGACCCTGTCGCGCTCTGAAAAACGCCCCACCGGCTCGGCGCTCGCCCGCCTCGCCGGCCTCGTTCAAGAGCGCTTGTCCGAACGCGTCGCCATTTAACCCCGTAATTTGCGCCGGTAAACGGGGTCGGATGGGCAAACTCCTTTTGGTCAAAAGAACCATTCCCGCCCGCACTTGTGCCAAATCTCGCCACATTCCGGCGGCACCTTCAAATTCGCAACAACGAGAGCAAGGCACCGCATATGGAACACATGTTCAAACGTTTCGTCAGCGATGAAAAAGGCAACGTCACCACCGATAGGCTGGTGCTCGGTGCCGGAGTTTTCATGCTGTGCACCGCCTTTTTTGTCTCGCTCGGGCAGCCGCCCCAAGACATCGCCGACAATTCTCCCACCCCCTGACAGAGGCGCGCGAACAGGTCAGCTAGCGCTGCGCGACTCGCCCGCCAATCCACCTAGATCCAGACCAGACCAAAAGAAAACCGGACGCCAAAGCGCCCGGTTTCTTTTTTCGTCTCATTGCAATGGTGCCGGGTTTATTCCGGCTCAACCGTGCGCAGGTGCAATTCCATCAACTGCTCTGGGCTGACATCGCTCGGCGCGTTCATCATCAGGTCCTGCGCCTGTTGGTTCATCGGGAACATGATCACCTCACGGATCGAGGTTTCATCCGCCAGCAGCATCACCATCCGGTCGATCCCGGCGGCACAGCCCCCGTGCGGCGGCGCGCCGTATTGGAAGGCATTGACCATCCCGCCAAAGCGCTTTTCGACTTCGTCCTTGCCATACCCGGCAATCTCGAACGCCTTGAACATGATCTCTGGCCGGTGGTTCCGGATCGCCCCGGACACCAACTCATAACCGTTGCACGCAAGGTCATACTGATAGCCCAGAACCTCCAGCGGATCGCCCTCAAGCGCCGCCATCCCGCCTTGCGGCATCGAGAAGGGGTTGTGCTCAAAGTCGATCTTGCCGGTTTCCTCGTCGCGCTCGTAAATCGGGAAATCCACGATCCAGGCAAAGGCAAACCGGTCCTTGTCGGTCAGGTTCAGCTCTTCTCCGATCACCGTGCGCGCCTTGCCGGCCACGGCTTCAAACGCCTTTGGCTTACCGCCAAGGAAGAACGCCGCATCGCCCACGCCAAGACCCAATTGCTGGCGGATCGCCTCGGTGCGCTCCGGCCCGATGTTCTTGGCCAGCGGTCCGGCGGCTTCCATCCCCTCGCCCTGATCGCGCCAGAAGATATACCCCATCCCCGGCAGGCCCTCTTTCTGGGCAAAGGCGTTCATCCGGTCACAGAACTTGCGCGAGCCACCGCCCGGCGCGGGAATGGCGCGAATTTCGGTGCCTTCCTGCTCCAGCAGCTTGGCAAAAATCGCAAAGCCCCCGCCCGCGAAATGCTCGCTGACGCGCTGCATCTTGATCGGGTTACGCAGGTCCGGCTTGTCGGTGCCATACCACAGCGCCGCATCGCGATAGGAAATTTGCGGCCACTCGCTGTCCACCTTGCGCCCGCCGCCGAACTCTTCAAACACGCCCTGCATGACCGGCTGAATGGTGTCGAACACGTCCTGCTGCTCGACAAAGCTCATCTCAAGGTCAAGCTGATAGAAATCCGTGGGCGAGCGGTCGGCACGCGGGTCTTCGTCGCGGAAACACGGCGCGATCTGGAAATACTTGTCAAAGCCGCTGACCATGATCAGCTGCTTGAACTGCTGCGGCGCCTGCGGCAACGCATAAAACTTGCCGGGATGAAGCCGCGACGGCACCAGAAAATCGCGCGCACCTTCCGGCGAAGACGCCGTGATGATCGGCGTCTGATATTCGCGGAACTCCTTGTCCCACATCCGCTTGCGGATCGACGCCACCAGATCAGACCGCAGCTTCATGTGGTTCTGCATCTTCTCGCGCCGCAGATCGAGATAGCGATAGCGAAGCCGCGTTTCCTCGGGGTATTCCTGCTCGCCAAACACCATCAGCGGCAATTCCGCAGCAGCGCCCAACACTTCCATATCGCGGATATAAACCTCGATCGCGCCGGTCGGGATCTTGGGGTTCACCAAATCATCCGCCCGCGCTTTAACTTCGCCGTCAATCCGGATGCACCATTCGCTGCGCACCTTCTCGACTTGCGCAAAAACCGGGCTGTCCGGGTCGCACAGCACCTGCGTCATGCCGTAATGGTCGCGCAAATCAATGAACAAAACGCCCCCGTGATCGCGCACCCGATGGACCCAACCCGACAGGCGGACAGTCTCTCCAACGTGCGATGTGTTCAATTCGGCGCAGGTTTGGCTGCGATAGGCGTGCATGTGCTGGCCCTTTCAAGGGGTGAATATCGTGGTCGCGCCGATACACCTTGTAGAGCCGAGGAAGTCAAGGCCCGTGACCCCATTCCCTCTTGCAGAAAACCCGCGCACCGAGACAAAAAAAGTGACCACGCCCACATCATCCGCTACCAATCACGCAACAACAGCCAGAGCCGAAACCGGCCAGACCGAAACAGCAATTCAGGCAAAGCCCGAGCAAATGACACCCCGAACAACCAAACTTCTGTTTATCGCGCTCGCCGTTCTCTGGGCGATGTGGATCATTCAAAGCTGTTTCAACGGCCCGCACATCGACATTTCGGCGCTTTATATGGCGGGCTGGATGGTCGCAAACGGTCAGAGCGAGCTGATCTATCTCGCCCCGTCGCATATCTTCAACGCCGAGCCGATGCCGCTGTGGGATGAGGTGATGACCGCCCAAGGGCAAGACGCGCAAGTGGTCACCGCCTATGTCTACCCGCCGATCTGGGCGGCGCTGCTCGCGGTTCCGGCTCATGCCATGTCCGCGGCGACCTTCTTCAAGGCCACGTTCCTGCTGCATGTGGCGGGCGCGCTGGCCTCTGCGTTTCTTGCCTTTACGCTCACGCCGCACAGGCAACACCCCACGCCGATGCATCAGGGCCTGATCGCCTTCGCCGTGTTGTTCTTTAGCTTCCCTGCGTTCAACGCCTTCCTCAACAACCAGCCCCAGATCACGGTCACGTTCCTGATCCTCGCGGCCATGTGGCTCGTCTCGCGCGAACAGAGCATTCGCGGCGGTGCGCTCCTCGGGCTGGCGATTGCCATAAAAGTCTCGCCCATTCTCTTTGCGCTGATCTTTGTGATGCGTCGCGATTGGCGCGCCTTGGGCGCGGCATTGGCCGTATCGGGCGGGATCGCCCTGACCTCGCTCCTTGTCATGGGCTGGCCGCTTCATGCCCAGTTTCTCGAGCAGCTTTCAAAGATCAACGCGATGATCGTCATGACCAAGCTCAACTTCTCTCCCGAAGCACTGCTCTTTCAAGCCTCCGAGTTTTTTCGCGCCGCCGCCATGCCCGATGGTCGCGCGCTGGCCGTCTATACCGCCCCCGAACCGCTGTGGATCACCGTGCTCAGCAAAGCCGCCCTGATACTTGCGCTGGTTTTCTTCTGGCGCGGTGGCCGCCGGATCGACCCCGCCACCGCCCTTCCGGTGCAACTGCTTTTGCTCAGCCTGATTGCCGCGCTGCTTGGACCGCTCTCTTGGGCGCATTACTTCTTTATGCCGCTCCTCCTGCTGCCGGCGTTGTTTGTGATCATGCCGCCCAAACAGGCCTGGGGCTGGATTGTGCTCACCCTGCTGGTCAGCAGCGTCAAAACATTTTCCCTCCTACACAGCTTCAACGACCACTTCATGCTGACGGCGCTTGTTCCCGCTTTGCTCTTTTTCGCCCTGCTGTTGCGCGCGCTTTTTGCTGTCCAAAAACCTGCCGCACACCCTTAAGCGATCAACCCTGACAATCCGCGCCCATTCGCCCCTTGCACATGGGCCGCGCATGTCTATAACCCACGACAATTTGCTCGAACTAGCCGGGGGATATGGCATGCCGAAAAGAACCGATATCAAATCCATCATGATCATCGGAGCAGGGCCCATCGTTATTGGGCAGGCATGCGAGTTTGACTACTCCGGCGCCCAGGCCTGCAAAGCCCTTCGCGAGGAAGGCTACCGCGTTGTTCTGGTCAACTCGAACCCCGCGACAATCATGACCGATCCGGGCCTCGCCGATGCCACCTATATCGAGCCGATCACCCCCGAAGTTGTCGCCAAGATCATCGAGAAAGAGCGCCCCGACGCGCTCCTGCCCACCATGGGCGGTCAGACCGGGCTCAACACCTCGCTGGCGCTGGCTGATATGGGCGTGCTTGATAAATTCGGTGTCGAGCTGATCGGCGCCAACCGCGAAGCCATTGAAATGGCAGAAGATCGCAAACTCTTCCGCGAGGCGATGGATCGTCTGGGCATCGAAAACCCCAAGGCCACAATCGTCACCGCCCCCAAGAAAGACGACGGCAAAGCCGACCTCGACACCGGCATCGCAATCGCGCTCGACGCGCTCGAAGAGATCGGCCTCCCCGCCATCATCCGCCCCGCCTTCACCCTCGGTGGCACCGGCGGCGGCGTCGCCTATAACCGCGATGATTACATCCATTTCTGCCGCTCTGGCATGGACGCATCGCCGGTCAATCAGATCCTCGTCGACGAATCGCTGCTCGGCTGGAAAGAGTTCGAGATGGAGGTCGTGCGCGACAAGGCCGACAACGCCATCATCGTCTGCGCCATCGAAAACGTCGACCCGATGGGCGTGCATACGGGCGATTCGATCACCGTTGCACCCGCGCTGACGCTGACCGACAAGGAATACCAGATCATGCGCAACGGCTCTATCGCCGTCCTGCGCGAGATCGGCGTCGAAACCGGCGGCTCCAACGTGCAATGGGCGATCAGCCCCGAAACCGGCCGCATGGTCGTGATCGAAATGAACCCGCGCGTGTCGCGCTCCTCGGCGCTGGCATCCAAGGCGACCGGCTTCCCGATTGCCAAAATCGCCGCCAAGCTGGCCGTCGGCTACACGCTCGATGAACTCGACAACGACATCACCAAGGTCACCCCGGCGAGCTTTGAGCCGACCATCGACTATGTGGTCACCAAGATCCCGAAATTCGCATTCGAGAAATTCCCCGGCTCCGAACCCCACCTCACCACCGCGATGAAATCCGTGGGCGAGGCGATGGCGATCGGCCGCACCATCCACGAATCGCTGCAAAAGGCGCTGGCGTCGATGGAATCCGGCCTCACCGGCTTTGACGAAGTCGAAATCGAAGGCGCCCCCGAAAAGGCCGCCGTGATCAAAGCGATCAGCAAGCAGACCCCCGACCGGATGCGCACCATCGCACAGGCCATGCGCCACGGGCTTAGCGACGAAGACATTCACGCCACCACCATGTTCGACCCGTGGTTCCTCGCCCGTATCCGCGAGATTGTAGAAGCCGAAGAAGTTGTCAAAACCGATGGCCTGCCCACGGATGCCGACGGTCTGCGCAAGCTCAAGATGCTCGGTTTCACCGATGCCCGCCTCGCCATTCTCACCGGTTTCAAAGAGGCCGACATCCGCCGCGCCCGCCATGCCGCCGGTGTCACCGCCGTGTTCAAACGCATCGACACCTGCGCCGCCGAATTCGAGGCCCAGACCCCCTATATGTACTCCACCTACGAAGCCCCCGCGATGGGCGATGTGGAATGCGAGGCCCGCCCCTCGGACAAAAAGAAAGTCGTCATTCTCGGCGGCGGTCCCAACCGGATCGGCCAAGGGATCGAGTTTGATTATTGCTGCTGTCACGCCTGTTTCGCCCTGACCGAAGCGGGCTATGAAACCATCATGATCAACTGCAACCCGGAAACGGTCAGCACCGATTATGACACCTCCGACCGGCTCTATTTCGAACCGCTCACCTTTGAGCACGTGATGGAAATCCTGCGGGTTGAGCAGGAAAACGGCACCCTTCACGGCGTCATCGTACAATTCGGCGGCCAAACCCCGCTGAAACTCGCCAACGCGCTCGAATCCGAAGGCATCCCGATCCTCGGCACCACGCCCGACGCGATTGATCTGGCCGAAGACCGCGAGCGTTTTCAGGCGCTGGTGAACCAACTTGGCCTCAAGCAGCCCAAGAACGGCATCGCCTCCACCGACGCCGAAGCCCTTAAAATCGCCGAAGAAATCGGCTTCCCGCTGGTCATTCGCCCGTCCTATGTTCTGGGTGGCCGCGCGATGGAAATCGTGCGCGACATGCCCCAGCTTGAACGCTACATCTCTCAGGCCGTCGTGGTCTCCGGTGATAGCCCTGTGCTGCTCGACAGCTACCTCTCTGGCGCGGTTGAACTCGACGTTGACGCGCTCTCGGACGGCAAAACCGTGCATGTCGCGGGAATCATGCAGCACATCGAAGAGGCCGGCGTCCACTCCGGTGACAGCGCCTGCTCGCTGCCGCCCTACTCGCTCTCCGACGCGCTGATCGCTCAGGTCAAGGAACAGGCCAACGCCCTCGCCCTTGCCCTCAACGTGGTCGGGCTGATGAACGTGCAATTCGCGATCAAGAACGATGAAATCTACCTGATCGAGGTCAACCCGCGCGCCAGCCGCACCGTGCCTTTCGTGGCCAAAGCCACCGACAGCGCGATTGCCTCCATCGCCGCCCGCCTGATGGCCGGTGAACCGATGCAGAACTTCCCCCTGCGCAACCCGATCCCCGCCGATGCCAAACCCGGCACCGTGAAATCCCCCGACCCGATGACGCTGGCCGATCCGCATATGCCGTGGTTCTCGGTCAAAGAGGCGGTGCTCCCCTTCGCCCGCTTCCCCGGCGTCGATACAATCCTCGGCCCGGAAATGCGCTCCACTGGCGAGGTTATGGGCTGGGACCGTTCCTTCCCGCTGGCCTTCCTCAAGGCACAGATGGGGGCTGGCACCGAACTTCCCGCCACTGGCAAGGTGTTCTTCTCGATCAAGGATGACGACAAGACGCCGGAACTGATCGACACTGCGAAAATTCTTGTTGAACAAGGGTTTACCATCGTCGCCACCAATGGCACCGCGACCTTCCTCAAGGATCACGGCATCGCCTGCGATGTGGTCAAAAAGGTCTACGAGGGGCGCCCCAATGTGGTTGATCAACTCAAGGACGGGCAAATTAACCTTGTCATGAACACCACCGAAGGCGCCGCCGCCGTCGCCGACAGCCGCGAAATCCGCTCGGTCGCGCTCTATGACAAGATCCCCTACTACACCACCGCCGCCGCCTCCCATGCCGCCGCTCTGGCGATCAAGGCCCGCGCCGAAGGTGACTTGGGCGTCATCCCGCTTCAGGGGTAACGCCGCCAAAGCCCGGCCCGCTTTCCACGCCGCGCAACGCCACAGCACGGCGCGCCCGATCAAAGGCGCGCCATCAGAGTCTCACTGCCCGCGTATCTAGGGATCAATTTGGGCGGCATGCTCCCCCTCGGCGAGAACGTCAGAGATCGCCAAAACCCTGTCAGACCCGGCAACCGACCAACCCAAAGCCTAATCCTGAGCCCCTGCACCCGGCCCCCAAGCCGGGGTTTTCACTAGTTTCTCAATCAGAAAATCCATGAACACCCGCACCTTCGGCGACAGAACATTCGACTTTGGGTAAACCAGCCAAAGCATCGACTTATCCGCAACTTCATACTCCGGCAAAACCCGCACCAACGTGCCGTCTGCCAGCTCCCGATCAACACTCCACCGCGAGTTCACCGAAATCCCCGCCCCGGCAAGCGTGGCAAGCTTCTGCGTCAGGCCATCATCCAGAACCAGCCGGCACGCCGAAGCACCGGGGTCAAACACCTCCCTTTGCCCCTCCGGGCCGATCAACGGGCGCGCCGCTTGGCTCTTGAACCCGATCAACTGATGCTGGCAGAGGTCACGCGGATGCGCCGGCGTGCCGTTCTGCGCCAGATAAGCAGGCGAGGCGCATAGCATCCGCGCTTCATCCGCCAATTTCCGCCCCTTCAAGCTCGAATCCTGCATAGCCGAGTTTCGGATCGCCAGATCGAAACTCCCCTCGATCAAATCAAACACGCTGTCCGACAGCCGCAAATCCAGCGTCAGATCGGGATAGCGGCGCAAGAACTCCGGCAGGATCGGCGCGATATATAGCTGGGCAAAGGTGCTGGGCGCGGTAAACCGCAACGTCCCGCGCGGGCTTGCGTGCCCCTTGCCAAGCGCGGCCCGCGCCGCGTCCTCCTGCGCCAGTATTTCGCGCGCAAACGGCAGAAACTCCGCCCCTTCCAGCGACAAGGACACCTTGCGCGTCGTGCGATGCAACAGGTCCGCCCCGACGGTCTTTTCCAGTTTCGCCAAATGCGCACCCGCCACCGCAGGCGCAAGCCCAAGGGCGCGCCCGGCGGCGCTGATATTCAGCTTTTCCGCCGCCAAAACAAACAATCGCAGGCTGGCTGTGTCCATCGTTTATATCCAAAATCCATATTATGAATTCGCTATTCGCTTATTTACTCACTTCGATCAATGAATAACTAGCGATCCATGAACTATTCGCGCGCATGCAACCTCGCGCTCCGCTTCAATGGCGGCGCAGGCGATCACGTCGCGGTCACTGCCCGACTTCACCCAGTAGGAGCAATTCATGTCCAAGACCATACTCATCACCGGCGCGACTGACGGTATCGGGCTGCGCACCGCCAAAACGCTGGCCGAGCTTGGCCATACCATTTTGCTCCACGGCCGAAGTCAGACCAAGCTTGACGCCGCCGCCGCCGAACTCGGCGGCAGTGTCGAAACCTATCTCGCCGATCTGGCGCATATGGCCGAGGTTCAAAAGCTCGCCGCCGATGTCATCGCGCGCCACGATCACCTCGACGTGTTGATCAACAACGCCGGCGTCTACAAGACGCCCAACCCCACCACCGCCCAAGGGGTGGATTTGCGCTTTATGGTCAATACCTTCGCCCCCTATGTGCTGACCAACAGCCTGCGCCTGATCATCCCCTCGAATGGGCGCATCGTGAACCTGTCCTCGGCGGCCCAAGCGCCGATTGATGCCAACGCCATGGCGGGCCGCGCCACGCTCGGCGATTTCGCGGCCTATGCTCAAAGCAAACTCGCGCTGATCATCTGGACACGCGCGTTTGCCCGCTACTACCCCAAAGGCCCCGTGGCGGTTGCCGTCAATCCCGGCTCGCTTCTGGCCTCCAAAATGGTCAAGGAAGGCTTCGGCGTCGCCGGAAACGACCTTCAAATCGGCGCCGACATCCTGACAGCCGCCGCAACCGGCGACGCCTTCGCCAACGCCTCGGGCAAGTATTTTGACAATGACGCCGGACAGTTTGACGACCCGCACCCCGCCGCGCTTGACCCGGCGCATTGCGATCTGGTCATGCGAACACTCGAAAAAACCACGACCACGCTGCTCGGCAAGCCCTAGAGCCAGCGTCGCAATCCCTTCGCCACCCGCGCCTGACAAAAAGGGGTGAGGACTCCGTCTCAACCACGGTCCTCACCCTTTTCGCATTGCACGACAGCCATCCCGCGACCCGCCCGCAAGCTGCCCTGCCCGCTCTGCTTATATCCAAAATCATAAAACTGATGCTGTATTTCAGCCAATTAAACTCAATACCCGAATGATCTATCTGGACACCAAGCCACCTCATCAACAGGAGTTTCCAGATGAAAGCCATGACCCTCACCACCTACGGCCCCGACGCATCCTTTGAACCGACAACGCTTGACCGTCCTGCGGTTACAGCGGGCCACGTCGTGCTGCGCGTCCACGCCAGCAGCGTCAACACCGTTGACACGATGATCAAAAACATGGGCGCCGAGCTGCCGCTGTCCCCTGCCCTGCCTGCCGTGCTCGGCATGGATTTCGCCGGTGTCATCGAAGAGATCGGCGAAGGCGTCACCTCCTTTGCCGTCGGGGATGAGGTCTACGGCTGCGCTGGCGGTCTGGCCGATCTCCAAGGGGCGCTTGCCGAATATATGCTGGCCGACGCCCAGCTGATCGCCCATAAACCCAAATCGCTCTCCATGCGCGAAGCCGCCGCCATGCCGCTGGTCGGCATCACCGCCTACGAAGGCCTGCACCGCGCCGGCGTCACCGCGGGGCAAAAACTTCTGGCTCAGGGCGGCGCTGGCGGCGTTGGCCACCTCGCGGTTCAAATCGCCAAACACCTCGGCGCCGAGGTTTCCGCCACTGGCACGGGCGATGCGCAAATGCAGATCATCCAAGGCTACGGCGCGACCCCGATCGACTTCATGACAGACCAGATCGCCGATTACGTCGCCGCCCAAACCGGAGGCAACGGCTTTGACGTGATCTTTGACGCCGTTGGCGGTGCCAATATGACCAACTCGTTCGAGGCCGCAGCCCTCAACGCCCAGATCATCACCACCGTTGCCATGGTGGAAATCGACATGTCACCGGCCCACTTCAAGGGCCTGTCGCTGCATATTGTCTTCATGCTGCTGCCGATGCTCGCCAACGTAAACCGTCAGGCCCATGGCGACATCCTCGCCAAACTGGCCGAACTGGTCGATGCGGGCGCCGTCACACCGCTGCTCGACGCGCAACGCTTTGACTTTGAACAGGCCGGTGCCGCCTATGCCCGCCTTGGCAGCGGTCAGGCTCTGGGCAAAGTCGTGATCGACATCTGATCGCCGCACGCCCCCGTGAACCCAAACGGGGCGGCCCCTCACGCCGCCCCTGACCAGATGTTGCAGCCAACTCAGGCGCATGACCACTAAAGTTGGCGCAATTTCATCGTTTTCTTTCGCCCAAGCAACGCCTATAGATCGCGGGTCGAAAAGATTTTAGGCGGGTTTGGTTATTCCCGTCCCCGCCAGAGCGGGATTTAAGCGCGCCCGAAGGGCGTGATCCCGCGACACCACCCTTGCAACAGGATGGTGTCATTTTGCGGCGCGAGCGCTTCAAGACTCCATCCGTCATTGAAAGCACTGCTGATGCAAAAAAAGACTATGATTCTCACCCAAATCATCATGACCTTCATGATGGCCACTGCCATGTCCGGGATTATGTCCTTTATCGCCCTCGGGCCAACCGCCCTCTGGCTTTCGACTTGGCCCAGAACCGCTTTAATCGCTTGGCCCATTGCCTTCGTGTTGGGCGCAATCGCCTTCCCGCTGTCTGCACGGATCGCGTGTTTCGTGACCAAACCCCGATTGGATGCGCCCAGCGCCTGATGCGCGAAAACGGGCACCGCCGCCGCAAACCCCGCGCGCCGCTAAGACCAAAAGAAAACGCCTTCGCTGATCTTCGCGAAGGCGTTTTTTGCATCCTTTAGCCGAACCCAGCTTGCATTTGCCCCATTGCGGCACTCCATCCCGCAATGGGCCTGCCCATCACCCGTCGCGCCCCGGCTGCTCCGGATTGGCCGAAAACAAAGCGATCTTGTTGCCCTGCGGGTCGCGCAAATAGCCGACATAAAACCGCGGCCCATAGGAGGCGCGAAACCCCGGCGCGCCCTCGTCCGCACCCCCCGCCGCCATTGCCGCCGCATGCAGCGCCCGCACCTGCGCCTGCGTGTTGGCCTCAAAAGCAACCATCGCGCCGTTCCCCGCCGTGGCCGGCGCCCCGTCAAACGTCGGCTTCACATAGAAATCCGGCAACACAGGCTCCTGCCCCGGCGCAACAGGCAAAGCAAAGCTCAACCCCTCCGGCCCAACCTCAAGCCCATAGCCAAGCGAAGGCAGAAACGCCGCGTAAAACCGCTCCGCCGCCGCCAAATCATCCGCCCCAACGGTGACATAAGCAATCATCCCGCATGCCCCCTATGCCGCAATCCGGTTAACAGGCCCCGGCTCACACCCGCGCCATCAGCCGCATTTGGAATGGCCACAGCTGGCACAGGTCATGCAGCCCTCGACCATGCGCAGATCATACTGCCCACAGCTCGGACAGGCTTTGCCCTTGGGCGGCCCGTCAAGGTTCACCACATTGGCCTGCGGATCAGCCTTAAGCCCCATCCCCTCGCCCTCGATAAACCCGGTCGCGATCATGTGCCGTTCCAACACGCCACCAATTGCGGCAAGGATGGAGGGAATGTATTTGCCCTGCATCCATGCGCCGCCACGCGGGTCGAACACGGCCTTCAACTCCTCCACCACAAAGCTCACATCACCACCGCGCCGGAACACCGCCGAAATCATCCGGGTCAGCGCCACGGTCCAGGCAAAATGCTCCATGTTCTTCGAGTTGATGAACACTTCAAACGGGCGGCGATGGCCGTTGATAAGGATGTCATTGACCGTCAAATAAATCGCATGCTCGCTGTCGGGCCACTTCAACTTGTATGTCGACCCTTCCAGAGACTGCGGCCGATCCAGCGGCTCGGTCATATAGACCACCTCGCCATCGCTCATCGCGCCTTTGACCTCCTCGGGGGTCTCATCCGCGGCTTCGCTAACGGTCAGCACGCTCCCCGTCACCTCATTCGGACGATAGGTCGTGCAGCCCTTACAGCCGGTCTCATAGGCCTGAATGTAAACATCCTTGAAGGCGTCAAACGAGATATCTTCGGGCACGTTGATCGTCTTGGAAATGCTGGAATCAACCCATTTCTGCGCCGCCGCCTGCATCTTCACATGGTCGCCGGGGGCCAATGTCTGGGCGTTGACGAAATAGTCGGGCAACTCCGCATCGCCAAACTTTTCGCGCCACATCTGCACGGCGTAATCCACCACTTCCTCTTCGGTGCGGCTGCCGTCTTTCTGCAAAACCTTGCGGGTATAGGCATAGGCAAACACCGGCTCGATCCCGGAGGAAACATTCCCGGCATAGAGCGAGATCGTTCCCGTCGGCGCGATGCTGGTCAGCAATGCGTTGCGAATGCCATGGTCGGCAATCGCATCGCGCACATCCGCATCCATCGCCTGCATGGCGCCGCTTTCAAGGAACTTCTCGGCGTCAAACAACGGGAAGGCGCCCTTCTCACGGGCCAAGTCGACCGACGCCAGATAGGCGGCGCGCGCAATCGCCTTCAACCACGCCTCGGCCTGTGCTGCGGCCTCGTCAGAGCCATAGCGCAAACCGACCATCAACAACGCATCGGCAAGGCCGGTAACCCCAAGTCCGATCCGCCGCTTGGCCGCCGCCTCCTGCGCTTGCTGCTCAAGCGGGAAGCGGCTTGCGTCAACCGTGTTGTCCATCATCCGAACGGCGGTGGCGACCAAATCGCCCAGCGCGGCCTCGTCCAACTTGGCCCCCGCCTCGAACGGGGTCTCGACCAAACGCGCAAGGTTGATCGACCCCAACAGACACGCGCCATAGGGCGGCAACGGCTGCTCGCCACAAGGGTTCGTGGCGGCAATATCTTCACAGTAATTCAGGTTGTTCATCGCGTTGATCCGGTCGATGAAAATTACCCCCGGCTCGGCGTATTCATAGGTCGCCTGCATGATGCGGTTCCACAGATCGCGCGCCTCGACAGTGTGATACACCTTGTCGCCAAAGCGCAAATCCCATGTCCCTCCGGCCTTGACCGCAGCCATGAAATCATCCGTCACCAGCACGCTCATGTTAAACATCCGAAGCCGCGCCGGATCCTGCTTGGCACTGATGAAATCCTCGATGTCGGGATGGTCACAGCGCATCGTCGCCATCATCGCGCCGCGCCGACTTCCCGCGCTCATGATGGTGCGGCACATCGCATCCCATACATCCATAAACGAAAGCGGCCCGCTGGCATCCGCCGCCACCCCGGTCACATCCGCGCCACGCGGCCGGATGGTGCTGAAATCATAGCCGATCCCGCCCCCCTGCTGCATGGTCAAAGCGGCCTCTTTCAACATGTCGAAAATGCCACCCATACTGTCGGGTATCGTGCCCATGACGAAACAGTTGAACAACGTCACACTGCGCCCGGTGCCCGCCCCGGCGGTGATCCGCCCGGCTGGCAGGAACTTGAAATCCTCCAACGCACTGTAAAACCGGTCTTCCCAGAGCTTCGGGTCGTTTTCAACGGTCGCCAGCGCGCGCGCGATGCGCCTCCAACTGTCCTCGACACTCTGATCAACCGGCGTGCCATCGGCGTCTTTGAGGCGGTATTTCATATCCCAAATTTGCTCGGCAATAGGGGCAGCGAAACGAGTCATCTGTTGGCTCCGGTCTGTGGCTGGTGCAGGGGTATGAAACTAACGGGTCGGCGCGCGCGTTTAAACAGAAATCGGCCGCCACTGCCAACAAGTTATGCGCCGTGTGCGCAAAAGCACGGGTGGCAGAATCGCGGGAAGAGCTATAACCTACCACATATAGGGGCACGGAACAATTGACGAACAAGATAACCCATCTCATCAAACTCTCTGTCGGCACCGATTCGGTCGACACCCTTGCCGCATGGCAGGCAAGCCGCGCCGCCCAAAGCCCCGACGGCCTGCCCCGCCACGTCACCCGCATGTGGCCCAAACGCGAGGCCGAAGTCCTCGCTGGCGGGTCGATCTTCTGGGTCATCAAAGGCGCGATCCAATGCCGCCAACGCGTGCTGCGCTTTGACGAGGTAACGGGCGAGGACGGCATCCGCCGCTGCGCCTTCGTGCTCGACCCCGAACTGGTGCCCACGGCTTCGGCGCTCAAACGCCCGTTCCAAGGCTGGCGCTACCTCGCCCCCGCCGACGCGCCACCCGACCTCGCCACCCCACGCGCCGACGACGACGCTCTGCCTGCAGAACTCTCAGCCAAACTCGCCGAAATCGGTGTGCTCTGACCAGCCCTTCATCTGACCGGAAATATCCCGGGGGCGTGGGGGCTGGCCCCCACTTATACCAGCGTGTGGGGGCCAGCCCCCACTAATAACAGAGTGTGTCGCACCAGAGGCGCGCCTCAAACCTGCCTAGCCCCCACTCGAACCTCCAAAGCCCCGGCAAAACTGCGCGCAATACCAAACAGCCACGTCACCTTCTCGGGTTGCGCCGCGCTACGCGCGTCGCCGGGGGCCTCGCTTCGCTCGGCCTTGG
Source organism: Rhodobacteraceae bacterium D3-12 (assembly GCA_025916135.1). NCBI lineage: Bacteria > Pseudomonadati > Pseudomonadota > Alphaproteobacteria > Rhodobacterales > Roseobacteraceae > Phycobium > Phycobium rhodophyticola. The sequence continues at coordinate 727,258 of CP104793.1, read as the reverse complement.
TGTTTGCTGCATAGGGCGCGTGCTCATTTTGAGCGGCGGCGCAGGCGGATGGTTTGAGGATTGGGTATTTGACCCATTAAAGAAAACTGGAGCTGATCCGAATTGGTAGCGCGTGCAAAACCGCGGCCTCAAAAACGCGCGGCCTGACGCTCCTCACGCCACGCCGAGCATATCCTTGAGCGTTGCCATCACGGCGCGGTCGGCCTTGCTACACTCGCCATCGCGGGCGCGAAACAGCGTGGCTTGCGACTTTAACACCAGCCCGTCTTCCAGCACCTTGAGGTGGTTAGCCCTAAGCGTATCGCCGGTCGAGGTGATGTCGGCCACCGCCTCGGCGGTTTCGTTCTTTACTGTGCCTTCGGTCGCGCCTTGACTGTCGATCAGCTGATAGTCGGCGACCCCATTGTCACGCAGGAAGTCACGCACCAGCCGGTGGTATTTCGTCGCGATCCTGAGCCGGAAACCATGGTGCGCCCGAAACGCCGCCGCCGCCGCATCCAGATCGTCAAGCATATCGACATCAACCCAGGCATTCGGCACCGCGATGATCAAATCGGCATGGCCAAAGCCAAGCGGCGCCAGCTCTTCGACCTGACGCTCCCAACCGCCGAGTTTTTCGCGCACAAGGTCGGTCCCCGTGACGCCAAGGTTGATCCGCCCCGCCGCCAGCTCGCGCGGGATTTCCCCGGCAGAGAGCAGCACCAGCTCGACCCCGTCGATCCCCTCGACCGCGCCGGAATATTCGCGGTCCGATCCCGCCCGCGACAGCCCGATGCCGCGCTTGGAGAACCAGTCAAAGGTCTTCTCCATCAACCGCCCCTTGGAGGGCACGCCCAGCTTGATCGTCATGCCAACCCCTCCGCAAGCTCCAGCATCAACCCGGGGCGCAGCACACCCCCGACCGCCGGGATCTCGCGCCCGTGCCCCAGTTGCCGGGTCAGCGCGTCATAGCGCCCACCCGTGGCCACCGGCGGCAAATCGGGCCGCGCCTCGGCGTAAAAGCCGAACACAAAGCCGTCGTAATATTCCATCTGCGTGCGCCCATAAGACGCCTCGAAATCGAGCCGCGCCACATCCACGCCGCGTGCCTCCAACGCCTCGCCGCGCGCTGCAAGCCGCTCAACCGCGCCTTGGATGGCGGGCATATCGACCGCAATGTCGCGCAACCGCTCCAGCGCATAGGGCATCGTTTCGCGCACCGCCAGCAGCGCCTCCATCAGGTCGACCTCTCCTGCTGCCAACGCGGGCATCGCCGCATCCTCGCGCAGCGCCTCGATCCGCGCCTCCACCTCGGCGCGGCTGCGCAGGCCGATGTCCGGCCCGGCACTCGCAAACGGCTCTTTCGCCGCCAGCAACGCGACCCGGCTCGCCGGCACCGGCACCCGGCCCGAAAACCGGTCGATCAACGCGCGAAACCGCCGTGGCCGCCAGATGTGGCGCATCAAGGCCGCCTTGCGCCGCGCGCTGGTGTTCAACCCGCCCACGGCCGCCATCAATATGCCGATGTCGCCCGTCGCCGCGCGCACGGGCAACCCTTCCAAGGCCCCTTGGATCAAGGCAAACACCTCGGCATCCGCCGCCGCCGGATTGTCGCGCTCGAACACCTCATAGCCGACCTGAAAATACTCATTGGCGCGCGCCGCGTCGTCCTCCTGACGGCGAAACACCTCACCGGCATAGGTGTATCGCGCCGGCTCTGCGCCGTGGGCCATGTGCATTTCAACCACCGGCACCGTGAAATCCGGGCGCAGCATCTGCTCGCCGCGCAATGCATCCGACGTCACATAGGCCCGCGCGCGAATGTCCTCGCCGTAAAGGTCCAAAAGCACGTCCGCCGGCATCAGGATCGGCGCTTCGATCGGCTGCGCACCCGCCGCCTCGAATATCGCTTTCAGCCGCGCCGCCTCGGCCCGGTTCGCTGCTCTGCGTGGCATATCAACCCGCCTGCCCGTCTAGGATCTTGCGCACTTCACTGACCAGATCACCGCGTGCCACTTCAAACTGGCTCGGGCGCTCTTTCCACTCTTCCAAAGTGGCGTTCTCGGCGATCTTCGCACCAAGGATCAGATCCTTGATCTGCACCTTGCCCGCCTCAAACTCATCACTCCCCGCGATCACCGCAACCGGGCTTTCGCGCTTGTCGGCATATTTCAACTGGTTGCCGAAATTCTTCGGATTGCCAAGGTAAACCTCGGCGCGAATACCGGCTTGGCGCAGCTCTCCCACCATCGCCTGATAGTCGGCCATGCGGGCGCGATCCATCACCGTCACAACCACGGGGCCTTGGGCCTTGGTCTCAATCCGCCCCTTCTCGCGCAGCGCAGCAAGCAGGCGATCAACGCCAATGCTCACCCCCGTCGCCGGCACGGCCTGCCCGGTGAAGCGTTTGACCAGATCGTCATAGCGCCCGCCCCCCGCGACCGAGCCGAACTGGCGCTTGCGCCCCTTCTCGTCGAGGATTTCAAAGGTCAGCTCGGCCTCGTAAACCGGCCCGGTGTAATAGCCAAGACCGCGCACGACCGACGGGTCAATCACGATCCGGTCCGCGCCATAGCCTTGCGCTGCAAGCAAACCGGCGATCTCTTCCAACTCGGCGACGCCCTCGGCCCCGACCGCGCTCTCGCCAATGGCGCGGCGCAGGTTGGCCAATGTCGCCGCATTATCCGCCCCCTTCGAGGTCAGGAACGCAACCACCGGCGCGGCCTGCTCATCGCTCAGACCCACACCGTCAATATAGGCCCCCGACGCATCCAGCCGCCCCTTGCCCAGCAACTCGCGCACCCCGGCCTCGCCAACCTTGTCGAACTTGTCGATAGTGCGCAAAACGGCATCACGCGCCGCGCCTTCGCCAACGCCCATCACCTCCAGAACGCCGTTCAAAACCTTGCGGTTGTTGACCCGCACAATGTAATCCCCGCGCGGAATGCCCACTTCTTCCAGACAATCGGCCAGCATTGCGCAAATCTCGGCGTCCGCCGCCGAGGACGCCGACCCGACAGTATCCGCATCACACTGATAAAACTGGCGAAACCGCCCCGGTCCGGGCTTTTCATTGCGCCACACAGGCCCCATGGCGAACCGCCGATAAGGCGTCGGCAACTCATTGCGATGCTGCGCATAAACCCGCGCCAGCGGCGCCGTCAGATCATAGCGCAGCGCAAGCCAGTCGGCCTTGGCACCCTTGCCGCCCTCGTCATCTTCCTGCCAAGCAAACACGCCCTCATTGGGCCGGTCCACATCGGGCAAAAACTTGCCCAACGCCTCGACCGTCTCGACCGCGCTGCTCTCCAGCGCCTCAAAGCCATAGCGATGATAGACCGCCGCGATTTTTTGCAACATCGCGCTGCGCTCGCTCACTTCCGAGCCGAAATAATCGCGAAACCCCTTGGGCGTGACGGCCTTGGGGCGCGGGGCTTTCTTCTCTTTGGCCATGGGTCGTGTCCTTGACTTGGGTATCGGGCCCGGCGGCGGGCCTCTGCACTTGGCGCAAGCCTCTACCGGATGGGCGGCAAAGGGGCAAGGACGGCCTTGACCCAAAGGCCCTTGGCGCGCATGTAACGCCCATGGAAAAGCTCGAAGAGAAAATCGCCCACCTTGAACGCGTCGTTGATGACCTCAGCGGGATTGTCGCGGCCCAAGCCGACGACATTACAACGCTGCGCCGCCGCGTCGCCGCCCTGATGCGCCGCGAAGGCGAACGCGAAGCCGAAGGCGGCAGCCATGTGTTCGGCGCCAATGACCGGCCACCCCCGCATTACTAAGCCGCGTTACTGACCCGCGTTCCTAAGCCACACGACCAGATCAAACTACCGATCAGGCGACCGCTCCAGAAACGCCAGCGTCGCCGCAACGAACTCCGCCCATGACGGACAGGATTGCACGAAGATATGGTTGTTCGTCTCCAGCACCTTCAATTCCGCATTCGCAATGCGCGACGCCAAAAACCGGCCCTGTGACAGCGGGTTAACCGCGTCGTTGCTGGCATGAATGACCAAGGTCGGGGCGCTCACCTGTGGCAACCACTCGGTCACATCCATACGATCCAACACCTGCCGAAGCTGCAATGCCATCTCTGGCGTGGCCGAGGCCTGTTGCGTTGCAACAAGGCTCGCGCGTTCCTCTGGCGTGGCATCGGGACAGAAGATCGCCGTAAACGCCGCCATAAAGGCGCTGTCGGGCTTGCCCCAACCGGCCTTTATCATGGTCAGCATCGCCTCCGCTTCCTCTGCGGTCGCGCCACCTTCTCGCACCATCCGCCCCTGTGCAAACCCGCCATAAAGCACCAAGCGGCTCACCCGCTCAGGGTGCATCGCGGCAAAGCGCACCGCCACGGGCACCCCTTGCGATATGCCCAAGATCGGAAACCGCTCCAACCCCGCCGCATCCGCCACGGCCAGCAAATCATCGCAATATCGCTCAAGATCCAGCGCTCCGGGCGTGCTGTCCGACAGGCCCATCCCGCGCATGTCATAGCGCACCAGCCGATGCACCCGCCCCAGCGCATGCAGAAACGGGCGAAAGACCGACCCCTGCCAATCCACCTCTAGATGGCTCAGAAAATGCCCCGCTCTCAGCAACGGCGGCCCCTCGCCGGAAATGGCATAAGCAATGCCGGTGCCATCGCGGGACGTGGTAAAGCGGATGGTCTGGCGCTGCTCCGGCCCCTCTTGTTCGGCCCCCGCTTCACACCCTGCATCACCCCGTGCGTCACCCGCTGGCTGGCCCGCCTCCCGCGTCGCGCTGCCCTCCGTCACGACCTCCGCCACCATCTCGAACCCCCGGCGCGTGATGGTGCGAATGATCGCCTGTCGCTTGCCATCATCGCCCACCGCCTTGCGGGCCGCATTGATCCGCGCGCTGATCGTCGCCTCCGACACGATCCGCCCGCCCCAGACCACATCAATCAAGTGATCCTTGCTCACCAACTGCCCGGCATTCTCCGCCAACAGGCGCAACAGATCGAACACCTGCGGCTCTACCGGCACATCGACACCGCCACGCACCACCCTGTGCGCCCCGGTGTCCAACACGCAATCGGCAAAGCTATAGCGCATGGCAAAAACCAACTTTCTCAAGAATTTCTGAAAGCATCAGGCGAATCCCAAGGGAAATCAAGAAAATCAAGGGAATCACAAGGGTCTCTCAAGACCGCCTTCAAGCGCGCCTGCCGTGAATTGGCCAAGCTGGGGGCATCACAACGAAAGGACTCTCAGATGACCCAGCAACCCGACTACAAAACCCTCCCCGGCGGCTCGATCGACTATGCCCATTATATCCGCCGCAGCCACGACATCCGCAGCCGCTCCGCCCACGGCGGATTGCGCCGCATCTGGCAAAGTCTCAAATCACTGGGCGTTGCAATAGTCGGCGTTCCAGGACCCGCTCGGCCCAAACACACCCCCACGGCCCCCCGTCCCGTCTTGCGTGCAAACACCATACGATAAAGCAACCCGACGCGCGCTTTGGCGCCCCGTCACGACCAGTCCCACGTAGGGTCAGTCCCGCGTAGGGTGGGGTTTCACCCCACCTTCGCCCACCTGCGGCGAGGGGCTAGCCCTGAACGTCCTTGGCCAAAACCGCCCCGTCGCTCAGCAACAGGTTGGTCCACCCCTGCGCCCCCTCAAACCGGTTATAAAGGCTCAGGAAAACAGTGCCCTTCTCCATCCGCGACACCTTCGCGCCACAGGGCTTGGTCCGGCTCACGCCACAGACCTTCGACTTGACCTTCTCATAGGCCTTGTCGGTCGGCTTCTTGCTCCGCGCCTTTACCGGCAGGGTATAGCGCAGCGATTCATACATGCCCGCCGTCCCGAACACCGCCAAAGCGGCGGTAAACTGGCGCGGACAGCCATCCTTGAACCCGGTGACATAGAAGGTATGCAGCCCCACATTCCCCGGTGCCGAGTCAAAAACCCGGTATTTCGTGCCGCGTTCGGGGTATTTCGACACTTCCTTGCCCAGTTGCCCGCGCTTCATGTGACAGGCCCGCGCGATCTCGCCAAACGGCAAAACCTCGCCCGCGGCCACCTCCCGCGCGTCCGGCCCGCTCAACACCTTCGCCTTGCGACTGCCAAACAATCCGCCGCCCCGTTTGCCCTCGGGCTCCGGCGTCAGCACAACTTTCTCAACCTTTGCATCCGCCGCGGCCCCCGTGCCCGTGCCCGTTCCCACAACTTGCCCCGTCGCAGAGGCGCCCTCCTCTGGCGCCTCCGCTTTAGGGCCGGTCCCTGATGTGGTGTCTTTTGCGGGTTCCAACCCAGACCCCGGCGCAACCTCCCGTTTGCGCATGAGCCTCTGGAACAGGGTCGCGTTCTGATCGGTCTCGATCGGAGCGGCAACCGCTTCCACCACAGGGGACGGGCCAACCACGTCAACCTCGTCAATCTTCTTGACCCCGGCGAGCGGATCACCAGCACAGCCAGACAAGATCATCGCCCCGGCAAGGCCGGACAGACTAAATGTTGTTCTGAGCAAAACGCGCTCCCCGGATCAGACCCAAGCGTCTTAACCGAACCTTAACTTTCGGTCCAGAGCTTCGCGCCAAACGGCGATTTTCGGCAAAACTCTGCGCCCCCTGTCGGCTCGCTCATGGGGGAAAGTGCTTGGGGGAAAACGCTTGTGGGAATGTGCTTGCCACCGCCACTCCCTTCTGTTATTTCTGTCATTACAGAAACTAACGACAGGCGACTCACCCGATGCACCTCTCCCCCGCCATGCAAGACTTCATTCTCCACTGGGGAGAGATGGGCACCAAATGGGGCGTCAACCGGTCCGTGGCGCAAATCCACGCGCTGCTGCACATCGCGCCCGACCCGATGACCGCCGAAGACATCTGCGATACGCTCAACCTCGCTCGCTCCAATGTGTCAACGGCGCTGAAAGAGCTGCAGTCGATGGACATCGTCAAACCCACCCGCAAACTGGGCGACCGGCGCGACCATTTCACCTCGATCCGCGATATGTTCGACCTTGTGAATGCCGTCGTCGCAAGCCGGCGCGCGCGTGAATTCTCTCCCACCCTCGCGGCCCTGCACCATGTCTCGGCCGATGCCAAAACCGATGGCACTCCCGATCACGTCCAAACCCGCCTCGACGAAACACTTGCCACCATGCAGATGTTTGACGACTGGTATAGCGAGATTTCCCGCATCCCGCGCGGCACCCAACTTACGCTCCTCAAACTCGGCGCAAAAATCGCCCGCTTCCTGCCCGGCTCTAAATCAGGGGGCAAATCCGGCTGATCCCTTTTTTTGCCCATAAATTTCGGAGATTACAGAAATGACCGTAGCTACCAGAATGTTCCGACCCCCGCCCAGCCCCCTGCTCTGGTCAACCCGCCCGGTCAGCATGATCGCCTTCTTTGCCGCCCTGCTCCTCGCGCCGCTGATCGTCGGCATTCTCGGGGCACCGCTCTATCTCATTTCGATGCTGGCGCTGCTCTTTGGCCTGCCGGTCTATCTCCTGCTCGGCGCGCCGGTCATGTTCTGGATGCTCTGCCGCGGCGAGCGCCGCAAATCCGCCTTCGCCGTCGCCGGAGTCCTGCTCAATTCCACCTTCGTGATCGGCCTCTATATCGCTTACCCCGACTCGAATGGGCTTGGCATCTTCTACCTCCTGTTCGGCACCGCGTTCGCGCCGATCTGGGCCGCCACTTTCACCGCGCTTTACAAGCGTTTTACCCGCAATTCGAACATCTACGCCTGAAAGGAGGCCTCTCATGTTCTTCGCAGCCCTCACCTACCTCATCCTCGCCCTCTTCGCCCTCGCGGCGCTATCCGTGATGATCCTGCGCATCGGCGCGATGATGTCGGAATGTCGCGGCACCCCCGCCGCCCGCACTGCCGCCGTGACCATCGCCACCGGCTATGGCGCGATCGGCTTCGGCTTCGTGCTCATCGCAGCGGCCGGCCTTGCGATGTTCAGCGACACACCCGTCATCGGCCTGCTTCTGACCAGCGGCTTTGTCGCGCTCTGCCTCGGCCTCGGGTTCTCGCAAGCCATCACCACCCTGCGCGCCGTGCTGGACCCGCCGGCAAAAGCGGCCTAAACGACGACCCCGGCCCGAACAGCGCCGAAGGCGCGGGGCCAGCGCCTGCCCGTCCCGGCGGGCAGGCGCTTTGGCAAAGTTTCAGATCCGCTCAGACGTCGCGATGATCTGGCAAGATAAACTGCCCCACAGCAACCTAAGATGCGCCACCCCACGGGCAGGCGCTGGCCCCTTTCACCACCCAAGGGCTACGCAAACCTTACCCCACCGCACGCCCCCCGATTAACGCTTTCACGCCAATTCGGGCCGCGCACCACCCGGCAGCCGGATGTCAGCCGAGAGCCAGCCGAATGTCACCCCCCCAAATCGGGCGACAAACCGCGTTCATCAAGATTAATTTCGCTTAATCTCCGCTTAACGGATCAATAGCTGTAATCAGCGTAAATCCGGCTCAGATCGCCATTCCAATCGCCGTGAAACCGCTCCAGCAATTCGTCCGCCGGAACCTTCCCGTCGGTCACGGAATCATCCAAAGCATGCAGGAAATGCCGCTCGTCCGGGATCATGCCCCCGGCGCCGGGGCGTGCCCGCGCCCGCAGACCCTCGCGCGCGATATTCAGCACCTCACGCGCAAGCGGTTGCATCTTGATGTCGCCCACTACCGCCTGCAAGCCGTCCTCGCTCGCCGCCACGCGCAACGCTTCGCGCGTTTCTGCGTCCCAATCCTTCACAAGGTCCCCACGCCGCGTCCAAAGCGCCCTGATCATAGGTCAACCCGACCCAGAACGCCGGCAGCGCACAAAGCCTGCGCCAAGGGCCACCATCGGCCCCGCGCATCTCCATATATTGCTTGATCCGCGCTTCGGGAAAGGCCGTCGTCAGATGGTCCGCCCAATCCGAAAGGGTCGGAATTTCCCCCGGCAACGCGGGCAATTTCCCCTTCAGGAAATCGCGAAACGACTGTCCCAGCGCGTCGATATACTTGCCATCGCGATAGACGAAATACATCGGCACATCGAGCGCATAGTCGACATAGCGCTCAAACCCCATGCCGTCCTCAAACACGAATGGCAGCATCCCGGTGCGTGCCGCATCCATGTGCCGCCAGATATAGCTGCGCCATGATTTATGGCCGTTCGGCTTGCCTTCCCAGAACGGCGAATTGGCAAACAACGCCACCGCCACGGGCTGCAACGCCAGCGCCACGCGCAGCTTCTTGACCATATCCGCTTCCGAGCCGAAGTCGATATTGACCTGCACCGTCGTCGTGCGGCGCATCATCCAACGCCCTGTTTCGCCTACCTTTTCCATGTAGTCATTCATCAGGCGGTAACGCCCCTTTGGCATCAACGGCATCTCGTCATGGGTCCAGATCGGCGCCGCGCCCAGCCCGATGAACCCCACGCCAATCTCTTCCGAAATCGCTTTGACCTCGCGCAGGTGGGTGTTCACCTCGTCGCATGTCTCGTGGATGGTTTCCAACGGCGCACCCGACAGTTCCAGCGCCCCGCCCGGCTCAAGGCTGACGTTCGCGCCGCCCTTGCTCAACCCGATCAGCTTGCCAGCTTCCTCGACAGGTGCCCAGCCGTGCCGGTCGCGCAACCCTTCCAGCACCGCGAGGATCGAGCGCTCGCCCTCATAGGGCAGCGGCTTCAGCGTGTCCTTGCAATAGCCGAACTTCTCGTGCTCGGTCCCGATGCGCCAATCCTCTTTCGGCTTGCAGCCTTCAACAAGGTATTCGGTCAGCTGTTCGTGCCGTTCGATCGGGCCGCCGCCGGACTGGGGAATGGACATCGCTTGAAACTCCGATCTTTTCGCTCTGTTGGGGGAATCTCTGCGGCTTTGTCCGCAAAGTGTCAATGCAGACGGCGGCGATCTTTCTGCCAGATCACAAAGACGTTGTCGTCGGTTGACCCCGAAGCGGCGATAACCTTGCGATAATCCGCCCCCGGAAAAGCGGCCAACGCATCGAACAACAGCTCGCTTCCCACGGCCGAGGCCGGGATGCGCACCACCTGCCCGCTCGCTTCGTAAAACACCCAGAAGAGATCGTCCTCCACCGGCCCCCTGCTGGTGGTGATAATCTCGATCCGGATGACCGCTGGCAATTCCACAAACGCGCCCTGCGCGGGATTAAGAAAGGTTAACCGCCCCTCATCCAGCTCGATCACACCGGCCCCGCCGCTCCTCGGCTTCACACTGGCCCGCACCGCCCCCGCTCCCATCACCAAAAATCCAATAAAAACAAGGGCTCCGCCGATCATTGGCAAATAACCATAGGTGCCATAAACCAGCGCGATTCCGACCAAAATACTGGCCAATCCGGCCAGTGCCTCGCGCCATCGCCACAGCACCTCACGCACCTCTGGCCGGATAAAACTCAACCCCAATCCCCCAGCCGATCCTGCCACAAAGCCAACGCCGCAACCGCCGCCGTATCCGCCCTCAAAATCCGCGGCCCCAAGGCAACGGGATGGGCAAAATCCAACCCCGCCAGCCGGGCCCGCTCGGCCTCAGAAAACCCGCCTTCCGGCCCAATCAAAATCGCCCATGGCGCATCGACAAGCTCGCTCGGAAGCGTAAAATCGCCCCCCGCCAGCGCCTCATCGCAAAACATCAACTGCCGCCCCTCAGGCCAGTCGCTCAGCACTTTATCTAGCCGCGCCAACTCCTTGACTTCAGGCACGAAAACGCCGCCGCATTGCTCGGCGGCTTCCACCGCATGGGCCTGTAAACGGTCCTGCCGGATACGCTCGGAATTGGTGAAATCGCTCTGCACCGGGCAAATCTTGGCCGCGCCCATTTCGGCGGCCTTTTCGACAATGAAATCGGTCCGCGCCTTCTTGATCGGCGCGAACAAAAGCCACAGATCGGGCGGCGCGACCTGCCCCGCGCTCTCGGCCTTGCACTCCAACGCGCCGCGCCGCTTTCCGGCCTCGACAACCTCGGCCTGCCACTCTCCGTCGCGCCCGTTGAACAGTGCCACAACGTCGCCCAGCCCCAGCCGCATCACCCCAAACAGGTAATGCGCCTGATCGCGCTCCAAAGGAACCGTTTGCGCTGCCCCAAGCGGGTGCTCTACATAAAGCCTGATCTTCGCCTTTTTCATGGGTCCGACCATATGAGCACATCCGACAAGACACCAGACGCCAAAAGCACCGAAAACGGGCAGGTTTCGGATGCCGTCAAAGGCAATTGGGTCGATCACACCGCCCCCGAATGGAGCCGCCCTTATCTGCGCCTGTCGCGCGCTGACCGGCCGATCGGAACGTGGCTTTTGCTGCTGCCGTGCTGGCTGGGTCTGGCGCTGGCGATGCTGCATGACGGCGCGGCGCGCTGGTTTGATCTCTGGATATTCCTGTCCTGTGGGGCGGGTGCGTTTTTGATGCGTGGCGCGGGCTGTACGTGGAACGACATCACCGACCGCGACATTGACGGGCGGGTCGAGCGTACCCGCTCACGGCCTATACCCTCGGGTCAGGTCAGCACCAGACAGGCGGCGGGCTGGATGATCCTCCAAGCCCTGATCGCTTTCGCTATCCTGTTGACTTTTAACATGAATGCGATCCTGCTGGGCGTGCTTTCTCTTGTGCCTGTGGCGGTCTACCCCTTTGCCAAACGCTTTACCTGGTGGCCACAGGTGTTCCTCGGCCTTGCCTTTAACTGGGGCGCGCTCTTGGTATGGACGGCCCATAGCGGCACGCTCGAAACACCGGCGGTCATTCTCTATGTCGCGGGCATCGCATGGACCCTGTTCTATGACACGATCTATGCCCACCAAGACACCGAAGACGACGCGCTGATCGGGGTGAAATCCACCGCCCGGCTGTTTGGGACGCAAACCGCAACTTGGCTGCGTCGCTTTCTTGTCGCCACCGTGTCGCTGCTCGCGCTGGCGATCATCACCGCCATGGTCGGCGCCAATGACAGCCCCCTCGCGCTGTTCATCGCCCTCGCCGGGGCCTGCGCCATGGGCTGGCATATGCACTGGCAGTTGCGCATGCTCGACCTTGACGACAACGCCCGTCTGCTGATGCTGTTTCGCGCCAACCGCGATACGGGGCTGACCCCCCTGCTGTTTTTCGCCGTTGCGCTATTCCTGTGATTGCAACCCGCCGCGCCACGGATTAGATAACAGCACACCGTACGCTAGTCTGCAGGTATCATGCGCCTATCCGCCATCGCCATTATCTCCGGGACGTTCCTCGCCGCTGCCGCAGCGAGCCTTTTCGCCGCCGGCTTTGCCGTCACGATGATCGAAGAAACGTCCGAGTTTGGCGTCCGTGAAGCCCTTGATATCAAAGGCCTCACCTGGGCCGAGGTCCATTCCGACGGGCTTCAGGTTTTCCTCACCGGCACCGCCCCCTCCGAAGCCAACCGCTTTCTTGCGATCTCCACCGCAGGCGAGGTCGTCGATGCCGCGCGGGTGATCGACCGGATGGAAATGGCCGCCGCCAAGAATATCGCGCCACCGCGGTTTTCCGTCGAAATTCTGCGAAATGACGCCGGCATCACGCTTATCGGCCTCGTTCCTGCAACCACAGATCGCGACCGGTTGGTGGCCGATCTCAAACGTCGTTTTGGCGATGATCAGATCGCAGACCTGCTGGATCTGGCCGATTATCCCACGCCCGAAGGCTGGGATCAGGCGCTCGAATACGGGCTGACGTCGCTCAGATCCCTGCCGCGCTCAAAGGTCTCGATTGATGCAAGCACGGTGCGCATCACCGCGATCTCCGACAGCGCCGAAGAGAAACGCAAGCTTCAGAAAACCCTGTCGGACGATATGCCCGAAGGTCTCGCCGTGACGCTCAACATCTCTGCGCCGCGCCCGGTGATCACACCCTATTCGCTGCGTTTTCTTATTGATGACGATGGCGTGCGCTTTGACAGCTGCTCGGCGGATACGCCCGCCGCTCAAACCCGCATCCTCAAAGCCGCCGCCGCCGCAGGTTTCGACGGCAGCGCCCATTGTGTCATCGGCCTTGGCGTGCCTTCGCCCAATTGGGCCAAGGCGGCGGAAATGGCCATCGCCGCGCTGGCCGACATGGGTCAAGGCACCGTGACCTTCGCCGATGCCGACATCACGCTTGTTGCCGCCGAAGGCACCGATCAGGCCAAATTCGACCTGATCGTGGGAGAACTTGAAAACACCCTCCCCGATGTGTTCAGCCTACACGCCGTCCTGCCCAAACCGCCCGAAGCCCAAGGCGACGGCCCGCCCGAATTTGTTGCAACCCTCTCGCCCGAAGGCCTCGTGCAACTGCGCGGCCGGGTCAGCGATGAACTCTCGCGTGACACCACCTACAGCTTTGCACAGGCCCGCTTTGGCTCAACCACGGTGCATAATTCGGCCCGCATCGACGACGCCCTGCCCGGCGACTGGCCGGTGCGCGTGCTCACCGGGCTTGATGCGCTCGCGCATCTCTCCAACGGTGCGGTGACAATCACCCCCGACAACGTGCGCGTGCTCGGCAACACCGGCAACCCCGATGCCAAGGCCGAAATTTCGCGCCTCCTGTCCGAAAAACTGGGCGACGGCAACACCTATGACATCAAGGTGACCTACCAGAAAAAGCTCGACCCCGTTGCGGGCCTGCCCACACCGCAGGAATGCATCGACCAGATCAAAGAGCTTCAGGCGACCCAGAAAATCGCCTTCGAGCCGGGCTCTGACACCATCGACGGCGCCTCGCGCAAAACCGTGGATGCAATTGCCGAGGTGCTCAAGAAATGCGGGCCCATCAAGCTTGAAATCAGCGGCCACACCGACAGTCAGGGCCGCGAAACCATGAACCAACAGCTCAGCCAGGGCCGCGCTCAGGCGGTGCTGAACGGCCTACGTGAACGCCGCGTGCTGACCTCCTCCTTTACCGCCGTTGGCTATGGCGAAAGCAAACCGATCGCCGACAACAAAACCGAAGCCGGCCGCGAAGATAACCGCCGGATCGAGTTTTCGCTGATCCTGCCGGACCCGGTCAAGGAAACCAAAACCACGCTGGAAAGCGTCGAGAAAAAGACCCCCGCTGGCACCGATCAGACCGGCACAGACAAAGACGGCACCGAGCCGCAGGCGAAAGACCAAGGAATTCCTGATGACAAGAACTGAGTTCATCATTGCAACGGCCATCATCCTGTTCGTCGCGTTCTGCACCGGCTGGTTCGCCAATTGGCTGATCCACCGCTTCAGCCGCGTGGCCCGCTCCGATGTCGAAGAGCTTGACCGCATGGCCCGGGAACTCCACGAGGCCGAGGAAACCCGCGATCAGGCGATCACCTATCTGCAACAACGCGAAGCCGAGCTGACCAATCAGCTAAGCCAGACCGAAGCCGAACTCGCCGCCGCCATGGACGGGTTGCGCGACGCCCGCTCCGAAGCCGAAGAAATGCGCGCCCAATACGAGCAATCCCAAAGCGCTTGATCCCAAACGCGCCGCACCCTGCATTAATCCGGCGCGCGCATGCCCCCATCGCCTAACCGCGCAGCAGCTCACCCGCCCCCGTGACCTCCGCCACCCCGGCCAGCCGCTTCAACCGCTCCAACTCCGCCTCCAGCTTGCCTTGCCGTGCGCCGGTCCATTTCACCCCCGGCTCAACCCATGTGCGCATATGCTCCAGCACGCCCTCGGCGCGGGTCGCCTTGGCCTCGATGCGCCCGACAAACCGGTCGCCCTCCAACAACGGGTAAACGTAATACCCCCATTTGCGCTTGGCCGCAGGCACAAACATCTCCACGCGGTATTCAAACCCGAACAGCCGCTCCAAACGCGCACGATCGCGGATCACCGGATCAAACGGGTTGAGAATCCGCAGCCGCGCAGTCGGCTTCTCAACCGCCGCCATTCGCGCCTCAATGTCCGGCATCGCCCAGCCCGCCGTGACGCTGCCATCGGCATTGCCAATCTCCACCGGCACCAATTCCGCCCGCGCCCCGTCCAGCCACGCCTTGGCCTCCTTGGCGCTCATCGCGTCCCAGAACCGCTGAATCTCGCCCTGCGTGCCAAACCCGATCCGCTTCAACGCGGCGCGGCAGAGCCAGTCGATCTGCGCCTCCTCCGCCATCTCGACGCTGCGCAAATCGGCGGGAAACACCCGCTCGGCCAGATTGTAAAACTTGGTAAACCCCTCGCGGTGACAGGTGGCCAATTCGCCCGCATACCACATGTAATCCAGCGCAAGCTTGTGCGGCGGGCGGGTCCACATTTCCTTCTTGCCCTCGATCTTGGTGTCAAACGCATGGGTCGAAAGCGCGCCCTCACGCGCGATCCGCGCCTTGATCTCGGCCCGCCCCTCGGCGTCCGGCATATTCTTCCACCAGCCTGCAGTGACAATCTTCTCGGCCCAGCGCCGGAACTGCCTCTGCCACATCGGCAGAAACTCCATCGGCAGGACGCTGGCGTCATGGGTGAAATGTTCAAACACCTGCCGCTTGCGCAAATGCTTGTCCAACATCGGCTCGCGGTAATTCTGATTGCGCGACCACAGGATGTGGTGATGCGCCCGCGACACGACCTGTATCGTGTCCAGTTGCACCAGCCCCAGATCGTGAATGGTCCGCCCCAGATCAAGCGCCCCCACCGGTGCGCGCGCCAACCCCTGCGCATCCAGCCACAGCCACCGCGCCAAACGGTTGGGAATTTTCAACGGTGTCATATCTGTCGCTGCCCCGCGTTAGGTTCCCCCACGCTAACGCAAAGCGGTCCGCGCCGAAAACCCGGAACCTGCGGATCAGGCGCGCGCCCTCACGCTCCTGTCAGGATTTGACCGACCTTAAGCGCACGTGTCGAGCTGCCCTCAACCCCAAGCTTGCCGGACATGACCGCCATCACCGGGTTCTGCGTGCCGTCCATGATGTTGCGAAACACCGTTTCCGTGGCCTTAAGCGTCACATCAGCCGCACCATCACCAACCCGCGCGCCTGTCTCGTCCAACATGACCACGCCCACATCGGTAATGACCAACTTCGCCGTGCCGCGCAAAATGCCCTTAACTTTCGGCTGCAACACGCTCAGAAATTCTTCGATCACAACTGACATTTTCGCCCCCGGTTTTTCAGGGAACTCTGCGCCGCCACGCGCCCACCGCGCAACCCTGCCTTGGCGTCACCCTACCAGCGTGACAGCGCGTCCTCGTCCTCGCTCTTGGCGGCCACCCATTCGGCCCCATCAGCGGTGAATTCCTTCTTCCAGAAGGGCGCGCGTGATTTCAAATAATCCATCAGGAACTCTGCCCCCTGAAACGCATCCGCCCGGTGCGGCGCGGCGGTGGCGACCATCATGATCATCTCACCGGGCTTCAATCGCCCGAACCGATGGATCACCAACACATCGCCCAATTGAAACCGCGCCGCCGCCTGCTCTGCCTGTTTGGCAAGGGCGCGCTCCGTCATCCCCGGATAATGCTCAATCTCCATCCGGTCGAGCCCGCCACCCACAAGGTCACGCACAATGCCGGTAAAGGTCACAACAGCGCCAATATGCGCGTGCCCTTGGGCGAACCGCTCGGCCTCTGCGCCGAACTCGAACGCCGCCTCCTGAACCCGGATATCCAATGGCTAGCCCCCGGTCATCGGCGGAAAAAATGCCACTTCCCGAACACCCGCCAACGGCGCGTTAAAATCCGAAAGGTCCCTGGTCCAACGCCACACGCAACGCGCTCAGATCGGCAAACGCCGCCGCATACCGCGCCTCGCGCCCGCGCAGCTCTTCAACCAGCTCCGCAACTGTCGCCGCCCCGGTCTCAACCGTTTCGCGCGGCACCCCGATGCGCTCGCGCACCCAAGCAAAGTAAAGCACATCCATCAGCTACCCTCCCGCAAATGCGGCGCGGCCTTGCGCATGTAATCTATGCCCGTCACCAGCGTCAAAACCGCCGCCAACCACAAAAGCGTTACCCCGATGTTGCCCGACCACACCATCGCATCAAACTTCCAGCCAAGCCCCTGCGCGTCGATTTCAACGCCCGTCAACACCGCATCAATCATCGCCTGATCCATCCCAAGCGACGACATAACAAGGTAATGCTCAAACATCCCGTTGGCAAAAAGCACAGCAATCGCAATCATTTGCAGCGTGGTCTTCCACTTGGCCAGCTGGGTCACCTTCAACGTCCCCGCCGTATCCCCAAGGAACTCCCGCAAGCCGGACACAAACACCTCGCGAAACATGATGATCGTCGCCGGAAGCACCAGCCACGGCGTCCATGCCGTGTTGGAATAGCCGCAAATCACCAACAGCGCGATCAACACCATCGCCTTGTCCGCAATCGGGTCCAACATCGTGCCCAGCTTGGTTTCCTGCTTCCACGCCCGCGCCAGATAGCCGTCAAACCAATCCGTCACCGAAGCGCCCACAAACAGGACCAACGCGAACCAATCCGCATAAGGCCTTGTGAAATAGAGAAACATCACCGGCACCATCGGCGCCGCCAACAACCGCAACGCGGTCAGGATATTAGGGATCGTCCATCTCATCGCAAACTATCTAACCTGCTTTTTTCGCTTGGGAAAGAACGTTGATCCCACCCGCACCCGATTGGCGCTAAACGTCCCGGCGCGACACTTCCGTCGCGCCCGCCTTCATCTGACCAAAAATATCCATTTCCCCGCACGCCCAACACGCCGCGCCCGCGTCTCTTCGCGCCCCGCGTGGCCCCCGCGCCGTCACCCATTCTCATGGAAATAATCATAAATCGTCTCCGCCAACGCGCTCGACACCCCGTCCACCGCCTTGAGATCAGCCAGCGCCGCGCGGCTCACCGCCTTGGCCGAGCCGAAATGCGCCAGCAACGCCCGCTTGCGTGTCGCGCCCACGCCCGGCACATCGTCCAACGGCGTCGCCCCCACCGCTTTCGAGCGTTTCGCCCGGTGCGTCCCAATCGCAAACCGATGCGCCTCGTCCCGCATCCGCTGGATGAAATACAGCACCGGATCATTGTGACGCAAAGCAAAGGGCCGCTTACCGCTGCGGTAAAACTCTTCCTTACCGGCGTCCCGGTCCACCCCCTTGGCCACGCCCACCATCGGCAGGTCGCGCACCCCCATCTCGTCCATGATCGACTGCACCGCCGACACCTGCCCGGCGCCACCGTCAATCAACAACAGGTCCGGCCAATGGCCCTCCTTGCGCTCCGGGTCTTCCTTCAGCAATCGCTTGAAACGGCGCATCAGAACCTCTTTCATCATCCCGAAATCATCACCGGGGGTCAGGTCATCGCCCTTGATGTTGAACTTGCGATACTGGTTCTTTTCAAACCCCTCCGGCCCGGCCACGATCATCGCCCCGACCGCATGCGCGCCCTGAATGTGGCTATTGTCATAGACCTCGATCCGCCCCGGCGGCGCCTCAAGGTCAAACGCCTCGGCCACGCCTTTAAGCAGCCTCGCCTGCGTTGCCGTTTCCGCCATTTTGCGCGCCAGACTCTCGCGTGCATTGCGCTCGGCCGACTCGACCAACTCCGCCTTCTCACCGCGCTTGGGCACCAGTATCTCAACCTTGCGCCCCGCCTTCCCGCTCAAGGCGTCCACCATCAAATCCTCGTTCTCAAGAGGATGCGACAACAGCAACAACCGCGGCGGCTCCTTGCCGTCATAAAACTGGCCGATGAAGGCTTCCAAAACCTCCGCCGCCTCAATCCCCTCACCCACACGCGGGTAAAAATCGCGGTTGCCCCAGTTCTGGTTGGCGCGAATGAAAAACACCTGGACACAGGCCTGCCCCTTGTCGAGGTGAAGCGCGATCACATCCGCCTCCGCCGTGCTGCGCGGGTTGATCCCCTGCGCCGTCTGCACCTGAGTCAGCGCCTTGATCCGGTCGCGCAACGCCGCCGCCTTCTCGAACTCCATCGCCTCCGACGCCTGCGCCATCTCTTTGGCCAGCTTTTCTTGGATCTGGGTCGAGCGGCCCTGAAGATAGCGTTCCGCATCGCGCACCGCGTCGCCATACTCCGCCGCGCTCACCTTGCCCACACAGGGCGCAGTGCAGCGTTTGATCTGATATTGCAGACACGGGCGCGTCCGGCTCTCAAACATCGCGTTCGTGCAATTGCGCAGCAAAAACACACGCTGCAATTGTCCCAACGCCCGGTTGACCGCCCCCGCGCTGGCAAAGGGGCCATAGTAACTGCCCTTTTCCTTCTTCGCACCGCGGTGCTTTTTGATCATCGGAAATTCGTGATCCGTGACCAACACATTGGGGAAACTCTTGTCGTCGCGCAAAAGCACATTATAGCGCGGCTTCAACTGTTTGATGAGGTTCTGCTCAAGCAAAAGCGCCTCGGTTTCCGTCCGCGTGGTCAGAAACATCATCGACGCGGTGTCCCGGATCATCCGCGCAATCCGCCCCGAATGCCCCGTCGGTCTGGCATAGCTTGAGACGCGCGCGCGCAGGTTGCGCGCCTTGCCCACGTAGAGCACGGCGTTTTTCGCATCAAGCATCCGGTACACCCCCGGCGAGGCGTCCAATGTCTTGAGGTATCCGGCAATCACCTCATGGCCGGGCTTCCCTTGCGTCACCTTTTCATCGTCGTTCTGCGCCATGTGTCACCGGGTCTGATTCTGTTCTTGGGCTGCAATGTTACTTCGGGCTGCACAAGTTAAAAGGCATCCACCGTTCCTGTGGATAACTCCGTGTGTATCTTTCCGTCGGATCGAAATAATTGTTGTTTTTGGCTGACTTCGCTAATTTGCCTAATTTTTAAGCACATATGTAACCTGTTGAATTTTAACGTTTCTTTTTTGAACACATGGCAAAACATTGAAAACATTAACATTTTCATGACGCTTTGGTAACACATTGCGACGCCGTGCAAAACTTTCACGGCACGGCGAAAAAGATGGCCGGATCGGCCCTTTACTCAGGTCCCAGTATGTCCGGCGTCTGCCAGCCAAGGTGCTGCCCGCCATCCACACAAAGCAACTGCCCGGTCACCGCTGGCGCATCCAGAAAATAGCCCAGAGCGGCGGTAATATCCTGCGGATTAGAGCCGCGCCCAAGCACCGTATTCTCGCGCTGCTGCGCGAAATGCGCGGCGCTCTGGCGCGCGCCTATCATCGTCGGGCCAGGGCCAATTGCATTCACCCGCACATCCGGCGCCAATGCCTGCGCGCTGGTCTGTGTCAGCGCCCAAAGCCCCATCTTTGCAATCGTATACGAGGCAAACTCAGGCGTCAGCTTGCGCACCCGCTGGTCCACCATATTGATCACCAGCGCCTGCGCCATCGGCTCGGCGGCGTCATCGGGCATGGCCTTGGGGGCCTGCGCCGCAAACGCCTGCGTCAACACGAACGGCGCGCGCAGGTTTGACTCGATATGCCGGTCCCAACTGTCGCGCGTGCCCGTGCGGATCGTGTCATACTCAAAGATCGACGCGTTGTTGATCAACACATCCAGCGGCCCGCCCAACGCCTCTGCCGCGCGCCCCACAAGCGGGCTCACCTGCGCCTCGTCCAACAGATCGGCCTGCAAGGCTACGGCGCGCACCCCGCCCTGCTGCACCTCGGCCATCAAGGCTTCGGCCTTGGCCGCGCTGGTGTTGTAATGCACCGCAACGTCATAGCCGCGCTTGGCAAGGTATCGCACCATCGCCGCGCCCAGCCGGTCGCCTCCGCCGGTAACAAGCGCCCGCGCGCTCATACCAGAACCATGAGCACATAGCCGGCATAAAGCGCCGACAAAATGATCCCCCAGACCCGCGTGATGTCCCGTCCAAGAAACACAAACGGGATCAAAAGCAGCGACGCACCCAGCATCACCCAAAGATCAAACCGAAGGAATTCTGCATCCACCGGGATCGGCCCGATCAACGTGGTGATGCCGATAATCGCCAACAGGTTGAACATGTTCGAGCCGATCACATTGCCCAACGCCACATCCGCCTGCTGCCGGATGGCCGCCATCACGGTCGTCGCCAATTCCGGCAACGACGTTCCAACCGCCACAAGGGTCAGGCCGATCACAACTTCCGATACGCCAAACATCCGCGCGATATTCATCGAACTGTCGACCAGCAAATCCGCGCCCAGCGGCAACCCGATCAGGCCAAGCACAAGAAAGACACCGATCTTCCACCACGGCATGTCGGGGTCGGCCCCCTCGATCTCTTCCGCTTCCATGGCCTCCGCTTCGGCAAGGGCAAGGCCCTTCATCTCGCGCCGGTGCCGTTGCGCGTGCAAAAACGCGTCCCCCAACACAAACGCCAGCGCCGCCAGCAAAACGATCCCGGCTTTCCAGTCAAACACCCCGCGGAACGCCAGCGCGATAAACAGAAGGGTCGCGATCAACATGAAAATATAGGTTTTCTTGGTCTCGCAATCCGAAGTGTGCATCGTCGCCAAAAGCGCCGGTATCCCCAGAACAAGCAGTACATTCGCCGTGTTCGACCCCACGACATTGCCCATCGCAATGCCCGGCGCGCCATCATGAATGGCGCTAATGGCAATCAACAACTCCGGCGCCGAGGTCCCGAACGCCACAATGGTCAACGACACAATCAGCGCCGGTATCCCCATTCTCAGGCTCACGTTCACAGCCCCGCGCACAAGGCTGTCGCCCGCAAGCAACAGAATGATCAGGCCAAGCCCGGCATACACCCAATCCATCGCGCTCTATCCTTTGCCACAATCACAAGCGCCGCGCCCAATGCGGAACTTGCCGCATTTCTTACAGCGTTTATTGGCCAGCTTCTTGGCCCCCGGCACGCTCAGCTTGCCGAACATCGCCAACACACCCATGCCCACAAGGAAAAGAACAACAATCTTGGCGATCATGCGCTACAGCCCAAAGCGGGCAAACTGTGCCCGCTCTTCCACTGTGGCCATCGCATCCGCCGCCATCTCTGCGCCAAACCGCTGCATGAACGACCGCTTGCGCCCATAGGGCAAAAGCTTCACGTCCTCGCCATAAAGCTCTTTCAGCTTGGGTTCCATCTGTCCCAGCCCGTCAATCAATCCCAACGCCTCTGCCTTGCCCGCAAGCCAGAATTCACCGCTGAAAATCGCCGGGTGCCTCGGCCAACCGCGCGCCCCGGCTCTGGGTAACATGGTCAATAAACACGCCGTGCATATCGTCCAGAATACCCTTCAACCGCTTCACATCCGCCGGCTTCTCGGGCTGAAACATGTCCAACTGCGACTTCGACTTACCAGCGGTGTAAACCCGCCGCTCGATACCGTGTTTGTTGATAAACTCATGCGCCCCAAACCCGCCGGAAATCACCCCGATTGACCCGACAATCGACGCCGGATCGGCGAAAATATCATCCGCCGCACAGGCCAGCCAATAGCCCCCCGACGCCGCAACATCCTCGACAAAAGCATGCACCGGAATGTCTTTCTCATCGGCCAGCCGCCGGATCCGCCCGGCAATCCGGCTGCTCTGCACCGGGCTTCCCCCGGCGAATTGATCAACAACGCCACCGCGCACGGCCGCCCGCGCCGAAAGGCCCGCTCGATCACCGGGCCCATGGCCTCATCATTCAACGGCATCCGCCCGGTGCCAATGGCCCCTTGCAGGCGAATAACAGCCACACGCGGTGGCGACTTCATAAACGGGATAAAGCGCTTCATGCTAACCCATGTAGAGGCCCGCCCCCCCAGAGACAAGACAGCCCCAGAGAACCGCCGCTTCATCTTTCCAAAAATATCCCCGCCGGAGGCATAAAAGTCACGAGCGCCCCGCTCAGGGCTTCACCCGATAGCCGGTTTTGAAAATCACCCCGATCACCACCAGACACACAAGGGTAAAGCCGCCAATCGCCAGCAAAGACACCATCACCGGCACATCCGCCGTGCCAAAAAAGGCCCACCGGAACCCCGAAATCAGATAGAGCACCGGGTTAAACAAGGTGATCGTCTGCCACACAGGCGGCAACATCGACACCGAATAAAACGCGCCCCCCAAAAACACCAACGGCGTCACCACCAGCAAAGGGATCAACTGCAACTGCTCGAAATTCTGCGCCCATATGCCGATGATGAACCCGAACAGTGCAAAACTGATACAGGTCAGGAACAAAAACGCCAGCATCGCCACCGGATGCGCAATCGTCAGGTCAACGAAAAACCACGCGGTCCCAAGAATGATCAACCCGATAAACAACGCCTTCGTCGCCGCCGCCCCGACATAGCCCAACACGATTTCAATGAAACTCACCGGCGCCGAAAGAACCTCGAATATCGTGCCGATGAACTTCGGGAAATATATCCCGAAACTTGCGTTCGACAGGCTCTGCGTCATCACCGACAACATGATCAGCCCCGGCACGATGAACGCCCCATATGAC
The DNA here is from genome assembly GCA_025916135.1 of Rhodobacteraceae bacterium D3-12. NCBI lineage: Bacteria > Pseudomonadati > Pseudomonadota > Alphaproteobacteria > Rhodobacterales > Roseobacteraceae > Phycobium > Phycobium rhodophyticola. The sequence continues at coordinate 703,992 of CP104793.1, read as the reverse complement.
ACGCCCTCCACCTGCTCAATCCGGCTGCCAATCGCCGTGCCGAACACCACGAAATACAGCGATGTGCTCAACACCGGTGAAATCAGGCTCTGCATGATGGTGCGGAAAAACCTGTTCATCTCCGAGGCATAGATCGCCCAAAACCCTTGCCAGTTCATGCGCGTTCCCTTTCCTCATCCCGCACCAGCCCGACGAAAATTTCCTCAAGGCTCGATTGCCGGGTTTCAATATCAGCAAGCTGTAGCCCGCTCTCGGCCACGCGCTGCAGCAGACGGGTGATGCCCGTGCTCTGCGCGCCCGTGTCATAGGCATAAACCAACGTGGCCCCGCCCTCCTCCAGCACCAGATCATAGTCGCCCAACGCCTCGGGCACCGCCTCCGCCGGGGTGCGCAGGGCAATGCGCAATTCCTTGCGCCCCATCCGCGCCATCAACGCCGCCTTTTCCTCAACCAACAGCAACCGGCCCTTGTTGATCACACCGATCCGGTCGGCAATCGCCTCCGCTTCCTCAATGTAATGGGTGGTCAGAATGATCGTCACACCGGCGGCCTTCAAATCCGACACGATCTCCCACATGTCGCGGCGCAACTCGACATCGACACCGGCGGTCGGCTCGTCCAAAAACAAAACCTTCGGATCATGGCACAGCGCCTTGGCAATCAGCACCCGGCGCTTCATCCCGCCAGACAGCTCATTGATCTTCGCGCCGCGTTTGTCCCACAGGGACAACCGCTTCAAAATCGCCTCCAGCGCCGCATCATCCCGCTTCAGCCCGAACAGCCCGCGGGTAAATCGAAGCGCATTCCACACCGTCTGAAACGGCTCAAGGTGGATCTCCTGCGGCACCAACCCAATCGTGCGCCGCGCCGCGCGATAGTCCGCCACCACGTCAAACCCGGCCACCCGCGCGCGGCCTTCGCTGGGCGAAACCAACCCGCAAAGCATTGAAATAAGAGTGGTTTTCCCCGCCCCATTTGGCCCAAGAAGCGCAAGTATCTCACCATCCTCGATGCTAAGATTTAGCGGCTCTAACGCAGTAAACCCACCGTCATAGGTTTTGCTCAGCCCGTCTATCTCGACAATTGCCGCCATCAACGCTCTCCCGTTCGCCCCCATCAGGCGGCTCAACCTATTGCCTAAATCGGAATTAACAAGAGCCGCCGCACAGATGCAGCGCCCGCTCCTGACACCATCCTGTCAGCAGCCCCGCCCGCCGCGCGGATCACGCCGCAGGCGCGGCCCCCGCCTTGGCCGCTTTTGCGCTCAAAAAGCCGACAACCTGCTGCGTGACCTCTGCATCGCGCAGAATGCGCGTGTGGCCCAACCCGTCGGTCGCCACCAACGCGGCCCCGCGCCATTGCTCGGCCAGCCGCGCGCCTTCTTCAAACGGCACCATCGGATCTGCCCGATCATGCAGGATCAAAACGCCAACCTCGCGCCCCGGCACCATCTCCTCGGTCTCAAGCGTTTCAATCCCAACACCATAGCGCCGCGCCAGAATGCGATGCGCAAACGGCAACGCCGCCGGTGAAAACCCGACAAACCGCGCAAATGCCTCCAACCGCCCGCGTGCGCTCACCGGCGGCGCGATAAAGGCCACCGCAGCAACGCGCATCCCCTGTGACATGGCCAGCGCGGTGCTCAAACATCCGACCGAATGCGCAACCACGCCGAACACCGAGCCCAGATGCGCCGCCGCAAGGGCAATCGCCTTGGCCATATCCGGCGGCGCGCTATGGCTGCCCGCCGCGCGCCCATGTGCGGGCAAATCCATTGCCACCACATGAAATCCGGCCGCAACCAACGGCGCGGCAAACGCCCCCATCTGGCTACCCCGGCCCGCAAACCCGTGCACCAACAGGATGATCGGCCCATCACCCCCCCAATGATAAAGCGGCACCTCCTGCCCCGCGCCCGTGATCCGCTCCAATCGCGAACCTGTCATCCAATCCGACTCACGCGGCGGCGCTTTGTGGCGCTTGGGCGTGGTGAACATTTTCACCATCCAGCGCCCGGCCAAACGCGGCGATACAACCGATAGCGCACGCGCCGCCACGTTCAGAGCAACAAGCCCCAACGCAGGGTGAAGAGGTCGGCGGCGCGGCGCATCCGGTGAACGATCAACCTGCTTTGTCATGAAAATCGCTCCCGATTCGATAAGTTCTTTTTCAGAACCCACTGTAAGTTCCCTTTCGGAACCGAGTCAACCGTGCTATGAAGTAGGTTATGAAATGGAATGATCTCGACAAAGAAAGCTGCCCTATCGCCCGTGGCCTCTCGGTCATCGGCGATCGCTGGACGCTGTTAATCCTGCGCGACCTGTTCTTTGGCCTGCGCCGGTTTGATGAATTGCAAGCCAGCCTCGGCATCACCCGCCACCTGCTGGCCGATCGTTTGAAAAAGCTCGAAGCCGATGGCGTTCTGGCGCGTCGCCCCTATCAAACCCGCCCGCCGCGCCACGAATACCGGCTGACCGACGCGGGCAAAGAGCTCGCCCCCGTTCTGCTCTCGATCTGGAAATGGAGCGAAACCCATGTGGCCAGCGATCAGCCCTCGCCGATTGCCTTCGCCCTGCGCGATACTGGCGTCCCACTTGATCCCGTTCTGGTGCAAAACGGCTCGAGCGAACCGCTTCAGCCGCGCAACATCCAACCGATCCGCCTGACCAAAGGCAAACCCAAAGGCCCTTAACCGCCCCTAGCTTCCCCGCGCCAATGCCCCGGCCAACAGATCATACACCAACCTGATCCGCGCCGAGCTGTGCAACTCGCGGTGCGTGACAAGCCACACAGGCACCTCAAACGGCGCCATCCCCGGCAACAACCGCTCCATCTCGGGCGTTTGCTCGGCCACATCATCGACCATCACGATAATCCCCAGCCCCTCGCGCGCCATCTTCCACGCCACCACGCCACTTGCCGATCCAATCGGAAAATTGCCCTCGCGCAACGCCATGCCCAGCGGGTTCAAATACGCCATCATCTGCTGCGCATCGCCAAAGGAAATGAACTCATGCCGCGCAAGGTCGCTCAAGGTCTCGGGCCGCCCGTGCCGCCTGATATAAGCAGGCGCCGCGTAAAAATGCCCCTTGTCCTGCCGCACCATGCGGGCAATCAAATCCGGCTCGGTCGGACGCACATGGCGAATGGCAATATCCGCCTCCCGGCGCAGGATGTCGCGAATGTCATTGGCCGCGACCACCTCGATCTGCAACTTATGCGCCGCGCTGCGCAGCTGCGACAGGATCGGCGGCAGCAAATGCGCTGAAAACACGTCCGACGCCGTGATCCTGACCTTGCCCTCCAACCCCTGCGCCTGCCCCGCCGCCGCCAGCGATATGCGCCCCGCCGCATCCCCCATCGCCCGCGCATGTGGCAAAAGCTCCTGCCCCGCCGGGGTCAGCACAAGCCCGCGCCCGACCCGTTCAAACAACACCACGCCCAGCGCCTCTTCCAACGCCGCAACCTGTCGCCCCAATGTCGGCTGGGTCAGCTTCAGCGCCCGCGCCGCCGCCGATAATGACCCCTCCTCCGCCGTCGCCAAAAACCCGCGCAACTGGGTCCAGTCAAATCGTATCGCCTGCCAATCCATGCGTATTCGTATACCACAACCACGAATTTCGCCAATTCAATCTGATATTCGTATGGATTACCCTACCTGCAATAGACCACCACCACAGCCATTTCCCCGTCGAGGATTTTACAATGACCCCTTCAACCTTCTGGAACAAAGCCGCCAAGGGCTATGCCAAACGCCCCATCGCCGACACCGAAAGCTATGAATACACGCTCGGACGCACCCGCTCCTACCTGACCCCCACCGACCATGTGCTTGAAATGGGCTGCGGCACCGGCTCCACCGCCCTGCGCCTCGCCGATGCCGCCGGGCGCATCACCGCTAGCGATTTCTCCAGCGAAATGCTCGCCATCGGCGCGCAAAAGGCCAAGGCCCAAGGCATCGACAACGTCGATTTTGTCTCTGCCGACATCGAAACCGGCGACCTCGCCGGTCAGAGCTTCGATATGGTCTGCGCCTTCAACGTGCTCCACCTTGTGCAGGATCTCGACGCCGCGATCACCGGCATCGCGGCAAAGGTGCGCCCCGGCGGGCTGTTCATCTCGAAATCCCCCTGCCTGTCCGAACCCGCGCTCGGCTTCAAATTCCGCCTCATGATGCTGGCGGTCCCGGTGCTGCAAGCCTTTGGCAAAGCCCCCTTTGTCGGGCGCTTCTCCATCGCTGAACTGGAACACAGCATCACCAGCGCCGGGTTTGAAATTATCGAAACCGGCAACCACCCCGCACAGCCACCCGCGCGCTATATCGTTGCCCGCAAACAGGCGTGACTTACCTCTGACACGCCGATAGCATGGGGTCCGATCCCGGCCCAAGGATGGACCCCATGCACCGTTTCCCCCTCGCGCTCCTTGCATTTCTAGCGCTGCTCACACTGGCGCTCGCGCCCCGTCCGGCATCGGCGCAAACGCTCGCCCAATCGCTGCAATCTGATTTCGACGCAGGCGCCCTGCCCGGATTGCACGGCGTCCTCGTGCTCTATCGCGGCAAAAAGCTGGTCGAGATCTACTTCGACGGCCAAGACCAACGCTGGGGGGTGCCCCTTGGCAATCGCCGCCACGGGCCAAACACCCTGCACGACATGCGCTCGGTCACGAAATCGGTGGTTGGCCTGCTCTATGGCATCGCGCTGGATCGCGGGCTTGTGCCGCCGCCTGACGCCGCGCTCTATGCGCAATTCCCCGAATACGCCGACCTTGCCCGCGATCCCAAACGCGCCCGGATCACCATTGCCGACGCGCTGACCATGCGCATGGGCACCGCCTGGGACGAAACCACCCCATACTCAAACCCCCGCAACAGCGAAATCGCGATGGAGCGCGCGCCCGACCGCTACCGCTTTGTGCTTGAGCAAAAAATCCTAACCCGCCCCGGTGGTCGCTGGACATACTCCGGCGGCGCAACCGCCCTCGTTGCGCGGATCATCGAAAAAGGCACCGGCAAGCCGATTGACGCTTTCGCCCGCGAGGCGCTCTTTGCCCCGCTTGGCATCACCCGCTTTGACTGGGTCAAAGGCGGCGATGGCGTGCCCTCGGCGGCCTCCGGCCTGCGCCTGACCCTGCCCGCGCTTGCCCGCATCGGCACGCTGGTCGCCGGACACGGGCGTTACAACGGCAAACAGATCGTCTCGGCCCGCTGGATGAAAGCCGCGACAAGCCCGCTGGCAAGAACCAGCTTCGGCCTGCAATACGGCTACTTCTGGTGGCACTCCCCCGCCAAAAGCCCCGCAAAATGGACCGCCGCCATGGGCAATGGCGGGCAGCGACTTACCGTGCAGCCGCATGTCGACCTCGTGATCGCCATCATCGCCGGGAATTACAATCACCCGAAAGATTGGAAAACCCCCGTCGCGGTGATCGAAAAACACGTGGTCCCGGCGATCCTGAACAGCCAATAGCGGCTCAGCGGTTGCTCTTGGGGAGCGGCTCGTTCTTGGTCCAGTCCCACGTGCCCTGATCGCGATCATCAACCGCCTGTTTCCAGCCTTCGGCCTCGGAACGGGCTTTGAAATTCAACCCTTCGGGCGAATGCCGCGTGATGCCGTCAAACACTGTCGCCAACCGCTGCGTGGCGTTGATCGACGCCTCCATCGGCTGGTTAATCACCATCTTTTGCATCGCCAACTGGTTGATCGGCACGCTGGCCATCCGCGCCACCAGCGCTTCCACCTCGTCGTCCAACTGCGCCTCCGGCACCGCCTTCAGCACAAGCCCCATCTCCTCGGCCTCGCGCCCGGTGATCTTGTCGCCGGTAAACAGCATCCGCTTGGCCTTTTCCGGGCCCAGCCGATAGACCCACATCGCGGTCGTCGGACAGCCCCAAACCCGCGTCGGCATATAGCCGATCTTGGCGTTTTCGCCCATGATCACCATGTCCGAACACAAGGCGATATCCGACCCACCCGCCACAGCGAACCCGTGCACCTTGGTCACCACCGGCTTCATCGCACGAAACAGCGACATGAAATGCTGGGTGTTGTTCCACATGAACCGGTAATCCTTGATCGGATCCCACGGCATCTCCTGCGTGACATTGTTGGTGCCATTGTTCTCGGCATAAAACGTCAGATCATAGCCTGCGCAAAACGCCTCCCCCGCGCCGCTCAGCAACATCACATGCACGCCGTCGTCCGCCTCTGCCCGCGCCACCGCCTCGGCCAGTTCGCGCGGCAGATCATCGTCAATCGCGTTCATCACCTCTGGCCGGTTCAAGGTAATGCGTGCAATGCGCCCGTCTTTCTCGTAGGTTACTTTGGTCATAGGTCCCTCCCTCTTTGCGCTCAAGCAATCAGGAAGCAGAAAGGCCCGCAACCGCTTTTCCGCCCGCCGATCTTCAGCCGATCTTCAGCCGATCTGCAAAAGTGGATTGACAATCCACATCTGTGTTTTGCAATGTGTGTGTTATGAATGATCTAGGCACCAAAGTTTCCCGCTTCTGCGAACAATATTTCGGCGGGCTAAAAGCTGCCTGTATTGCCGCTGATCTGAAATACTCCACCCTCCACGCCCAGATCTCGCTCGAGCGTGAAATCCCCTTTTCCACGATCCAACGGCTGTGCGATGCGGCGAATGTGTCGCTTGAAATCTTCTCCAAATCGCGCGCCACCATTGGCTTTGCTGCGCCGCAAACCTCGGACGTGCTGCACCGCCGCGCCGCCTTGGCCTATTCCCAAGCCCTGCGCGAGGTTCAGGACGAAATGCGCCGCCATGGCACCGATATCCTCTGCGATGACGTGCTCAACTGGCTGCACCGCAACAATGGCCGCCTGACCGATTTCGACGCCCTGCGCGAACGCGTTGACCTGTTCGAATTGCCCACCCCCGACACCAAGATCATGGCACCAAAGCGGATCGGACAGCACAGCCTCGCCGCGCAGTTCTTTAACATCAGCGATACCGACGAATACCTCAAAAAGGTCAGCTCCTTCGACCCGTCGATTATCGAAAACTCGCTCGCATCCCATTGGCGTGTTTGCAAAAGACAACGCTATGATATCGAAGACGTCGCCATATCCGTTCCGGTCGACGGAGAGCTTATCCAAGGCAGCTACAGGCGCATCGTCGCGCCGGTGCAAACCATTGATGGGCGCAGCCTCACTCTGGTTTTTGCCCGCGTGCTTGATAATTCCGGAGGCGCGTTCGGCGGCCGGCGACCTTGAACAAATGTTCGATGTGCCTGCCTTCAATGGCTAGAAACGCGTGCGAATTCAAACGCCCCGCCGGCACCGGCTCGGCCCATGTCAACGCATCCGGCACGGTCACGAAAAACCCATAAAGGTGGTCGAACTTCAAATGCTCTTCGGGGATGATCGCATACATCCAGTCGAATTGCGGCCACTTTAACGTGGCAAGCCCCTGCAAGACCTTCCCGAACGCCGCCAAAAGCTTGAGATTGCCGCGCGTTCCGGTGCGAAACTCCAGTTCGCCAATATAAACCAGCTTGCCCTTCAACATATCGCTGAGCGGCGGCGCAAAGCTGGCAATCGGGTCGCTCTCGCGCCCGTATTGCGCCCGCGACGTGCGCTGCAAATATTCGGTAAACGGCTCACTTTCGAGGTCGGTGTATTTCACCCCCGCCCCGCCGATCGCCTCGCCATCCTTCATAAGGAAGGCCCAAAACGCGTCCTTGCGGGTGAAATCCAGCCGCTCAATCGACATCATCGGGGTTTGCTGTGCGCGCCCGGTCTGGGCAACAAGGCGCTGGATCTCTTCAAAATCGCTGGTCGCATGCACGTCATACCCCAGCTTTTCGATCTCCTCGAAAAACGGAGCCACCGATTGAAGGATTACCTGCTCTCTCATTAATGCACACTGCCTAGTCTTTTTGAGGCTGTGTAAGGCCGCGCTCTGAGGGGTTCAAGCCGGGCTAAAAATTCTCGCGCCAATGGTGGCAAAGCAGACTCAGCCGCCCCGCGTCTCCCCCCGCGCCCGCGCCAACCACCCAAGGCTCGCAGCCGTTGCGCCGCCGGGCCTGTACTCCGCCCCCAAGGGCGCATCATATCCCAAGGCAGCGATCTGCTCGAACAGCCACGGGTAATTCAACTCACCATGATCCGGCGCGCCCCGGTCCGGCACGGCGGCAAACTGAATATGCCCGATGATCGGCAACAACCGCGTCAGGCGGTTCATCACATCGCCCTCCATCAACTGCACGTGATAGCAATCAAACATCAGCCTCAGGACCTGCGCCCCCACCGCCGCAATCACCGCCTCGGCCTGTCGCGTCGTGCTCAGGAAATACCCCGGCGCATCATACTGGTTCAGCGGCTCGATCAGAATGCCAACCCCCGCCGCGCGCCCCAGCGTAGAGGCAAACCGCAGGTTCTCGATGAACGTGGCCTCCGCCGCGGCGCCGCTGGCATTGCCCGCCATCACATGCACGTTGCGCGCGCCAATCGCGGCGGCATACTCCACCGCCTCGCGGATCGCCGCCCGCGCCTCTTCCTCGCGCCCCGGCAGCGCCGCCAAACCGTTCTCGCCCGCCGCCACATCGCCGCGCCGCGTGTTCAGCCCCACCATCTCAAACCCCGCCGCGCCCAACGCCGCCGCCACCTCCTCCGCTGGCACATCATAGGGCCAATGACACTCAACCGCGTCAAACCCGGCCGCTCCAGCCGCAGCAATCGCCTCCGGCAGCGCCAACTCGGCCCATAAAAACCCTAGGTTGGCCGAAAACTTCATCCCGCACCCCCGCCATGCCCGTTGCCATCCGTCCCATCAGGAAGCTCAAGCCCCGCCTGCTCGGCATAAAGCTTGGCCACCGCCGCATCATCCTCGCGCCCCCATCCCCGCGCCGAAGCCTCGCTGAACTGGCCCAAAGCCGCGCTGGCCAGCGGCACATCAAGCCCCGCCCCCTGTGCGATTTCCTCAACAATCCCAAGGTCCCTTGGGCCAGATATCGACCATGCTGCACGCCGCGTAATCGCCCTCCACAATATGCGGCAAGCGGTTCTCCAACATCCAGCTGCTTCCGGCGCAATGCGGGATCACCCGCGCAATCTCGGCGGCGGAAATGCCCTGCGTCATGCCGAATGTCACCGCTTCGGCCATGGCGGCAATATGCACCCCGGCCAAAAGCTGGTTCACCGCCTTCATCGCCGATCCCGCCCCCGGCGCCTCGCCCAGATCGAACAGGTTCTCGGCCACGGCCTGCAACATCGGCGCGGCGCTTGCCTTGGCCGCATCCGACCCGGAGAGCATGACCGAAAGACGACCCTCCGCCGCCTTCGCCGCCCCGCCCGAGATCGGCGCATCAAGGTAATCAACCCCCGCACGCGCGCATTTTGCGGCCATCTCGCGGGCAAACTCCGGCGCCACCGTCGCACAGCCTAAAACCACCGCACCGGGGCGCAGCTTGGCAACGATACCAGCCTCGCCAAACAACACCGCCTGCGTCTGTGCGGCGTTCACCACCACGACGGCAACAATGTCCAAAGCGGCGGCAGCCTCGTCCAAAGCCCCCGCCTCGCCCCCCTCGGCGCGAAACGCCTCCATCCGGGCGGCGTCCACATCAACACCCCAAACCCGGTGCCCGGCCCCAAGGCACGACATGGCCATGCCATACCCCATCGAGCCTAAGCCGATGAGCGCAATCGCTTTCTGATCCGTCATGTCTTCCCCTCCCGCACGCCCCCGGCCACCCGAGCCAAATTCTAGCCGCCCAAGCACCCTTTCGGCCAAAACGCCCTCACTGCGCCGCAACAACCTCTTGGCGCTGCTGGCCCAGCCCCTCAACCTCCAACTCCATCACGTCACCGGGGCGCAGGTATCGCGGCGGTTTCATGCCCATACCCACCCCTTCGGGCGTGCCCGTGGCGATCACATCACCGGGGCGCAACTCCATAAACTGGCTCATATGGGAAATGATCTCGGCCACGCCGAAAATCATATCCGCGGTCGAGGACGACTGCATCACCTCGCCGTTCAACCGCATCACAAGCGCCAGATCCTGCGGGTCGCCCACCTCGTCAGGGGTCACCAACCACGGCCCGACCGGCCCAAACCCCGGCGCGGATTTGCCCTTGATCCACTGGCCGCTGCGTTCAATCTGAAAGGCGCGCTCGCTCACGTCGTTGATCACGCAATAGCCCGCCACATGGTCCAACGCCTCTGCCTCGCTGACATAAAGCGCGCGCTTGCCGATCACCACGCCCAGCTCAACCTCCCAATCGCCCCGCTCGGATGTGCGCGGCAACATCACCGGATCATCCGGCCCGGCCAAAGCGGTGGTCGCCTTTGAGAAAATGATCGGCTCTTTCGGCGCATCCATCCCCGCCTCGCGGGCATGGCGGGCATAGTTCAAACCGATGCAATAAAAATTCGGCACCGTCGCCAGCGCCGCCCCGATCCGCCCGGGCGCTTCAACAACCGGCAGGCTCTCAATGTCGATCCCGCCGATCACCGCCAGCGTCTCGCTCGACACACCATCACCGGCAAAATCCGCCACCCGACCCGACAGATCGCGCACCTGACCTTCCTTGTCCAAGATCCCCGGCTTCTCCTGCCCCACAGGGCCAAAGCGCAACAATTTCATGTCCAAATTCCTCCCGCTTGTTCTGTCGCTCACAATAGGGCGCTCTGCCTGCGCGACAAGCCGTCAATTCCGCCGACCGCTTGCGTGAACGCACCCTGAAAACCGCGCTTGACCTCAAGTTGGCTTGAACCTGCATCTTGCCCGCCCTTGGCCTCTCTTGCACCTATCCAACACACAGGCTCCGCCCATGATCTCCTCCAACCTGACCACCCCCAACCCGACCTCCCCCAACCCGACCTCTAACAGCCGCACGTTCCTCTGCCTCGCAACGGCTCTGTTTCTGGCCTCGCTCGGCAACAACATCGCCAATATCGCGCTGCCTGCGCTGGCACGTGCCTTTGGCGCGCCGGTGCAAAGCACAACACAGGTGGTCTCGGCCTACCTTGCCACGCTGACGCTGTTTTCCCTTGCTGCCGGACTACTGGGAGACCGCTTTGGGCGACGCGCCACGCTGATTGTCGGGCTAGTGATCTTCACCGTGGCCTCGGCAGGGGCGGGGTTGGCGCCGTCGCTTCCGGCGCTCATCGCGGCGCGCGCACTCCAAGGCATCGGCGCGGCAATCCTCATGGTGCTCAGCCTCGCCATGGTGCGCGACACCACCCCGCCGCCGCGTGTCGGGCGGGCGATGGGGGTGCTGGGGTCGGTCTCGGCGGTCGGCACCGCGCTTGGCCCGGTCTTGGGCGGGGCGCTTATCGGCCCGTTCGGCTGGTCTGCGGTGTTTCTGGTCCTCGTGCCCGGCGGCGTGGTTGCCTTTGTGCTGGCGCTCTGGGCATTGCCCTCCACCGCCCCGCGGCCCCTGCCGCAAACCGCCCCGCGCCCTCTGCCGCAAACCGCCCCGCGGCCCCTGCCGCAAACCAACCTGTGCCCCGATCTTCAACCTGCCGCGCGCCCGCGCCTCCTCTCTCGCCTGCTTGCCCCCCTCAACAGCACAACAGCGGTGCGCTTCACCGCCAATTTCATCGTCGCCATGGTGATGATGACCACGCTGATCATCGGCCCGTTCTTCCTCGGCCTTGCCCTTGGGCTGCGTGACGCGCAGGTCGGTCTGGTCATGGCGGTCGGTCCGGTTTTGTCCATCCTCTCCGGCGTCCCGTCTGGAAGGATGGTCGATGCGCTCGGCCCGCAGCGGGTGGTGCTTATCGGCCTGCTCGCGCTGATCACCGGGGCGCTCTCTCTGGCGCTGCTTGGCCCTGCTTTTGGCGTTATCGGCTATATCGCCGCCATCGCGGTCCTGACCCCCGGTTATCAGCTGTTTCAGGCCGCCAACAACACCGCCACCCTGTCACATGCCCCTGCGGATCAACGCGCCACCGCTTCCGGCCTCCTCGCTCTGTCGCGCAATCTCGGCCTGTTCGCCGGGGCCACTGTGATGGGTGTCGTGTTTGCCTTTGGCACCGGCACCGACGCACTCGAAACCGCCACGCCAATGGCAATCGCCAATGGGATGCGGCTCACCTTCGTCGCCGCCGCTGTGCTGTTGCTCCTCGCGCTCGCCCTGATGGTGCCCCACCGCCACCGCACGCCCCATTAACCTTAACGCGCGTTAACCCCTGCCAATCCCCCGGCAGCCGGGAGTCAGCCGGATGTCAGCCGGGAGTCACCCCCTCTTTCGCCGCCAAAATTCGCGTTAACCCTTTCGGACGCAGGTTTAACGAAATTTCACAGGAAATATGCTAACCTCTTCCAACAAAAGGCATATTTGTCGCCATAACGGTCATAAACTGAACATTGGCCGCCAATGGCAGCTCTGCCATATGCAACACCGACTCCGCCACATGGCGCACATCCAGCACCGGCTCCACCTGCAACGTCCCATCCGCCTGCGGCACACCTTGGGTCATCTTTTCCACCATATCGGTCAGGGCGTTACCGATGTCGATCTGCCCGCAGGCAATGTTGAATGGCCGCCCGTCCAGCGATATGGATTTGGTCAAGCCAGTGATCGCATGTTTCGAGGCCGTATACGCCGCCGAACCCCAGCGCGGCGCATGTGCCGACACCGACCCGTTGTTGATGATCCGCCCGCCCTGCGGGCCTGATCCCGCATGATCCGAAACGCCGCCTGCGCGCAAATGAAACTGCCCGTCAGGTTCACATCAATCACCTCGCGCCACGCCTCAACGTCGATCTCGTCGATGGTTTTGGACAGGAGCGCAACCCCCGCATTGTTGAAAATCGCGCCCAATCCACTCCAGCTTTTTGCAGCATCTTCAAAGGCTTGCGTTACGCCCTTCGCGTCGGACACGTCGCATTGCATCACCAGCGCCGCCGGGTTTCCCGCCGCCACCGCTTCAAGAGCCGCAAGGTTGCGCCCCACCAATCCAACGCGCCACCCCGCCTCTAAAAACACCTCCGCACAGGCCTTGCCAATGCCCCGACCTGCGCCCGTGATAATAATGCTCTTCGTCATGCTCGCCTCTCCGTCGCTGTGCCTAGTTAACCACGCCAAGCCCGCGCTTGCCACCACGCCTTCGGGGTGAAAAACTCCCCCCAACAGGGAGAGGACAACATGAACATTCTCATCATCGGCGGCAGCGGCCTGATCGGCTTCAAACTCGCACAATCACTGGCCAATCGCGGCCATCTTATGGGGCGCGACATCACCGCAATCACCTGCGCCGATCTCGCCGCTCCGCCCTTTCCCCCCGCCGCGCCGATCACCACCCGGCATTGCGACATCACCGACCCCGCGTCACTTGCCACCTGCATCACCGAACAGACCGATGTGATCTATCTCCTTGCCGCCGCGCTCTCTTCACATTGCGAGGCCGAGTTTGAAACTGGCTTGAATATCAACATGATGGGCGTCCTCAACGTGCTTGAACGCTGCCGCGCCCTCGGCACCGCGCCGACAGTGGTTTTCTCGTCCTCCATCGCGGCTTATGGCGGCGAGGTCCCAATCCGATCACCGATGCCACCTTCCTCAATCCGCAAACCTCTTACGGCACGCAAAAGGCCATCGGAGAGGCGCTGCTCAACGATTATTCCCGCCGTGGTTTTGTCGATGGCCGCGGCTTCCGACTGCCCACAATCTCGGTCCGTCCGGGCAAGCCGAACCTCGCCGCCTCCTCCTTCATGTCCTCGATCATCCGCGAGCCTCTCGCCGGTATCCCCGCCAATTGCCCGGTGGATCAGGACTTCCCGCATTATTACCTATCCCCCCGTAAATGCGTGGAAAATCTCGTGATCGGCGCCGAAATCCCGGCGGCTGATCTTGGCCAAAACCGCTGTATGATCATGCCCGGACGCACCTCGACCATCGCCCAGATGATCGCCGCCCTCACCACGGTCGCTGGCCCCGACGCGGCCAAGCATATCACCTGGACCTCCCAGCCCGAGATTGAGAAAATCGTCAATGGCTGGCGCTATGACTTCCGCCCCGAAAAGGCCCTCCGCCTCGGCCTCTCCGCCGATACCAGTTTTGAGGAAAACATCCGCACCTACATCGAAGACGACATGCCAGACTAGCCCGTTCTAGCCCGGTCTACCCCGTCGCCCGGTTCACCATGAACACCCCAACGACCGAGATCACAAATCCAACAAACGCCAACGGCGCAAGCGTCTCGCCCAGCAACACCCAAGCGATCAGCAACGCCAAAGGCGGCACCAGATAGAGCAGCGCCGAAATCCGTGTCGCGTTCCCTCGCTGCACCAAGCCAACAAAAAGCGTAACGGAAATCAACGAGTTGCCAACCACCAGATAGGCCAGCGAGATAACCAGCTTGGGGTGCCATTCGATCACCTGCGTCTCGAACAGCAACGCCACCGGCAACAGCGTGCCAAACCCCACGACATATTGCACCAACGCCCCGACCAACGGATGCGTGCGAAACCCGTGGCGTTTTTCAAACAGCGTCGCGCTGGTGATGCCCAACAACGCCCCCGCCGCGAACATCAACGCCACCCATGGGCTCGCCCCCAGCGTATCACCCGACACAATCACCAGAACCACGCCGCCAAAGCCCAGAACAAGCCCCAGCCAAAGCGCGCCCGTGCCCCGGTTTTCGGGCCACATCCATACCCCCGCCCCCGCCACCAACAGCGGCTGAAGCGCCATGAAAATCGCCAATGTGCCCGCATTCACCCCGGCCTTGAACGCCATATAACTCAGGCCGAAATACACGCTCTGGATCAAAAACCCGGTCAGCGCGAGTGCGCCCCAATGCGCCGCGCCCTTCGGCCACGCCACCCGCATAAACGCCAGCAATCCACCAAGGATCACAACCGAAAACCCATAGCGCAGAACCAGCATCGTGAACGGCTCGACATAGGGCAAGCCCAGCTTGGCAAAGCTGTATCCCCCGGCCCAGAACACCACAAAAATCGCAGGCGCCAAACGCCAGATCAACGGCGTTCCCGCCGCCGGTTCCACCGCCGCGCTCATGGCTTCACAAACAGCTTTCTTTCGATGTCACAGAACGTCTCCGCCGGACCCTCTTCGCGGATCAGAATGCTCTCGGTTGTCTCAAGGCCCCAGTCGTCCATCCACAGCCCCGGCATGAAATGAAACGTCATTCCCGGCTCCAACACGGTCTCGTCCACCTCGCGCAACGACACCGTCCGCTCGCCCCAATCCGGCGGATAGCTGAGGCCAATGGGATAGCCACAACGCGCCCCGCGCTCGATCCCCGCACGCTCCAGAACCCCGCCCAAAGCGTTGGCAATATCACAGGCCCTGTTGCCCGCCCGCGCCGCCTCAAGCCCGGCTTCCAGCCCCTCGCTCAGCACCTCCGCCACGTCCAGCATCACCTGCGGCGGCTTGCCCAGATGCACGGTCCGGCACAGCGGCGCGTGATAGCGCCGGTAACACCCGGACAGCTCGAAAAACGTCGCCTCGCCCGCGCGCATTTCGGCCCCGTCCCACGTAAGATGCGGCGCGCTTGCATCCGCCCCTGACGGGGTCAGCGGCAGGATCGCGGGGTAATCCCCCCAATCCTCGCCCACGCCATAGACACCGGCCTGCAAAATATCGCCCACCAGCTCGTTTTTGCGCTTGCCCGGCTCGGCTCGTTCAATCGCAAGGGTGATCACCTTCTCGGAAATCCGCGCGGCACGGCGCATGAAATCAAGCTCTTCACCCGATTTGATATTGCGCTGCCAGTTGACCAAAGCCGTGGCATCCACAATCTCTGCCCCCGGCAAGGACTCGACCAAACTCAAATGCGCCTTGGCCGAATAATAGTAGTTCTCAAGCTCGACCCCGATCCGCGCAGAGCCATGGCCAAGCTCCTGTAAAAGCTGGCCCAGATGCTGCATCGGGTGGCGCTCGGTCGATTGCACATAAGCGTCGCCATAGGGCATGACCTGCGCATCATCCATCCAGACCGTGCGCCGCGCACCGCGCCCGTCCATGCTGCGCCCCCACCAGACGGGCGCACCCTCCGGCCCTAGGATCACCCCCTGATGCACGTAAAAAGACCAGCCATCATAGCCGGTCAGCCACGCCATATTCGACGGGTCGGTGACAAATAAAACTTCAACACCCGCCCGCGCCATCGCGGCGCGGGTCTTGGCGATACGGCGGTCATATTCGCTTTGGGAAAAAGCGGCGTTCTCAATCGGCATCTGGTGGCTCCCTCGCTTGACTGCGCCCATCAACGGCGCTTGTCAGGCGAGGGTCAATGCCAAATGCGTCACTCGGGCGACATACAGGTCGCCATTTCCTGCGCCAGCGCCACGACCAGCGCCGGGTAAAGCGCCGCCCCCTGTTCCAGCTCTACCCCAAGCGGGTCAAGCAAGCCGGTTTTGGCGCTGCTGCCCTCAAACACGGTGTTAACCAACCCGGCGTTGAATTGCGGCTCGGAAAAGACACAGGCCACACCTTGGGCGCGAACGGCATCGCGGATCTCTTTCACCCGCCCCGGCCCCGGCTTGCGCGCATCGCTCATCGAAATCGACCCGATATTGCGAAGCCCAAAGCGGCGCTCATAATACTGATAGGCATCGTGGAACGTGACGAACTTTGCGTCCTTTACAGGGGCAAGGATTTCAGTGGCCTTTGCAATGGCGGCGTCGATCTCGGCAATGCCATCCTTGGCATTCTTGCGATAGGCGTCGGCATTATCCGGGTCCAGCTTGGCCAGCTCTTCGGCCATGGCTGCCATCCAAACCTTACCATTGGCCGGGTCAAGCCAGCTATGCGGGTCCGCGCCCGAATGGTCGTGCCCGTGGTGGTCATGCCCGTCATGGCCGTCGCCGCCCTCGGCATGTTTGTCGTGACCTTCGTGTTTGTTATCACCGTGGTCGCGGCCCTCGTGCTTGTCATCGCCATGGTCGTGACCCTCATGCTTGTCATCGCCGTGGTCATGGCCCTCATGCTTGTCATCACCGTGGTCGTGACCCTCGTGCTTGTGATCGCCGTGGTCATGGCCCTCGTGCTTGTCATCGCCATGCGGAGCAAAGACCGCACTCTCCCTAAAAGGAAATGTTAAGGTATTGGGTATAGTCTGCAGTTCGATGACCTTCGCCTTGGTGGCAAGCGGTTCAACCATTTCTTCCAACCACGGCGTTAACCCGTCGCTAACGAAAAAGACCAAATTCGCTCGATCAAGCGCCTTTGCTTCAGACACCCGAAGCGCATAGCCATGCGGCGATGCACCGGGGCGCACCACAAGGTCGGGCGTGCCAACACCGGCCATCACACGCGCCGCCAGCGAATGTACGGGCGGTATATCCGTCGCCACGTTCGGCACGTCTGCCATCGCCATACCGGCCGCACCGGCCCAAACAACACTCGCCCAAATTCCCGCTTTCATCCGTCGCATCGTGCACCTGTTATGTTGTAACAATCTGCGGCTTGATATATGTGATACGATAACATATCAAGAGCCGAATTTACCGCAACGCTGGCAGGATCCGACGGCATGACATCCAAGGGCTTTACCACGCATGACCACGCCCATTGCATCGACAAAGGCGTCGGCGCCGCCGTTGAATATTGCGCGCGCGAAGGGTTGAAATTCACCCCGCAACGCCGCCGCGTTCTGGAAATCCTGCTCGAAGATCATCGCGCCCTTGGCGCTTATGAGATCCTTGATCGCCTGCGCGAAGAAGGGCTCGGCGCGCAGCCCCCCATCGCCTACCGTGCGCTTGATTTTCTGGTCAGCCACGGTTTCGCGCACAAGATCGAACGCCTCAACGCCTTCACCGCCTGCGGTCATATGGGCCAGAACCACGCGCCCGCTTTCCTGATCTGCCGCGAATGCTCGACCGTGGCCGAAACCTATGCCGACCCGACCAAAGGCGACCTTGGCCGCGCCGCCAAAGAGAGCGGCTTCACAATCGAACGTGCCGTGGTCGAAGCCGAAGGCCTTTGCCCGAAATGTCAGGACACGCCCGAATGAGCCTTATTTCGCTGGCGAATTGCAACGTGTCCCTCGCCGGGAACACAGTGCTGAATAGCGTCGACATCGCCCTAGACCCCGGAGAGATTGTCACCATCGTTGGCCCCAACGGGTCGGGCAAATCCACGCTTTTGCGCACCCTGATCGGGGCGATCACTCCGACCTCCGGCACCCTCACGCGACAGCCCGGCTTGCGTGTCGGCTATGTGCCGCAAAAGCTGCATATCGACCCGAGCCTGCCGCTCACGGTGCGCCGCTTCCTCAGCCTGCCGAACAGGGTCAGCGACGCAGACGCCGCCACCGCACTTACCCGCGCCGGGGCCGAAACGCTGGGAGATCGCCAGATGACCCGCCTTTCGGGGGCCAATTCCAACGCGTTCTCCTCGCCCGTGCGTTGCTCTGTGATCCGCAATTGCTCATCCTTGACGAAGCGACCCAGGGCCTCGATCAACCCGGCTCGGCCTCGTTTTATGAAACCATCGCCCGGCTGCGCGATGACCTCGGCTGCGCCGTTCTCATGGTCAGCCACGAGCTGCATGTGGTCATGGCCGCGTCGGACCGGGTGATCTGTCTCAACGGTCATGTTTGCTGTCATGGCGCGCCCGAACATGTCGCCTCCGCCCCGGAATACCGGGCGCTCTTTGGCACCGGCACCCAAGGCGCTCTGGCGCTTTACCGGCACGAACATGACCACGACCACCACCATGATCATGCGAACGGCCATCATCACGATCATTCGCACGAGCACGACCAAGACCACAACGAGTCCGCACAATGAGCTTCCTCGACGACTTTCTGATCCGTGCCGCGCTCGCCGGCGTTGGCGTCGCCTTTGCCGCCGCGCCTTTGGGCAGCTTCGTCGTCTGGCGCCGCATGGCCTATTTCGGCGATGCCACCGCCCACGCTGCGATCCTCGGCGTGGCGCTGTCGCTGGCCTTTGGCCTGCCGGTGTTCTCTGCGGTTCTGGCGGTGTCGCTGATCGTCGCCGTGACCGTCTGGTCGCTCTCCGGACGCGGCCACACGATGGACACGCTGCTTGGCGTCATTGCCCATTCCGCGCTGGCCTTCGGGCTTGTGGCCGTCGGGTTTTTGCAAGGCGTGCGGCTAGATCTCGCAGCCTATCTCTTTGGTGAAATCCTCGCCGTGTCACGCTGGGATCTCGCCATTATCTGGGGCGGCGCGGCGCTGATCCTCTCGCTGCTGATCTGGCGCTGGTCGGCGCTTCTGACCACAACGCTCAACACCGATCTGGCCTATGCCTCTGGCATCAACCCCAAACGCGAAGAGCTGATCCTCACGCTGGCGCTCGCCCTTGTGGTGGCTGTCGCGATCAAAGTGGTCGGCGTGTTGCTGATCGGCGCGATGCTCATCATCCCGGCCGCCGCCGCCCGCCCCTATGCCACCACGCCCGAGCGTATGACGGTGATCGCCACCGGCATTGCGGTCCTCTCGGCCTTGGGCGGCCTGCAACTCGCCATCTGGTTTGAAACCGAAGCAGGTCCAACCATGGTCTGCCTCGCCGCTGTGATCTTTGCCTTATCCAACCTTACGGCGTCGCTGAAACGCACCGCCTGATCGCGGATCAGGCCGCCTCCTCACCCATCCGCACAAGATAGCCGGGCGCGAACGCGCGCACCCAGCGCCCCGCGCGCGCCGCCACCCGCGTGATGCGCGCCGGTTCGGGGTGCTGTTCTGCCGCGCTTTCCATGCGCGCCCAAAGCGCCGTGAGCAAAGCCATCGCCGTCACCTGCATGAAATCATCGGCCAACACGCTCGCGTCGCGCGCTCCGCGCAGCAGGTCTCGCGCCTCCTGCCATTGGCTCAACACCGCCGAGACACCACCGCCAAACCGCTCTGCCTCGGCCCGCAAGAACTCTTCAAAAGCCTCCGCCTCGGCACCCTTCAGCAACCGCGTCGCCAGCGTGCGTGCGTGAATGCCATTGGCCCCTTCGTAAATCGCCGTGATCCGCGCATCGCGATAGGTCTGCTCAAGCCTGTATTCGCTAAGATAGCCATACCCGCCTAACACCTGCACGCCCAATTCCGCCGCCCGCATCCCGGCCTCGGTGCAATAATACTTGGCCACCGGCGTCAGGAACTCAACCAACGCAGGCGCGTCGCCCCGCTCCATCGTGACAAAGGCCAGATGCGCAATCGCCCGTCCCCCCAGCGCCAGCATGTCAATCTCGTCGAGCATCCGCGCCACATCCGCATGATCCGCCAGAACCGCGGCGCTGCCATCGGGTTTGCGCCCCTGCACCCGCTCTTCTGCGTATGCCCGCGCCACGTCATAGGCCCGCGCCGCATGGGCCACGCCCTGCAACGCCACGTCTGATCGCGCGTGGTTCATCATGGTAAACATCGCCAAAAGACCCTGCCCCTCCTTGCCGATCAACTCGGCCTCGGCCGCATCAAACGCCAATTGACAGGTGGGCGAGGCATGAAGCCCCATCTTTTCCTCGATCCGGGTGACGCTCACGCCATTTCGCGCCCCCTCAACCACGTCGCGCACAGCAAAAAGAGACAACCCCTTAACCCCATTGTCCGAGGTCCGCGCCAGCACCAAATGGAAAATCCCGTCCGACATGTCCTGATCGCCGCCCGAGATAAAGATCTTCTCGCCGGTGATCCGCCAGCCGTCACCACTCTGCTCGGCCCGGCACCGCACTTTGGACAGGTCCGATCCCGCGCCCGGCTCCGTTAGGCACATGGTCGCCAAAAGCTCGCCACTGGCCAGCCCCGGAATATGGCGCGCCTTCTGCTCCTCGGTGCCGAACCGCATCAACACCCGGATCGCGCCGGGCACCAGCCCGGTGACCATCTGCAACGAATGGTTCGCCCCGCTGAACACTTCCGACACGATGGCCAGCATCATCGCGCCCATGCCCTGCCCGCCGAATTCCTCCGGCGCGGTCAGCCCCGGCCACCCCTGCTCAGCATAGGCCTTGTAGAGCGTGCAAAACCCGTCGGGCATCCGCACGCGTCCATCGTCCAAGACACAACCCTGCCGATCGCCCGGCTCATCCAGCGGCGCAATCTCGCCCTCCGCAAAGGCGGCAAAATGCGCCCCGATGTCGCCCGCAAACTCCGCGTCCCACTCGGACAGCGCATGCGCGCCCGCCACGTGGTTGAGCGTAAAGAGAATGTCGTCGAGCGGCGCCTTGAACGGCTTCATCACTCAAAACCCAAAAGCTTCGCCGCGTTGCCCTTGATGATCCCCTCGCGAAGCTCATCCTTGATGCCGATTTTCTCGAAATCACTCAACCAACGCTCCGGCGTGATCATCGGCCAATCCGAGCCAAACAGAACCTTTTTCTTCAAGATGGAATTGCAGTATTTCACAAGGATATCGGGGAAATACTTGGGGCTCCAACCGCTGAGGTCGATATAGACATTGGGCTTGTGCTGCGCCACCGAAAGCGCCTCTTCCTGCCAAGGGAAAGACGGGTGCGCGAGGATGATTTTCATCTCGGGAAAGTCCACCGCCACATCGTCAATCACCATGGGGTTCGAGTATTTCAAACGCATCCCGTTGCCGCCGGGCATACCGCTACCCACCCCGGTCTGCCCGGTGTGGAACAGCGCAATACCGCCCTCCTCGGCAATCGCCTCATAAAGCGGATAAGCCATACGGTCATTCGGCCAGAAGCCCTGCATCGTCGGGTGAAACTTGAACCCTTTGATGCCGAAATCCTTGATCAGGCGCCGTGCCTCGCGCACGCCCATCTTGCCTTTCCACGGGTCAATGCTGGCAAATGGAATAAGCACATCGTCGTTCTCGGCGGCCAACTCGGCAACCTCTTCGTTCTTGTAACGGCGATAGCCCGTCTCGCGCTCTGCATCGACGGGAAAAATCACCGCCGCGATGTTTTGCTCGCGGTAATGCTGCGCGGTTTGCGGCACGGTCGGCGGATGCTTCCAAGGCGCACGAAAATAGCTCGCCATTGTTGATTGCAGATCGTCATAGCCGTCATCTGCATGGCACCCACACGGTTCTTCTGCATGGGTGTGAATGTCGATCGCGCGGACCTTTGAAATGTCTACCATCTGTCGTCTCCAGTTGCTTCACGCCCCGGGCTCGTTCCGGGGCCTCTTGTCCTGTTCGGCGTGGCCCCGGATCGGGTCCGGAGCACGTTTCGCCAGCTTCAAACCACTGTCACCGCCGGGTCATTGTCCGAATAAAGCCGCTCCAGCAGCGCCTTGCGCCGGTCCAGAACCTTGCGATAATTCAGGTTCCCCTTGGCGGTCATCTCTCCCTCGCCCATGTTCGGCGGCTCGGCCAACACCATCGCCCGCCCCACATGCACCGAAGAGCCCGACACCTCGCGCGCCCGCTCCGCCAACCGGCGATGCACCTCGCCCAGCAACAGCTTGTCACTCAGCGCCCCGTCAAGTGCATCACTGGCAAAGCCTTCGCGCTCCAATTCGGCCATGTTGGGAAAGATCATCACACCGATCTGCGCCTTATCGGCCCCCGTTACCACAAGGTCCGCCGCGATCGGCGACAGCAGCGCCAACAGATCAAGCCGCAGTTGCGCAGCCCGCACCCATGTGCCGGTGTTCAGCTTGAAATCTTCCGAGATACGGCCATCGAATTTCATGCCCCGGTTCGGATTTTCCGGATCAACGAATTTCATCGCATCGCCGGTGATGAAAAACCCTTCCTCATCAAAGGCATCCGCCGTCTTTTCCGGGCTTTCGAAATACCCCGGCATGATCGACGGCCCGCGCAACCGCACTTCACAGCGTAGGTCTTCATCCGGGATCAGCTTCAACTCGATGCCGCTCATCGGCACACCAATCCGCCCCGCGCTATCGGTTGGCTCCTGTTGGAACATCGCCGCCGGGGCCGTCTCGGTCAAACCCCAGCTTGAGGTCATCAAAGGCACTTCGCCCTTCACCTCAAGCGCCATGTTTTCAAGCGCCTGCCACATGTCCTGCGGCAGCGATGCCCCAGCATAAAAGATCATATCGAGATCTTCAAAAAACCGCTGCTTCAGGCCCGCATCCGCCTCCAGCGCTTTAATAAGCAAACCAAACCCAACCGGCACGTTAAAGCTCAGCGTCCCTGTCACCATCGACAGGTTTTCCAGCGTCCGTTCGAACAGGCCCTTCACCGGCTTGCCATCGTCAATATACAGCGCGCCGCCATTGGCCAGCATCATGTTAAAGTTATGCGAACCGCCAAAGACATGGTTCCAAGGCAGCCAATCAACGATGCGCTGCACCCGGTCATTCAATTGCGGCAGGCTGTCAAGAATCTGCGCCTGATTCACGCACATCATCTTATGCGTCGTGATCACCCCCTTCGGCGCCGAGGTCGAGCCAGAGGTCAGCAAAATCTTCACCATCGTCTCAGGCGTCACCTTGGCAAAGGCGGCGTCAACGTCGACACTTGCATCGCCCTTCATAAGCTCGCTAAACGGCGTCACCCCCGCTCGTCCGGCAACCCGCGAGGCAACCACTTCAATGTCGTCGAAATCCGGCAGGTTCAGCGCCTCATCATACTGCCCGGCATCCACCACATAGGCCATCTTGGGCCGGACCAGCTCGATCGCGTGCTGCAAGCGCCCATGCGCCCCATGGATCAGCGAATATTGCTCCGCCACCGGCACCGTGGGAATGCCCGCATACTGCGCCGCCAGTGCCAAAAGCCCGTGATCCACCCCATTGCCCGACATGACCAAGATCGGCGTGGCGTTGTTCAATCCCCGTGCCAGCAGGCTCTCGGCAATCGCGCGCACCTGCTCGAGCACTGCACCATAGCGCTCCTCGCGCCAACCCGCGCCGCTGCGCTCGGCGATGAACACCCGCTCGGGTGCGTCCTTGGCCCAACGATGGAGCCAATCCCCGGTCCGCCCTACCGTGTCGCTCATCGCCTTGCGGCTGCGATAAATCATCGTGCCGTCGTCGCGGCGCAACAGTTCGGTGTCATGCGGCTCAAACCGCGTCGTGCGTTTCATCTTTCTGTCCTCCTCCGGCCCGCTCGATCAGGCGCATCACCTCGATCACCTGCGCCCGTTTCTCCTCGTCCAATCCTCCAAGCAACCGCGCCTCATCCGCCCGGTTCGCCGCCGTCGCCTCCTCACAGAGGGTCCGCCCCCTCAACGTCGGGTTCAGCGCATAGGCCCGCCGATCCGTCGGCACCTTGTCGCGCGTAATCAGCCCGGCCGTCTCCAACTCGTCCAGAATGACCACCAGATTGGGTCGTTCAATCGCCAAGGCATCGGCAAGCTGCGCCTGCCTTAACCCTGCATTCTTTACGATCATCGCCAGCGCCGAATAGGTCACCATCCGCAACCCATACGGCTTTAGCGCCTTGTTCAGATCGGCCTGTAAAACCGCCATCGCCCGTTTCATGTGATAGCCGATGAACTGGCGCAGCGGCGCATCGCTGACCGTTTCCACTTGGGTTTGAATGCTCACCGGTTCCGCCAACGGTTCACCCCCAAAGCTCGGAGGCCGCTTTTCAAGGAACGCCGCCAGCCCTTCAACCGCATCCGGGCTGGTCTGGGTCAGCGCAGCACATAGGCTCGGTAAACAGCCCGCCCGCCTTGTCCATATCCTCGATCCGGCTCAGCGCATGGATCATTACATAATTCGACAAAGGCGCGTTCTTGGCGATCTTGCGCGCCAGATCCTGTGCCATCGGCAACGCTTCCCCCTCGCCCACGCTGTAGTGCGCAAGCCCCAGCGTAAAGCCGTCCTCAGCCCCGTATTTGCGTCCGGTCAGCATCATCTCAACCATCCGGTCCGCGCCCAGAATGCGCCCGACCCGCACGCTCGCACCGCCGCCGACATAAATTCCGCGCCGCCCCTCGGGCAGCTGAAAAATGGTCGAAGGCTCGGCGATCCGCACATGGGTCGACGTGGCAATCTCCAGCCCGCCGCCTATCACCGCCCCGAACATGGCGCTCACCACCGGCAGACCGCCATACTGGATCTTGTCCATCACCGCATGCCAGCCGCGCGAATGGCGCATCGTGCCTTCCGCGTCGCGGCTCTTATGCTCGGACAAATCAAGCCCGGAACAATAGTGCCCTTCTGTGCCGGTCAAAACCACGGCCTTCACCCCCTCGGGCGGGTTCGAGAAGAAGGCATCAATCGCCTCCAGCAATTCGTCGCACATCGCATTGCGCTTGCCCGGGCGGTTCATCGTCAGGGTGGCAACCCCGTCCTGCACATCCACCAAAAGAATATCGCTGGCCATGATGCGGCCCTCCAATTAAGTCATTTCAATAATAGTTATAGATCATATCTATTTCCTGACAAGGATTCTTTGTCGCCTTCTTTCCTGGCTCAAATTATCGGCTTCGAAAGGAGCAGGCCGGGACGGACCGGAAGGGCAGGAGCGCCCGAACCAGACCACCCCCGCCGCATCCTTCTCATCCCACCGGCGTCAGAATACCCTCAAAGAACGTCGCCAACGCGCCATAGGCATCAAGCGGCAGAACCTGCGAAATATATTGATCCGGGCGCACCACGATCATGCACCCTTTGCCCCGATCAATCCCGCGCATTTCGTAAATGTCACCCAACCCCTTGTGATCTAGACCGAAAACCTTCTCGTGATCCTGCAAGCCCAATGGGCCTTTCTTGGGCTTAAGCAACGACGGCATCCCATCCAATTCAACCTCGTCAAAAGGAGCCTGAAAGACGGCGCGAAAATCGATCACACTGTCAATGTCCTCGCCCGCGCGGGTAAATCGAACCACGGGCGACGCCGCATCAGCCTCAAGCCACTCGGCGAGCTTGTGCACACCCTTGGCATCCTCGCTTCCGGCAAAGGCATAGATCCGCCAGCGCCCGTCCGCCTCGGCCACATGCCCCAATTGCATTTGCATCGCATCGGCCACCCGAACCACCGGCGCAGAATGAAACCGCCGACCAACCTCTTGCCCGGTGGCCAACGCCTGATGCTCTCCGGTGCCGGTCAAAGCCGACGGCTCGTAACACACGGCCAAGCCACCGGTGAACTCTAGGTTCTCGATAAACTGCTTCTGAAACCGTGGCATATCCGATCCATCAAGCTCGGATTCACCCGGCGGTGCGCTCATGATCCGCGCCCATTCGTGATCCGTGTCCACCAGCCGCTTTGCTTCGGCCCAGCGTTCCTTGGAATAGCTGCGCAGCAACGATGCATCCGCCCGCCCCTGCAACACATGCGCCAGTTTCCATCCAAGGTTAAAGGTGTCTTGCATGGACACATTCATACCCTGTCCCGCCTTGGGGCTGTGGGTGTGACACGCATCGCCTGCGGTAAAAACCCGCGGGTTCCGGTCCTCTCCCTCGGGCACGTCGTCAAACCGGTCGGTCATGCGATGACCAATCTCGTAAACCGACCACCAAACAACCTCTTTCACATCAAGAGCATAGGGGGTCATGATCCGGTTCGCCGCATCAATCATATGCTGAGCGGTGAAATTCTTGCTCGCAACCCGTTCCTCCGCACTCAGCTTGTCAAGCTCGACATACATTCGAAACAGATAGCCCCCCTCGCGCGGCAGGATCAAAACATTGCCCTCGCTGGCAGAGGCAACAAGACATTTCTGCCGGATATCAGGGAAATCGGTATTCGCCAGAACATCCATCACCCCCCAGGCCTGATGCGCCGCATCGCCGTGCAATTTGCCACCAATTGCGCGCCGCACGTTGGAGCGCGCCCCGTCACACCCAACCACATAATTGGCCCGCACAACCTTGGTATCGCCCGCATTCACTCCGGTGTTTTCAAGCGTCACGCTCACCGGGTGGCTGTCCGCCTCCGGGTCCACCACCACATCGCGAACAGCCCAGCCATAATCCGGCTCAAGCCGCGTCGGCGCGTTTTTCATCACGTTGAGGAAAAGCTCATGAACTCGCGCTTGGTTGAGCAAGGTATGGGGCATCTCGGAACTGTCTTCTGGCACATCCTGCACCCGCCCAATGCGGCGGATATGATTGGGCGCCTTCGGGTCCGGCATCCAGAACGCCGTCTGGTTCACCCAATAGGCTTCGCGCTTAACGGTCTCACCAAAGCCGAAGGCCTGAAACATCTCCATCGTGCGTGTGTTCACACCGTCTGCTTGCCCCTTCTCGATCGGTCCGGGCTTGGGCTCAACGATCATCGTCTCGATCTCGGGGAACTGCGCCATCTGCGCTGCAAGACATAACCCCGCCGGACCACATCCCGCGATCAGAACATCCACCGTGTCAGGCAAGGAGCGCCACGGCGCGCTTTCGCGCCGCTTCTCTGCCGCTTGCTTGATATCCGGGTCGCCGCCGCGAAATCCATCAACGTAATATTGCATGATCGCTCCTCTCAGTCTGGTCTGCACGGTTAATAGCTATACTTACTACTTATTGTCAATAATAATAAGCATACTTACCTTAGTGCGACCCCACTACCCCGCAAGCATGACCACTCACGCCTCCAAGCAACGCAACGCAAGCGGTTTCTTTCAAAGAAACCGCCCCGGAATTTTTGAAAAATTCCGCTCCCGTCGATAGCTCAGTTCACTTTATTCAGCCGGATCGATATTCAGAGAAATCGGCGCAAGCCCATCCACACCGCCGGTAATCTTGTCGCCGGCCACCACCGGCCCTACACCTGCGGGCGTGCCTGTCATCACCACATCACCGGGGGCAAGGTGGTAGAACTTTGACAGGTGCATCACCACCTCTTCACAGCTCCAGACAAGCTCCTCCAATGTGGCATCCTGCCGGCTCTCGCCATTCACCTCAAGATGAATGCGTTGTGCGCCAACGGGGCCAAACTCCTCCGCACGGCTCATGTCGCCAAACACCGCTGACCCTTCCACATCTTTGCCAAGATCCCACGGACGCCGCTTATCCTTGCCATCCTGCTGACGATCCCGCCGCGTCATATCCAGCGCACAGCCATACGCGTAGATCGCCGCCTCCGCCTCTTCGGGCGTCGCCCGAAACACCGGCCTGCCAATAGCAAAGGCCAGCTCCATCTCGTGATGATAATTCTCCGTTCCCGGCGGGTAAGGTCGCGTCGCCCCGCTCAGCACCCCGTGGCAGGCCGACTTGGTGAAATACCACGGCGCTTCGCGGTCCACCTCACCCCCCATTTCGGCGGCATGCGCGGCATAATTGCGCCCGACGCAAAAAATCCGCCGCACGGGATAGTCCGCGCTTTCGCCCTTCACCGGAATGGCAAACACCTCTGGTGCGTCAAAAAGATAGCTCGTCATCGTGCGCGTTCCTCATAATATCCAAGTTTCTCCTGCAGCGGGCGGTCATGCACCCGCACCAAAAAGGCCTCATCGCTGGCCTCATGGGTGATCTCTGCGAACACCGGCGCGCTGAATGTGTCTTTCGGACCCCATTCAAACACCTCGCCATTGATCGTTGTACGCCCGCGCCCGCGGACCACATGAAAAGCCGCCGAAGACGACCGCAGATCGGGCGCATGACGACAACCTGCGGGCAGCAGCATCGCGGTGAACCCCATTGTCGGCAAAATATCCGCTCCGGTCTCGGGGTTCACATAGTCGAGCTCGGCAATCTCATCCCCGCCATGGGCCAGCATCGCACGTAGCGCCGCCTCCGTGCGCACCCAAGGATAGCGCATCATCGGATACCGCCGCACGCCGCCCCCATTGCGCCGCGTCGGAGCCAGCCCGGCGCTCAGATACTCAACCTCGCTCGCATCGGGCCGATTGCGTTGCGCCTGAAGCGGACCTTCGGTCGCATAAGAGCCTTCAAGATAGTAAAACAGCGGCAGATCGAGCGCATCGAGCCAAATCACCGGCTCATCGCCATCATGGCCATGATCGTGCCATTCCCCGCCGGGCGTCAGCACCAGATCGCCCTCTTCCATAGGCAGCTTTTCACCGTCAACGACCGTATAAGCCCCCTTGCCTTCCACCACAATCCGAACGGCGCTCGGGGTGTGAACATGGGCCGGGGCCGTTTCGCCGGGCAGCAACAATTGCAGCCCAAGGTAAATCGACGCGGTCGCCTGCATCGCCCCCACCCCGCGCCCCGGATCGCTTAAAACCAGCACCCTGCGCTCTGCCTTTTCTAGCGGTGTAAGCTCGCCTGCGCGAAGCAAAAGCGGGCGGATTTTATCATAGTTCCAATAGCCTGCAATCGTCTGCGGCTGCGGCGCGCCATGCGGCAACACATTGCGCATCATCGGCCAAAGCGGGGCGACCCCCGCGCTTGCCATGTCGTCGCGATACCCCTGCGGCAGCTCTTCCAATGTGCCCAGCGTTTCTCCCATGTCACCCTCTCCCATGTCATCCACCCGAGCCGGCTCTCACCCGCCAAGCCCATAGTATGTATACATACCATTATTATCGCGGTCAAATTTGCAAGCATGCTTACCAAACGCTATTCTTCTGCCAACCACAACCGGAGGCAAAACGTGAGCGAAATCCATACTATGGCCGGGCACCTGATCCGCCGCCTCAACCAGATTTCAGTGGCAATTTTCGCCGACCGTATGGCCGAAATCGAGGCCGAGATCACACCGGTGCAATTCGCCGCGCTCACCATGATTCGCGAAAACCCCGGCATCGACCAAGCCAGCCTCGCGCGGGCAATCGCCTATGACAAGGCCACAATCGGCGGCGTGGTTGATCGCCTCGCGGCGAAATCTCTGATCCTGCGACAACAGTCCAAAACCGACAGACGTGCGCGCGCCCTTGCGATCACCCCGAAAGGCGACGCGCTGCTGGATCATATCGGCCCGACTGTGCGCGCGCTTCAGGACGACATCCTCATCGGCCTTGATGATGACGAAAAGAAGCAACTCGTGACCCTGCTTGGCAAAACCGCCACCGCCGGGAACACCCGCTCACGCGCGCCGCTCACGCTGCGCCCCGACCAAAGCAAAGCATAAGGATCAGGCAAAAGCCCCGCCCGCGCGGGGCTTGCCGCTTTAATTGGCCACGGCTGCCCCCGCCTCGCGCAGGCGGCGTGCCTCCTCGCGCGAGAAGAACAGATCATACAGCACCGGCGCCGCCACCAGCGTCAGGATCGACGCAAAAGCCAAGCCGCCCATGATGGTGATCGCCATCGACACGAAAAACGCATCCGTCAACAAAGGCGCCATGCCAAGGATCGTCGTCACTGCCGCCAACATCACCGGCCGCAACCGCGAGGTCGACGCCTCAACAATCGCCTTCCTCAATGGGACACCCTCGGCGCGGACAAGGTCGATTTCCTCAACCAGAACGATCCCGTTTTTGATCAGCATCCCCGAGAGCGACAACAGCCCCAAAAGCGCAGTAAAGGAAAACGCCACATCCGACGCCAACAGGGCAATCACCACGCCGTTCACCGACATCGGAACCAACAGCCAGATAATCAGCGGCTGGCGCAACGCGTTGAACAACAGGATCGAAATCAGCACCATGATCAGCACGGAAATCGGGATCTGCGCCCCCAGCGCGGCCTGCGCCTTGCTCGAGCTTTCGTATTCGCCGCCCCATTCCATCTGATACCCGACCGGAAGCTCGAACGCCTCGACCGCAGCCTGAATCTCGGCCTGCACCTGCGCCGCGGTCATATCCGCTGGAATATCCGCCTCGATGGTCAGGGTCGGCACCCGGTCGCGACGATGCACCAGCGTGTTTTGCACGCGATACTCCAACCCGTCCGTCACCTGTTCGATCGGAAGAACGCTGCCGCTCGTCGCGGAAAACACCACCTGATCGGACAATCCCAGCGCTTTTTCGCGGGACAGACGCGCAATGATCGGGATTTGCCGCTCGCCCTCGCGGAACACGCCCGCGGTGACACCATCGGTCGCCAGTAGCAGCGCCTGCGCCACATCCTCGCGGCTGATCCCGGCGGTCTGCGCGCGCTCGGTCGCATAGACCGGCGCAAGGACAAGCTCCTGCTCGCGCCAATCCGTGCGGATGTCGACAAGGTTGTCGGAACTCGCCTTCAACGTCTGCTGTATCTTCTCGGACAGCTGGCGCAGCACATCCGGGCCCTGCCCGGACAGACGCACCTGGATCGACGCGCCGCCACCGGGGCCAAAGGCAAGCCGCTTACTGCGGAACTCGCCCTGCGGGAACGACGCGCGCGCCCAGGCTTCCAGCTCCTCGCGCAGCGGCGGGATTTGCTCCAGTCGCTCGGTCTGAATAATCAGATGGCCATAGCTCGGGTTCGCCTTTTCCGCTGAATAGGTCAGCATGAAACGCGACGCCCCCTGCCCGACAAATGTCGCGACGGATTGCACCTCTTCGCGCTTCTCCAGCCACGCTTCCATCTTGCGCAGATCATCCGAGGTTGTGTGAATATCGGTGCCTTGCGGCAGCTTGTAATGCACAAAGAACATCGGCGTGTTGCTGTCGGGAAAGAACGATTGCTTCATCAGGCCAAAGCCCGCGAAACACACCACCGTCACGGCAATCAGCCCGACAACAACCAGCCACCGCAGCTTCAACGCCCATTTCAATGACCAGCCATAGGCGCGAAACATCCATCCGCCATAGGCATCATCTTCGCCCGCCGTGCCCCTCTTGAACAGGTAATGCCCCAACAGCGGCGTCACGGTCAGCGCCAGAACCCAAGACAACAACAGCGAAATGCCGATCACCGCAAACAGCGAAAACAGGAACTCGCCCGTCGCATCCGGCGACAGGCCGATCCCGGCAAACGCCATGATCCCGATCACCGTCGCCCCTAGCAAGGGGATCTGCGTCTTAGCCGCCGCATCATCCGCAGCACTGCGGCTGTCTTTGCCGCGGCGCATGGAAATCTGCATGCCCTCCGCCACCACGATGGCGTTGTCCACCAACATCCCCATCGCGATGATCAACGCCCCCAGCGAAATCCGCTCCATCTCGATCGAAAACAACGCCATGAAGAACAGCGTGCCCACCACGGTCAGCAAAAGCGTTGCCCCCACGACAATCGCCGCACGCCAGCCCATGAAGATCGCCAAAACAACCACCACGATGCCAACCGACAGGGCAAGGTTTACCAAGAACGCGCTCGATGCTTCATCAACCACCACGTGCTGCTGGTAAATCGGCGACAGCTTGACCCCATGCGGAATCTTGGTGTCCAACTCGGCCAGCCGCGCATCGGCCCTGCGCCCCACTTCGACAATATTCTCGGTCGAAAGCCCCGCAACACCCAGCGTGAATGCGTCATGGCCGTTAAACCGCACCATCAGGTCGGGCACCTCTTGGCGCGCGCGGTAAACTCGGGCGATATCGAACAGGTTGACGACCTCTCCACTCGCCCCGATGGTCAAAGACGCCAGCGCCTCGACCGAGCCCGTGCCCTTGGGCGCCTGAATGTTGGTCCGCACCCCGTCCGCCCCGCGTACAGACCCCGCAGCAACCACCGAATCCGCCGTCGCCAGCGCGCTGATGATGGCTTGCGGCGGCAGGCCAAGGTTAACCGCCAAAGACATGTCCGGTTCAACAAAGATCGCCTCGGCCGGCAGCCCCTTGACCTCGACATCCGCAACCCCGTCAACGGTCAGCAATTCGCGCCGCAAAAACGTGGCGAGCTGGTGTTTTTCTGCGTCCGAAAATCCTTCGGCTGTCACCGCATAATATATCCCGAACACATCCCCGAACGCGTCGTTCACATAGGGCTCGCTCGTTCCTTCGGGCAGGCTGCGCGCCGCGTCTGATACCCGGTTGCGCAACTTGGTCCAGATCGGCGGAAGTTCACTCCCGTCAAACGTCGAATAGACCTCGACCGTGATCAAGGACGACCCCGGCTGGTTGACCGAGGTAATGCGCTCGACTTCGCCCAATTTTTGAATGGCGGATTCCAGCGGCTCGCTCACCTCCGTTGCCACCTGCTCGGCGGTCGCGCCCGGGTATTGCGTCGAAATCACCACCTGTTTGATGGTAAACGCCGGGTCCTCCAGCCGCCCAAGCGACGAAAACCCCCATAAACCGCCCAGCAATGCGCCGAGAATGACCAGCCACGTCAGCAGCGGTTTTTCGATAGAAGCTTTTGCAATGTTCATGGCCGCACCCTCAGTTTCCGAAACCGGCAAAACGGCGGACCTTTTGCCCATCCTCAAGCGCCGCACCACCAGCGGCCACGATCTCCAATCCCGGCTCAAGCCCCGACACAACGAGAATGCCGCCCTCCGGCGCCTGTGCCACTGTGACATTGCGCTTGCTCAGGGTGCCTTCGCTCGCGCCTTTCGGTGCAAAGACCAAGACGCTCGGCTTGCCCGCCGCATCGACGAAAACGGCTGTCTTGGGCAAAAGGATCGCGTCCTTATGCTCCCCCTTGATCGTTGCGATCACCGTGGCCGATGCGCCCGGCAAAATCCGCACGCCCTTTGGCGGGGTCATGCCCAACGTCACGCGATATGATTGCCCAACCTTCGACGTTTCGGCGTTGAACTCGCGCAATTGCGCCGGAAAAATCTTGTCCGAGGACGGAAACTTGGCATGCAACTCTACATCCGGCGCGGCATCGGCCCGCAGGAACAACACTTCCGGGATATCCACCTCGATGCGAATTTCCGACATGTCGTGCAACCGCACCACCGGGGTCCCCGCCGCGATCGTCGTGTAATTCGCCACATCGCGCGCCGCGACCAATGCATCAAACGGCGCGTATAACGTGGCATGGTTCAGCGCGAACTCTGCGTTCTTCACCGCCACATCGGCCAGCGCCGCCGCCGTCGCCGCATCATCAATGCTCACCTGACTTACGGTCGAGCCGGACAACCGCTTCAACCGCGCCAAAGTCCGATCCGCCTGCTCTTTCTGCAATTTCGCCTGTTTGAGAGCGAGCTCAAAGCTTTCAAGATCAAGCTGCGCCACAAGCTCACCCTGCTTGACCGTCACCCCTTCGATCACCGGAATGCTCTGCAACTGTCCCCCCACCTGAAACGCAAGATCAACAGTCTGGCGCGCCACGACCGAGCCGTAAAACTGGCGCGTCACCTCGGTGCCACCGTTTTGTGCCACGATAAGCTTCACAGGCTTCAACAGCTCCTGCGCCCCGACGGGAAAAGCCAAAAAAATCGCGGAAACAAGCGCCACAACGCGCGGGTAAGTCATCAACATGCTGTCACTCCTTCTGGCAGCCCACCTGCCCGGATGTTCTTTGCAACCTTCTGCATAAGGTCGGCAACGATCTCGGTTTCGCTTTTTGAAAGCCCCGTGACCTCTCGAAAAACGTCTGTCGCTTCGCGCAACGTCTCTTGGCGCGTCTCCATGCCCTTGCGCGTCAGGCAAAGCTGCCAAGCGCGGCGATCCTGTGGATCCCGTTCGCGTTGGAGCATGCCTTTTTCTTCCAATTCGTCTGCGATCAACGTTACCGTCGATGGCAAAACCTGCATATCCGCCGCCAGCTCGCCCATACGACGTGGCACAGCGAGGTGAACAATTACTTTACGCTCATTCTTGGACAGAGCAGGCGCTGCGCTTGCCCCTTCGAACACCTCATTGATTGTCCAATAGAGCAGGTGAACCCCCAGCAAAACGCTCAGCTCCGCAGGGAGGTCCGATGGAATTCCATCGCGGATGGTAACGGTTTCAGACATCACAAGGTCTCTCGCTTCAGGCAATGAACCGCGATATACTTCATTTTATGAAACATTCAAGTCCCGAATTGAATGCGCCCCCAATCAGCGAAATTTAACAAACGCGCATGAAACCATTGCGATTCTCTGAATGGCACCGCATAACACTCCCCGGAAACTATGGCTAAGCCGCCATAGATGCGCTCGAACTTTGGAAAAGCACATGATGATTCATCGATGGCGAGGCCAAACATACTGAACCCGTCACTTACGTGACCGGGTCGCCTGCCCCTTTTCCACGATGCCCGGGCCTCACAGCCCCTCCCGAGAGATGTTAGCAAAATCATGATCAACCAAACTTTCGTCACCGATGGTGGCGTCACCGTCACGCGACAGGTCCACGACGCCGAATTCAAAACCTCTTCCGAAGCCCTGATCGACCGGCTCGACAGCCACCTTGGCGCGCTGTTCAGCTCGAATTACGAATACCCCGGTCGCTATAACCGCTGGGAGTTCGGCTTCGCCGAGCCGCCCCTGATGATCCAGAGCCGGGGCCGCGACATGCGCCTGCGTGCGCTCAACGCGCGTGGTCAGGTGCTTTTGTCGATCATCCAGCCCGCACTTGCTGACCTGCCCGAGATTGCCAGCCTCACCGTCGCCCCGGACGAAATCTCCCTGACCCTGCGCGCCCCTGAACGCGTTTATAACGAGGAAGAACGCTCCCGCGCGCCGTCTGTCTTTTCGGTATTGCGCGCGATCATGGCCCTGTTCAAAAGCGACGAGGATCACCACCTCGGCCTTTACGGCGCCTTCGGCTATGACCTCGCCTTCCAATTCGAACCGATCGAACTCAAACTCGAACGCCCGGCGGATCAGCGTGACCTCGTCTTGTTCCTGATCGACGAACTCTTGGTCACCGACCACTATTCAACCCGCGCCCATACTTACTCCTACGAGTTTTCCAAGGGCGATCTCTCGACAGAAGGCCTCGCTCGCGGCACCGCACCCGATGCGTTTGAGCTTTCGGACGCCGAAGTCACGCGCGGCGATCACAACCCCGGCGAATACGCCGAGCTCGTCCGCGCCGCGAAACATAGCTTCCGCCGTGGCGACCTGTTCGAGGTCGTGCCGGGTCAGGTGTTCTACGAGCCCTGCGCGGACAGCCCCGCCGCAATCTTCCGACGGCTCAAAGTCATCAACCCCGCGCCCTTCGGCTTCCTCATGAACCTCGGAGACAAGGAATTCCTCGTCGGGGCCAGCCCGGAAATGTTCGTGCGCGTGACGGGTCGGCGGGTCGAAACCTGCCCTATCTCCGGCACCATCGCCCGCGGCGCCGACGCAATCGAAGACAGCGCCCAGATTCTCAAGCTGCTCAACTCCGAAAAGGACGAGAGCGAGCTGACCATGTGCACCGATGTCGACCGCAACGACAAATCGCGCGTCTGCGATCCCGGCTCCGTGCGCCTCATCGGGCGACGCCAGATCGAGATGTATTCGCGCCTGATCCACACGGTTGACCACATCGAAGGCCGCCTGCGCGAAGGCATGGACGCATTTGACGCCTTCCTCTCTCACGCTTGGGCCGTGACGGTGACGGGCGCGCCCAAACTCTGGGCGATGCGCTTTATCGAAAACCACGAGAAATCGACCCGCTTCTGGTATGGCGGCGCGATTGGGGCCGTGGGCTTTGACGGCGACATGAACACCGGCCTCACCCTGCGCACCATTCGCATCAAGAACGGCGTCGCCGAAGTCCGCGCCGGAGCCACTCTGCTCAACGACTCCGATCCCGATGATGAAGAGGCGGAAACCGAACTCAAAGCCTCGGCCATGCGCGCCGCCATTCGCGGCGACGTGCGCACCAATGCCGGAAACGGCGACGGCTGGCGCGTGCCGGTCGGCACCGACAAACGCGTGCTTCTGGTCGATCACGAGGACAGCTTCGTGCACACGCTGGCCAACTATGTCCGGCAAACCGGGGCCGAGGTGCTCACCACCCGAACCCCCGTCGCGGCAGAGGTGTTCGACAGCTTCAAACCTGACCTTGTGATGATGTCCCCCGGCCCCGGTCGCCCGCAGGATTTCGATTGCTCCAACACCATCCAAGCCGCGCTTGACCGCGGGCTGCCCATTTTCGGCGTCTGCTTGGGGCTGCAAGCGATTGCCGAATTTTTCGGAGCATCGCTGGCCCAACTCGACGATCCGGTGCACGGCAAACCGGCACAGCTTACCGTCGAATACCCCGGCCATATCTTTGCCGGTTTGGGAGAGAAAGTGACCGTCGGGCGGTACCACTCGCTCTACGCCACGCGCGACAGCCTGCCGTCCGACCTTCGCGTCAACGCCGTGACCGCCGATGGCATCGTCATGGGGCTGGAACACACATCCCTGCCGGTGGCGGCGGTGCAATTCCACCCGGAATCCATCATGTCTCTGGGGCAGGATGCAGGACTGCGCATGATCGAAAACGCCATCAGCCGGTTAACCGAAGAAACCCTGCGCGAACCAGCGGAGTAACCTTACGCGGGTCCGCCTCGGTGGACTCGCGCATCCCCGACCCGGGGGCGGCGACCCAACGTCGCCGAGTCGCGCTTTATCCCCGCCAAATGCGTGCGACTTCACGGCATCGCATTCCCTCACCAAATCGCCGCCCCATGGGACGGGTCGGCGATGCGCGGCGGCCCTAGGGGCCGCTGCATCGCGCATGCGTGTTACGTCAACGTCAAATCAACGCCCCATGCGCCTCCAACACCGCGCGCACCGCGTCCGCGCTCGGCGCGATCCCGGCTTTCGCCGTCAACGCCGCGCCAACACCCGCCGCCTCGCCACTGGCAAACGCCGTGCCCATCACCCGGGTCGAGCCATAGGCCATCGGGTCCGCCCCGATCACCCGTCCGGCATACCAAAGGTTCTCCAACCCCTGCGCGCGCAACGCATCAAGCGGGATGTGGTAATACCCCGCGCCGCCGACATGCTCATAAATTGGCTTCCCGGCTTCCGAATGAAGCTCGATCGGCCAAGCCGCCCGCGCCACCCCATCGGCATGCAACCGCCCGGCCACCACATCTGCATGGCGCACCTCATAGCGCGCCGCCGGATGGCGCGTCTCGCGCACCCCGATCTGTGGCCCGGTCTGCGCCAGCCAAGCACTCTCAAACCCGTGCACGCTGTCGCGCAACACCTCAACCATGCGCAGCCCCATCTCGCGTGCGCTCTGCTCGGCACGCGTAAAGCTGCGCCATGACAAGTCCGGCATCTCGCGGTCGATGACCAGCCACCAGAAATCGCTCGATGACGGGACGCGTGTGTAAATCCCACCATCGGTCCGGTTGATCTTGAATTCACTCTGCGCGTTGAACTGCTCTACCGCCGCACACATCCGCGCGCGCTCGATCTTGGTATCGGGCGCAAGACCACCCACGCGCATCGGCATTGTATAAGCTTGCAAGCGCCCTTCGCCGTCGCCAAACCGCATCGGCACCCCGGCCACCAACGCCAGATTGGCGTCACCGCTCGCATCGACATAGCCGCCCGCAGTGATATGAAACCGCCCGTCCATGCCGGCCACGGTGACCCGCTCAACCGCATCCCCCGTCCGCGTCGCCGCCGCGACCCGCGAATGCAACATGACGTCAATCCCATGCGCCGCCAACAACCGGTCCAACGCCACCTTCAAACGCTCCGGGTCAAGCAGCACAATCCAGTTATGCGTCGTCGGTGAATGATAGGGCGCGCATTCCACGCCCAGCTTGCGCATCTCATCAAGCAATTGCTCACCCGCGCCG
Organism: Rhodobacteraceae bacterium D3-12; assembly: GCA_025916135.1. NCBI lineage: Bacteria > Pseudomonadati > Pseudomonadota > Alphaproteobacteria > Rhodobacterales > Roseobacteraceae > Phycobium > Phycobium rhodophyticola. The sequence continues at coordinate 665,784 of CP104793.1, read as the reverse complement.
CCAACCGCCTTCACCGGCGTGTCGCCCTGATGGAAAAACCCGCAATAGGCCAGCACCTGAGCATTGGTCGCCGCCCCCCCGAGGAAGCCGTATTTCTCGACCAAGGCCACCTTCGCCCCCGCCTGTGCCGCACCAATCGCTGCGCCCACACCTCCGGCACCGCCGCCAGCGATGACGACGTCATAAGTCTCGTTATTCTGTGGCATTTAGTTTCTCCAGCTCAGGAAAGCACGCTCCGCGCGCGAGATCAGCCAGCTCACGATCAAGCCCATGACAGACAGGATCATCACACCGGCAATCAATTGGTCCGTCGACATCAGGTTCCCGGCCAACAGCACATAGGCCCCGATGCCATATTCCGCCCCGATCATCTCGGCCGCGACCAACAGGATAATCGCAATCGACGCCGAAATCCGCATCCCCGACAGGATCGCAGGCAGCGCCGCAGGCAACACAATCTTGCGCACGATTTCCCAGCGCGACAGGCCAAAGCTCTGGCCCATGCGGATCAACGTGCGATCAACTGAATCAATCCCGCCATAGGTGGCGATCACCGTGGGAAAGAAACAGCCAAACAGGATGGTGGCCACTTTTGACCCCTCACCAATGCCGAACCAGATGATGAACAGCGGCAACAGCGCGATTTTCGGGATCGGAAAAATCGCCGACACCAGCGGCGCAATCCCCGCCCGCGCGATAGAATTCAGCCCAATCGCGGTCCCCACGATCAGCCCCAAAATGGTCCCGGCGGAAAACCCGATCACCAAGCGCTGCAGCGACGCGCTCAGATGCTTTTGCAAATTGCCCGAGCGGACCAAATCCATGAACGCGCCAAACGCCTCGCTCGGCGCGGGCAATACCAGCTCTGAGATAATCCCCAACCGCGATCCGGTCTCCCAGATAATCAGCAGGCCCAAAAAGACAAACAGCCCGATAAATCGGCGGGGCTCGGTTTTGAACCCGCCGCCGCGAAAATGAACCGGACGCTCGGTGGTCTCGCTCGCGGGGCGCGCCTCTGGCGTTTTGGCGTGCATCGTCACATCGGCCATATCCGGCCTCCTCATTCTTGGTTTTGGTCGCCCATGCGGGCAGACGGGTCTTTATTCGGTCAGCTCAAGATCGGCGCTCTGCGCCTCTTCGCGCATCATGTCCCACAGGCTCTGCTGGATCTCGGCAATCTTGGGGTCCGACATCTTGCGCTCGGCCAGCGGTATGTCGATCTCAACAATCTCGCGCACCACACCGGGGCGGCGCGACAACACCACAACCTTGTGACCCAGCCGCACGGCCTCGGCCAGATTGTGCGTAATATAACACGACGTGAACCGCTCGCGAGTCCACAGATCAATCAGATCATCCATCAGCAATTCGCGCGTCTGACTGTCCAGCGCCGACAGAGGCTCGTCCATCAGCAACACAGCCGGGTTCACCGCCAGCGCCCGCGCAATCGCGACCCGCTGCTTCATCCCACCCGAAAGCTGCTTGGGCACCGCCTTGCGGAAATCCGACAGCCGCGTGCGCGCCAGAACATCGGCGATCCGCTCTTCTTTCTCGGTCTTGCTCAACTTGTGCCGTTCCAGCACCAGCGAAACATTGTCTTCGACACTGCGCCACGGCAGCAGCGCGAAATCCTGAAACACATATGTCAGGGGGTGAGAGAGCCGACAGGCGGCTCTCCCACTTGCATGACCTGACCCTTGGTTGGCTGCTCCAACCCGCCCAACAGGCGGAGCAAGGTCGACTTGCCACAGCCCGACGGCCCGATCACACAGACGATCTCGCCTTGCGGGATGTTCACATTGATATCGCGCAAAACTTCCAGCTCGCCATACCAATGCGACAGGGCATCAACTCTCAGGTCCATAAAGGTCGCTCCAGACTAACGTTCAGGTCTCAGTTGGTTTCGACAAAGCTGTCATTGACCAGCTGGTCAATGGTCAGATCCGTCTTGACCAAACCTGTGTCTTTGAACCACTTCATCTGCTTGGCAACGTCGGTCTTGTTCAGCGATGCACCCTCGTTCAGGAACATGGCACCAGCCTGAATCGAAGGCGCAGCCTTCTCATAAGGGCGATCCGTGTAAACATACTTGTGCAGGATCTTGGTCAGCGCCTCTTTTTCGGCTGGATCGGCATCGGGGTTCAAAAGACCCGCATTCATATCGGCAATCCCGCGCGCATAGGCTTTGATGAACCGCTTCACCATGTCGGGGTTGTTCTCGATATTATCGACCGAAGTGATCATCGTCGAAATCTGGTATTCGACATAATCGTTCAGCTTGCCGATCTGTTTCGCAGCACCGCCCTTGGCCAAAGCCTTGGCGATATGCGGAACCATGATCATCACGTCGGTCTGGCCCGATTTGATCGCCGCAATCATCGCGCCAACCTTTTGCAGCGGCACCAATTTGATGTCGCCCATGTCCCACCCTTTCGCTTCCGCGATCCGGCTGGTCATATAGTGGAACGTCGAGCCAACTTGCGTCATCGACACCGAATGACCCGGAATATTGTCGATCGAGGTCAAACCGGCCTCATAGGCCTTGTTCGACGCCAGAACGATCATGCCGTCAAAACCCTTGGTCTCGTGCAGCACGCCGCCCACAACGCGAAGCGCGTTTTTCTCGGCCAGGTTCATCAACCCGCCGGTCACACCGGTCACGCCGAAATCAACGTCGCCGCTGGCCGTGGCCACAGCAATCGGCTGTGCGGCTTGGAAGAATTCGAACGTGACGTTCAACCCTTCTTCCTTGAAATAGCCGCGCTCAAAAGCAACGAAACCGGCACCGTGGCTGGTAAAGCGCAGCGCGCCCAGCACCACATCATCATCCGCAGCCGCCGCATTCGGCATGCCCACGCTCATAATTCCCGCAGCCACAGCCGCAATATTGGCCAGCCAGACGCGGCGCGTCATCTTGAAAAGTCCCATTTTTCCTCCCTTACCCCCGGATCAAGGGGGTCTCTTCGATATTTCGGCGCACCTGCGCCAATACACCGCGAAACACTGCACCACTTGCAAGCGCGATGAAAGAGCTTCCTTGCGTTAAAACCATAGCCTATGACTATAAGCGAGCTGTGAAATTGAGCCGCCTGTCGCGCGCCTAACCCGCATAAATTGAACAAAAGGGCCTGCTTTGCTGTCTTTTCGCCAACTCGAAGTGTTCCGCGCCGTGATGATCAACGGCTCGATAAGCGCCGCTGCAAACCAACTCGGCATCGCGCAACCCACTGTCACCAATACGATTCGTCGCTTGGAAGACGTGCTCGACACCACCCTGTTTGATCGCACAGGCGCAAGGCTCAAACCCACAACCATTGCGCGTCAGGTGTTCGAGGCCTCGACCACCACCATGTCCGCGTTTGAACGCCTCTCCGAAACCGTGCTCGAAGTGGTGCGCGGTCAACATTCCACTTTTCGCATGGGCGTCTCCCCCTCGGTTAGCCAGGCACTCGGCCCGCGAAGCCTCGCGCTGTTCTCACGCCAACGCCCCGAAGCCAAATTGCGCATGGACACGCTGTCGATGAAGCAAATCCGTGACTACCTCTGGCTGTCAGAGGGCAATTGCGCCGTCACCATCTTTCCGGTGGATCACCCCGGCATCGCCTCTTTCCGGATCTCGTCCATCGGCATGGTCTGTGTCGTGCCTGACGATCACGCCCTCGCTGAGAAACCCTCTGTCTCTGTTCACGACATCGCCGATGAGCGGCTGATTTTCTTCCACCCCAACACGCCCCACGGCAAACTGGTGCGCCAGATTTTCTTTGACGCAGGCCTCCAGCCCAACATCTCGATTGAAACCCGTTTCACCGAAACCGCGCCCCACCTCATGCGCGAAGGCTTCGGCATCGCGCTTCAGGACGAACTCACCGGCCTTGGGGTCCACTCTCCGGGCTATCGCGTTATTCCGATCGCCGAAACCCTGCGCCAACCAGTGCTGTTTCACTGTCACGCCAATCAACAGAACGATCCCGATGTGCGCACCGCATTGAAATGCGTGCGTCAGGCAATCGACGAACTCAGCTTCCCCGATGAATTCCAACTTATCAAAGAGGGGTAATGCCACCGCCATTCACCGCATAGGCAAAGGCTATCGAATTTCATAGTCTTCTCTCTGGCCCGCCTGCCTGCAATAGGACATTTTCCCGCCCATGAAACTCACAGCCGCCCAAACCGCTTCGCTTTGCTTCGCCGCCGCCAATGATCTGGCCTATGCCTTCTGGCGCCAACCGGGAGAGGCAGGCTTTACAACGCTTATCTCCTGCACGCCGCCTCAAACCACGGCGGTATTCGGTGGCGCAGACCTGCCCGGCTTCGTCGCCGCGCCGTTCCGCACGGAAGACGGCAATCAGGCGTCGCACTTCCCTGCCGATGTGCTCATCACACCAACGCAAACCCGGTTCCGGAACGGCACAGGTTTCGCCGAAACCCCGCAATCCGATCTTCAGGCCGCCATCGCGCGGGGCACCACGCGCCGCCCCCTCCAAGCACCGGCCAGCGCCACGGCCCCCGCCCCAACGCCGCGCGCCGCCTATGAGGCCCGCGTCAAACGCGCCGTTGCAACGATCAAATCCGGTGCCTGTGAGAAAATCGTGCTCTCGCGCATTGATCCCCGCCCCCTGCCCGACGCCTATGACCTCATCGCCCTGTCCGAGGCACTGGCCCGCGAACATGCCCACGCCATGATCACAGTGTTCAGCGCGCCTGACACCAGCACTTGGCTGGTTGCCACGCCGGAAATCCTGCTGACCGCTGACGCCCAAGGGGTCGAAACCATGGCCCTCGCCGGCACGCAATGGCCCCCCTCGGGAACGCCACTCTCCGACGTCAACTGGGACGACAAGATCGTTCACGAACAAGCCCTTGTTGCCGATTTCATCCGCGAAGCCTTTACCGCCGAAGGGGTCACAAACCTGCGCGAGACCGCCGCCGCCACCGTGCAGGCCGCCAATCTCTGCCACCTGCGCTCGGAATTTACCGCCGCGGCTCTGCCCGCCGAAACCCTCGCCGGGCTGTTGCGCCGCCTGCACCCCACCTCGGCGGTGTGTGGCATGCCCCGCCCGGAATCCCGCGCCTTCATCCTCGATGAAGAGGGCGACACCCGCGGGCTCTACACCGGCTATTTCGGCCCCACCGCGCTTGACGGGCGCACCGCGCTCTACGTCAACCTGCGCTCGGCCCGTGTTGCCGGGTCCGAAATCTACCTGCATGTCGGTGGTGGCATTGTCGCCGCCTCCGATCCCGCCCTCGAATGGGAAGAAACCGTCGCCAAAACCAAAACCATCGGCTGCGTGCTCGAACCGGCATGACCGCGCCGGACACCCCCTTCTCTTCCCGATTATCGGCGCCCCCGTGGCCGGGGTGTTCTCGCCCCCTGCCTTCAACGCCCATTTCGCCGCCCATGGCATCGCCGCCCGAATGGACCCGATCGAACTTGCGCCCGATGGCCTCCCCGCCTTTCTGGATCTCTTGCGCCAAAGCCCCAGCTTTGCCGGATGCTCCATCACATACCCACATAAGCAAGCCGCCTTTGCGGGCGTCGATCACCACACCGACCGCGCCGCCCGACTGGGCGCGCTCAACACCATCCGGCGCAACCCGGACGGCACCCTTACCGGAGACGCGACCGATGGCGCCGCAATATGCGCCGCCATTCTGGCCAAAGGCGGCACAATCTCTGGCAAATCCGCCCGCATCCTCGGTGCGGGCGGCGGCGCGGGTCAGGCCATAGCCGATGCGCTTTGCACCCTCGGTCTTTCGCATATCGCTCTCGACGAAACTGACCCGACCCGCGCCACCCTTGTTCGCACGCTGATTGAAACCCATTGGCCTGATGTGACGTTGCTGCCGACCGGCTCTGACGCGGACATCCTGATCAACGCCACCACGCTCGGCAAATCGGGTGACGATCCGCTCCCCTTTAACGAGCCGAGCATCGCCGCCGCCGAAATCGTCTGCGATGTGGTCACCCACAGCACCGCAACCCCCTTGGTCGCGCGCGCCGCAGCCATGCACAAGCCAACTGTAACAGGCGCAGACATGGGCGCAGGCCAACTGGCCCCACAACTGGCCTTCCTCGGCCTCTCGTAAAAGCCGAAAGACAGCCGCAGAAACCGGCCTGAACGCCTAAAAACCTGCTAAAAAGGACAAGTGGTGCGGGCGGTGGGACTCGAACCCACACGGGCACAAGGCCCAACAGATTTTAAGTCTGGTATGTCTACCATTCCATCACGCCCGCAACATCCCGGACCATAGCTTCAGAATTTTTCGCGTAAAGCCCTACAAAGCGACCATCTTGCCAAATTTCTGCCAATTTCTTGGTTAAAAACCTTAGCCATGGACAACGCAGCACCTCATACACATTCCCGCCTCCGCCAAGCTTTCCAACGCGGCATGCTTATCGCACTCGGAATCGCCTTCATTCCCGTGGCAATCGTTGCGACGGGGCTGTTCCTTTCCGGCTATCAGCCCCAAGATTTCAGCCCCAACCTGCGCTATGCGCTGATTGGCCTGTGGCTGCTCTATGTCTTTACCGCAGACCGGATCGCCGACATGCAATTCTGGCGCCGCTTTCCGTTCCTTCGCAGCCAGAACATGGGCGAGATTATCACCGTTGCGATGTTCGCGGCGATCATCGCCTCGCTGCGCATTGATGCCGGCGCGCCTCTGCATTGGATGATCCTCGGCTGGCTCAAAAGCTTCGTAATCCTCTTGGCCGTCTTCATGTCGCTCTATCTGATCTTCCGCGCTGTCACAAAATCTTGGCGGCGCGCGCGCTCACGCAGCTACAAGCGCCCGGATGCCAAGCATTCGGTGTCCAACTAAGCGCCCACATCTCGTTGGTAGTCTGACGCGCCCGCTGCGCATCCGGCGCCTCCCTGACCGCTTCGATCAACCGCGCCAGCGCGACACCATAGTCCTTGGCCTCACGAGTCCTTGGCCTCAGGACAGCTTGCAGCCCCTGCCGCGCCCGACACAGCCGCGCCGCCCAAAAACATCGCCCACAACAGGTCCGCAAACCGTGCCATAACGCATCATGCCGCATCCCGCGCGCCACTCAAATAAACTCGGCTTGATCGCCCGCGCGCACCCGCCCTATTTCCACCTTCCCCAATTCCGCGAAAGCGGCTAGCGTGCCGAGCATGTTTCCCATTCGCGATCATAACCCGTCCGGGCGCACGCCCTTTGTCACCTACGCGCTGATCGGCCTCAATGTGCTGATCTTCATCAGCTATTATACGGCGCTGTTTAATGAACCGATGGCGCTCAACATCATGTTCTACGAATGGGGCATCGTCCCACGCGAGATTTCGCTGGGCAGCGGCTACGCCACACTGCTCACCTCGATGTTTCTGCATGGCGGCATCATGCATCTCGCTGGCAACATGCTCTTCCTGTGGATTTTCGGCGACAACCTCGAAGACGAGATGGGCCATATCGGCTTCCTTTTGTTCTATGTCGCCTGCGGCTTGCTCGCCGGATATGGCCATGTGCTGGCAGAGCCTTATTCCGACATTCCAACCGTTGGAGCCTCCGGCGCCATCGCCGGGGTCATGGGCGGCTATCTATTGCTCTTCCCCAAGGCGAAAATCGACATTCTGCTGATTATTGTCATCTATTTTCGCATCTTCACCATTCCGGCCTGGATCATGCTGGCGGTCTGGTTCGTCTTGCAATTCTCCGGCGCGCTCACCTCTGATGCCAACAGCGGCGGCGTGGCCTATTGGGCCCACGCGGGTGGCTTCATCGCCGGGTTGGTGCTGACCCTGCCATTCTTCCTGCGCCGTGGCGGGTCAACCTATTGGGAGCGTAACGACATGCACCCGCCGCACCCCGACGCAACATACGACCCCTCCAAAATCCCCTTGGTGCGCCGCCGCAAATGAGCACGCCGCTGAAACTCACCTGCCACTGTGGCGCCGTGGAACTGCGCGTGCCCCCCTCCGCGCCCTTAAGTGAGGCGCGCCATTGCGACTGCTCATTCTGCCGCCGCCGCGCCGCCGCCACCCTTACCGTTCCACTCGACGGGCTGACCATCACAAAAGGCGCTGAAAACCTGTCGCTCTACACATTTGGCACCGGCACAGCGAAACACCATTTCTGCAAAACCTGCGGCATCTACACCCATCATCAACGCCGCTCCAATCCCAATGAATACGGCGTCAACCTTGGCGCATTAGAAGGGGTAAACCCTGCCACACTGGAACCGCTCGGTTGGCACGACGGCGTCAACCACCCCTCCGACACCCCCTGACAGTCGCCAATTACCGGCGACCTGCGGAGGCTTGCGTAGCTTTGCCAAGAAAGCCCCCCCCCGAAAGCGTCAAAGCCCTCCAACTTTCATCTTGCCCCAAATACTCATGCAAAACCCATCCCCCCCGCGCTTCGCTTAAAGAGCGGGCATTGGGCGGGCGCGTCTTGCTCTGACAGGGCTCTTACATAAACCGTTCCGCCACATCGCCACTGAGATAGCTGAACCGCCCGCCACTCATGGTCGCCGCAAGCCGCCCGCTTTTGGCCTCGACCACCAACAGATCCGCGCGCTTGCCCGGCTCTAAAACTCCGCGATCCTCAAGCCCCAGCATGCGCGCCGGGCCTGAAGACACCAACGCCCAAGCCCTGCTCAAATCGCAAACCCCCGCCTCAACCAGAAACATCGCGGCGCGGCGCAATGAAGGGTAGTGGTAATCCGACGCCAAAGCATCGCACAGGCCCAGCGCGACCAATTCATGCGCCGGAACATTGCCGTTATGCGAGCCGCCGCGCATCACATTGGGGGCGCCCATGACGATCCCGTCGCCCGCAGCCCGCGCCGCTTCGGCTGCCTCAAGCGTCTCGGGGAATTCGGCAATCGTGGTGCCGCGCCCGTGCCACATGGCGTGCTCCTCGGCGCTTCGGTCATCATGGCTACCCATCCGCACACCCGCCGCCGCAAACCGCGCGGCCAGCGCCGTAATCGCTTCGGGCAATTCATCCCGGCGCGCGTGCAACTCCTGCATCAGTTTCAATAGCGCTTCCGGGCTGCGCCCCGATTTCAACGCCGTCCCGGTCAGCCGCTTGGGCAGTTTGCCCGCCTCCAACCGCTCGTGCGGGACGTGATCGTTAAACACCACATAACCAACGCCGAACCGCTCTGCCAAGGCCGCGAAATCCTCATAAGCGTCCAGCATCAGCACCTCGAAACGCAACTGCGTTTGCAAGTCGGTCACAACCTCCCCGCGCACGCGATCCAACGCCTCCAGCATCGAGCGGGCAAACTCCGGCCCGCGAAGCCCCCCTCCCAGCTGTAAAACTGCGCCAGAATTGCGGTGGTGATCCCGTTCGCCGCCAGCTCAGCCTCGGTCGCGATCAGCCCACCGGCCATGTCCTTCATCGCCCCGCGGCGTGGCGCCAGATGCCGCTCAAAGCCGTCCCCGTGAATGTCCACGATCCCCGGCAAAAGCCGATATCCACCAAGGTCAACCTCGCGCCCGAAACGCTCCGCCGCGATCATGCCCCCCGCAATACTCAGCGGCCCGTCTTCCAACCCGGCAGGGCGCAAAACCTCCGCCCCCGTCAGGCACAATTGCAAACTCATTCCTCGTCTCCCCCGCCCAACAGCACATCGCCCATATCCAGCCCGCGCCGGAACCGCCCGTGTTTCAAAAACTCCAGAACCTGCGCAATCACCAACGGGTTGTTCATCAAAAACGTATGCGTGACCGGCAACACCAGATGGTCTTTCATCCCCGCAACCTTGGTCGACGCGACCGAGACCTTGCCATCATCCGGCCCCTTCAAAATCACCGAATACGCCGGGCTCAGCGAGCGGTTCCCCGCGATCACCCCCAGCTCAAACGCCACCGGCCCCAGATGCTGCGGCAAGGCGTCCGGCCCCGTCCCAAGCTGCATCCCCGCCGGGCCGTTGACCCAGCCAAACACCGTCCAGTCGCCCAGCTTGTCAACCAACTCCGACCCGTGGTTCGGCGGTGCCAACATCACCACCCGCCCAAGGTTTGGCGGCTGATAGGTCTTAAGCCATGTGCGGATCAAAATGCCGCCCATCGAATGGGTGACAAAATTCACCTTTTGCGCACCACATTGATCCACCGCACGCGGCAGGGTCTTCACGATCAACGACAGGATCGGCTCTTCGGTTGATGGATACCCCGGCCGGATCACCTGATACCCTTCGCTTTCCAACACCTCGCCCAGCACCAGAAACGACGCCTCGGTGCGCGCCAGCCCATGCAGCAGGACCACACATTCGCCCCGCACCACCGACGGCAGAAACATCAAAAGAAAAAGCAAAACCCGCATAAGGGTTGAGATAGGCCGAAACTCCTGCCTATGAAAGGGGGATATGACCCGCCGCCGCCCTATCCGCCTCGCGACCCGCGCGCTGATCGTCGTTGAAAAGCGGCTCCTGCTGGTCAACGCCTTCCCCGGTGCTGACACAAAGCTCTGGTGCGCCCCCGGCGGCGGCGCCGAACCGCACAGCTCCCTGCCAGACAACCTCGCCCGCGAAGTGCATGAGGAAACCGGCCTGATTGTGCAGGTCGGCGCCCCCGCGCTGGTCAATGAATACCACAATCCGGCAGACGGCTTTCATCAGGTCGAGGTGTTCTTTCGCTGCACCCTATTGTCAGGCACGCTCACCGACGACTGGCGCGACCCCGAAGGCGTCGTAACCCGCCGCCGCTGGTTCACCCGCGCCGAACTGGGCGACATCCGCTTCAAACCCGATAGCCTCCCCGACATCGCCTTCGATCCGGATCACGCCATTGGCTATGACCCGATTGAGCCTGTCGCAGCCCCCTAAGCACACGCGCAATCGGCCAACCACACGTCAACGCACCGCTCCGAAACAGGCATTCGCCCCGCTTCAGCCGCGCCTTACGCCCGGCCGTCGGTCCACCACCGACACCGCCACCCCGCCCAGCACCAGCACAGTCGCCACCACCAAACGCCAGCTCACACCCTCGCTTAAAAACACCACCCCGCCCAAGACTGCGATCACCGGCACGCTCAACTGCGCCACCGCCGCGCGCGCCGCGCCCAATGCCGGCAAAACCGCATACCACAAGGCATATCCAAGCCCCGAAGTCACCGCCCCCGATACAATCGCCAAGGCCGCGCCGACCAGTGTCATCCCATCGGGCAATAGCAACCACGCCACAATGCCCACCGGCGCCGCATAGACAAAATTTCCCGCCGTCGTGACAAGCGGGTCCACGGCCCCCCGCCCGACAAGCGAATACACCCCCCAGCCAAGCGCCGCCGCCAACATCAACGCCGCCCCGCTCAGGCTCACCGCCACATCTCCAGCAGGCCACATCAACACGCATAGCCCCGCAAAACTCACCCCCGCCCCGATCCAGCGCGACAGCGGGATCACTTCACGCGCGGTGACAGCTCCGGCGAACATTGTCACCTGCACGCCCCCAAACAGGATCAGCGCCCCGATCCCGGCCCCAAGGCTGACATAGGCAAAGGAAAACCCGAGCACATAAAGCACAAGCGTCATAGGCCCCGTCCAACCGGGCCAGCGCCACGGCACAGCACCCCGCCGCTGCACCACCAGCACGACCAAAACCACCGCCCCCGCGATCAACCTTATGGCCGCAAAGCTCGCAGGGCCGCTCTCGCCCCCTTCCAAAGCCAACCGGTTCAGCACCGAATTGGCGGCAAACGCCACCATGGTCAGCGCCGTCAAAAGAAAAAGCCTCATCCGGCTATGCCTCGCCTGTGTAGGGTGCGATTTTTCACGCACCAATCTTGCTCAATACGGGTCTTTCGCCGCGCGATCTTCCGACAACGATGCTTGGCTCGCCGCCACCAGCCGCTCAATCGCATCGGCCAGATGGACCGCTGCAATCGCCTTGTCGCCCCGCGCCTCGCGCAGCTTGTGCGCCTCCATCAAAACCTGCGCATGGCTGCACCCGGCGGGCGGCTCAAACTTGTAGTTCGCCAACTCGATCAGCAATCCCATCGGGTGTTGAAATAGATCGAGTCCATAAAGCCGCGATCCTTCACGCCAGAATGCCCAATCCCGCGCGCCTCCAGCCGCTCAACCGCCTGCAAGAACGTGACCCGGCTCACGCTGAACGCCAGATGATGCACACAGCCCGGTTCGGTCGGGGTGCGCCGACTGTCTGGCGTCCGGCTTTCATCGGTGAAAACCGTAATCATCCGCCCGTCACCGGGATCGAAATACAAATGCCCTTCGCCCGGATTGTCCAGATTGGGTTGCTCAAAAACGAATGGCATGCCCAACACACCTTCCCAGAAATCAATGCTGGTCTGTCGGTCCGCCCCGGTCAGCGTGATGTGATGCACGCCCTGCACTTGCAACTTTTCCATGTCTCTTTCCTTTGGCTGTTGCCACCCAAGATAGGCAACCCGCGCCCGCTTGTCGCCTCACATCCCCGCGCGCAACCTGTGCGTCAAAGCTCAGAAAACGCCGTTGGATAGATCAGCTCACGCTCCGGTGCGTCCGTTCCCGGCCCCGCCAGCAGGGTGTGTTCAACCGAATAGGGCGAGTTCAGCCGCGCCGCCCGCGTCTGGCTAAACCCCGCGCGCTCGTAAAACGCCACCTCGCCCAGCACGACAATATGCTGCCCCGCCAGCCGCGCCCACTCGCTCAGCATCCCGCACATCCGCCGTCCGATGCCGCGCCCCTGCTGCTCTGGCGCAACCGCCACGGGCGCAAGACAAAGCCACCCTTTCGGCGCTTTGAACGACGACAACGCGACATAGCCGATGATGCGGCCATCCTCGGCCACCACGCTTTCGCCCGCCATCTCGCCACGTTTGCGCAACAGCCGAACCAGCCGCGCCTCGCTGTCATTGGGAAAGGCCGCGTTAAGCAATCGCTCAACCTCGGCCTCTTCACCCCGTCGCATTTCTCGCATGAAATCTGTCATGCGCCGCAGAAGACACCGGTTTCGCTCGGAAGGAAAGAGCCGTACATCGCCTGACCGGAGGATAGCGACCAACCTGCGCCCCCCTCACTCAATCGCCGGGCCGTCGCCCTTTGTCCCGTGCGGTGTATGTCTGCACCAAACGAAAAAGGGCGCCCCAAGCGGAGCGCCCCCCTGTTTCTTTTGCGGTGACCCGTCCGGCAGGATTTTCTGACGAAAAACCGCCTTTCGGGAAGCCAGAACTCGCTTGCGCGAATTCGACTTACATCATGCCGCCCATGCCGCCCATGTCGGGCATGCCGCCGGCCGGGGCTGCGCCCTCTTTGGCAGGCTTGTCGGCAACCATGGCTTCGGTGGTGATCAGCAGACCAGCAATCGACGCCGCATCTTCCAGAGCGGTGCGAACCACTTTGGCCGGGTCAATCACGCCGAATTTGAACATGTCGCCATATTCTTCGGTCTGTGCGTTGAACCCGAACGCTTTGTCGTCGCTTTCGCGGATCTTGCCGGCAACAACCGCGCCGTCAACACCTGCGTTTTCTGCGATCTGACGCAGCGGCGCTTCGATGGCCTTGCGCACGATGGCGATACCATTGGTCTGGTCAGCGTTTGCGCCTTCCATACCGTTCAGCGCTTTACCGGCCTGAACCAGAGCAACACCACCACCAACAACAACGCCTTCTTGAACAGCAGCGCGTGTCGCGTTCAGAGCGTCATCAACACGGTCTTTGCGCTCTTTCACTTCGGTTTCGGTCATGCCACCGACACGGATCACAGCAACACCACCGGCCAGCTTGGCCACGCGCTCTTGCAGTTTTTCACGGTCGTAATCGGATGTGGTTTCTTCGATCTGGGTGCGGATCTGCGCCACGCGTGCTTCGATCTCGGCTTTTTCACCGGCACCGTCCACGATGGTGGTCTCGTCCTTGGTGATCTGGATCTTCTTGGCGGTGCCAAGCATATCCATGGTCACGTTTTCCAGCTTCATGCCGAGGTCTTCGGAAATCACCTGACCACCGGTCAGAATGGCGATGTCCTGAAGCATGGCTTTACGACGGTCGCCGAAACCCGGAGCCTTAACAGCTGCGATTTTCAGGCCACCGCGCAGCTTGTTGACCACGAGGGTCGCTAGCGCTTCGCCTTCCACGTCTTCAGCAATGATCAGCAGCGGCTTTTGCGACTGGATCACCGACTCAAGCAGCGGAACCATGGCTTGCAGCGACGAGAGTTTCTTCTCGTGCAGCAGGATCATGCAGTCTTCAAGATCTGCAATCATCTTGTCCGGGTTGGTCACAAAGTAAGGCGACAGGTAACCGCGGTCGAACTGCATACCTTCAACAACGGTTGTCTCTGTTTCCAGACCTTTGTTTTCCTCGACGGTGATAACACCCTCGTTGCCGACCTTTTGCATCGCGTCTGCGATTTGCTGGCCGATCTCGGCTTCGCCGTTGGCGGAAATCGTGCCGACCTGCGCAACTTCGGCGCTGTCGTTCACGTCACGTGCGGCGGCCTTGATGCCTTCCACGACTTTCGTGGTAGCAAGGTCGATCCCGCGCTTGAGGTCCATCGGGTTCATGCCCGCGGCCACAGCCTTCATGCCTTCTTTAACGATGGCTTGGGCCAGAACGGTCGCGGTGGTGGTGCCGTCGCCGGCTTCGTCATTGGTGCGGCTGGCGACTTCTTTCACCATTTGCGCGCCCATGTTCTCGAACTTGTCTTCAAGCTCGATTTCCTTGGCAACCGAAACACCATCTTTGGTGATGCGCGGCGCGCCAAAGGATTTATCCAGAACCACGTTACGGCCTTTCGGGCCCAGGGTCACTTTCACCGCATCGGCAAGGATGTTCACACCCTTGAGCATCTTGTTGCGGGCATCGGTGTCAAACTTTACGTCTTTAGCAGACATGCGCTTGCTCCTTAAATCTCGTTGTTATCGGGGGCGACAATCAGGCAATGATGCCCATGATGTCGGATTCTTTCATGATCAGCAGCTCTTCACCATCAAGGGTGATCTCGGTGCCCGACCATTTGCCAAAGAGGATCTTGTCGCCTTCTTTGACATCCATTGCGATCCGGTCGCCATCGTCGTCGCGCGCACCTGCGCCAACAGCCACGATAACACCTTCCGCGGGTTTTTCCTTGGCGCTGTCGGGGATGATCAGCCCGCCTGCGGTTTTCTCTTCGCTCTCCGTGCGACGTACAACCACACGGTCATGAAGCGGTGTAAATGCCATCTCTACAACTCCTTTGAGACAGTCGTTTCTCCCTAGACCTGCCCGCCTGAAAGCACGGGTCAAGGCCGTTAGCACTCACTTGTCTCGAGTGCTAACGGCGCATAGGTATGAACCACGCAACGATGAGTCAACCACAAAGCCCGTGGTTTTTTCCGAAACATCCGCGAAACCTCGACCAAAGACCGGCACAGGCCGCACCACGGGCTGTATCACCCGGCAAGACGCCCTAAACTCTGCCCTAAACTCTGCCTGACCGCGCCACCACTGTTCCCCCAACCGGAGCCGCCCCCATGCCCCCGACTGACCACGCCAGCCCTTCGCCCTTTGCCGCAATCTCGGCGATTGACTATACCGTCATCTTCACCCGCGACATGGAGGCAATGCGTGCGTTTTATGAAACCGTGATGGGCTTTTCACACCTGCGAAGCCTCTCGCCGAACTGGCATGAATACCGGATCGGCCCCAACACGCTGGCGCTGGCCAAACCGGGGCTGACGCCCGATGACGCGCCCCTGCCGCATGGCAGCGCCGCGCTGCAACTGGCGTTCCGCGTGCCCACGGCCACCGTCGATGCCTGCGCCGAAATGCTCGACACCCAAGGCATCCCTGTCCTCTCGCCCCCGGCAGACCGTAACTTCGGCAGCTTCACCCACCGAACCCTGTTCTTTCGTGACCCCGACGGCAACGTGCTGGAAATCTATGCCGAGTTCGCGACACCATAACCCAGCATAACCCAGCGCACCCGCCGCCCCCCTCACCCTCGCGCCACCACGCCGGAAGAGTGCGCGGGCAGCCGGGCGGAATACCCCTTTCCCTTCGCCCGCCAAACCCTCTACGCTCGCCGCGACATTTATCCCGCGAAAGGCCCGACCACAGATGCCGCTTTCCCGTTTTCTCACCGTTGCGTTCCTGTTCCTTGCCGCGCCGCTCCATGCGTTTGACTGCGGCGGCAGCAATCTCATGCCAACGCTTTCGCCCGACAAACGCGCCGCGCTCGAGGCCCGCGCGGCGGCGGCCCCCTATCCGACCGGCCTGTTCTGGCAGGCCACGCGCGGCGATACGAAGATCACCATTTTCGGCACCTACCACTTCTTTCACGCCAAAACCAAAGAGCAGGTCTCCGCGCTTTTGCCCCATGCCCGCGCCGCTGATGTGATCTATTTCGAAATGTCGCACCGCGACACGAAACGCTTCGAAAAACAGAGCCAAACCGACCCGACGCTCATGTTCATCACCTCCGGCCCGACCATCCCCGAAATGCTCGACGAGGCCGACTGGCAACGCCTGCGCACCCTTATGGCCGAACGCGGCATTCCATCCTTCATGGCGGCCAAGTTCAAACCGATCTTCATCTCGATGATGCTCGGCAGCAGCCCTTGCGACCTGCGCCAGCAAATGTCAGGGATCGCCGGGATCGACGAACGCCTCGCCGCACAGCTCGACGCAGACGGCCTCGACACCCGCTCGATTGAGGACACAAGCACCGTCGTCAAACTGCTCGACGGTTTCACCCGCGAAGAACAGATCGCTATGATCAAGCTGTCGCTCGACTTGCCCCAAGACCCCGATGACCTGCAAACCACCCTGCTCGACCTCTATTTTGCCGAAAACATCTCCTTGCTGTGGGAGTTTGGCCGGATGCTGATGCTTGAACATGGCGGCCCGACGGCGCAGGCCGATTTTGACAAATTCGAACGCATGTTCCTGACTGATCGCAACACCGGTTGGGCCGAATTGCTCGACACGCAAACCGCCGGAAAATCCGTTTTCGTTGCCGTCGGCGCGGGGCATTTGCCGGGCAAAATCGGCCTGCTGCACATGCTTGAAACCCGCGGCTTTGCCATCAAACGCCTACAGCTTTCCGAGTGACCGGCCAGTGTTTGACAGCGCAGCCTTTACCCCTCTTTGGCCAGGCCCATTGCCGCGAATGCCCCGAACCGTCCGGCGGCGGATGAGGCGCCTTTACGCTGCTGCCCGCCCCTGACAGTGCCCTGACAGCCCCCCTTAAAATCACTCCCGCGAAAGCAAACACAATGCAAATCACCGCCAACGGCATCACCCTCGACGTCCAAGATCACGGTCCTCAAGACGCCCCCGCCCTGATCCTCATTCGCGGGCTCGGCACCCAACGCATCCATTGGCCCGAGAATTTCATCCAAGGCTTCGTGCGCGCGGGCTTTCGCACCATCACCTTTGATAACCGCGACATCGGCCTCTCGTCTCGCTGCCCCGCCCCCGGCGTGCCGGGCGACGCGGACGAAATCACGCGCCTTGTGACAGCCGGACAGGACGTCCCGCCCGCCTATACGCTTGATGATATGGCCCGCGACGTGGTTGGCCTGATGGACGCGTTACAGGTCGCGCGCGCGCATATCTTTGGCATCTCCATGGGCGGTGCAATCGCGCAAATCCTTGCGCTCAACCACCCCGACCGGCTGCTGACGGACACCATCGTCATGACCGCCTGCCGCCCCTTGGTCGAGCGCGCCCATGCCGCCACGATCCTGCCCCGGCTGCTCACCTATCCCGAAACGCTGGAACAGGCCCAAGACAACTGGGTCGCCGGTCACGCCTCCTTCGGCTCTCCCGGCTTTCCCATGCCCGAAGCCGACATCCGCGCCGAAGCCCGCCGCGCCCATGCGCGCAGCTCGGACGCGGCAGGCGTCAATCGCCAACTCCTCGCCACCATGGCCGCAGGCGACCGCCGCCCGATGCTGGGCCGCGTCACCACGCCCTGCCTCGTGATCCACGGGATCGACGACACATTGATCCCGGTCGAATTTGGCGAAGAAATCGCCGCCCATATCCCCGAAAGCGAGTATCAGGCGATCAAAGGCATGGGCCACATCATCACCCCGCTGCTCGCCCCGCAGATCGTGTCTCTCGTCGCGGATTTCATCAAACGGCGCGGATAACGCGCTGAACTGGGTCAGCGCTTGCCCTTGGGGGCGCTCCTACCGCTGGTGCCGGGCACTTTATCTAGCCGACACATCCTGCGCTATGTAGGTCAAACTGCCTTCGCCAAAGCACCAGCCCGCCGGAACGGCCAGGCGCTGGCCCGGCGGCCTCAGCCACGTCAACATCCCGATCAGCTTATGCACTAAACCCGCGCACCTTCCGCAATCGTGCGCTCCGCGCCATTCAGCTTCTCAATCGCAAACCCCGCCGCCGCCTTATAGCCTGCCATAAACGCCGCCCGTTCCTCGGCGGGAACCACATCGTCAATCTGCTCAAACACCCCGCCACAGCGCTCATCCACCATGTTGAGCAACCCGAACGGCCCCGCCCCGCGATTGCGCAGGATCAACGCCGACACCGGCTCACAAAGCGCTGCGTCAAACGCTGCCAAGGCCGCTTGGCCCACACCGTGCTTCAGCATCTCGGCCCCGATCACCCGCGCATCGACAATCGCCTGACTGGCCCCGTTCGACCCGGTCGGATACATCGCATGCGCCGCATCCCCCATCAGCGCCACGCGCCCCTCGACCCATGTCGGCACGGGGTCGCGGTCAATCATCGGGTTCTCGTACACGGCCCCCGCGCCGCGGATCAACGCAGGCACATTCAGCCAATCGTAATTCCACCCCTCGAAATGCGGCAACACATCCGTGATCTCGGCCTCGCGAAACCACCCTGTCTTGCGCTCATCCGGGTCATCATAAGTGACCTCCGCGATCCAGTTGATATCGGCCAGCCCGTCCTCGCCCACATGGCTGATCGGGTAAATCACCATCCGCTGGCGGTGCGTGCCCAACCCGATAAAGGACGAGCCCGTGCGCACCGGCTTGGCCCGCGTCGTGCCGCGCCACATCAATGCACCGCCCCAATGGATCGGCGGTTGTTCGGGATGCATCTGCGCACGCACATTCGAATGAATGCCATCCGCCCCGATCAACAACGTGCCGCGCTCGCGCCGCACGGCCCCATCGGCGCCCTCGACAATCGCGCTGACACCATCCGCGTCCTGTTCATAGCCCGTCACCCGCGCCCCGGTCACAATCGCGCCCTCTCCGGCCCGCGATCGCAATTCATCCGCCAGCAGCATGTGAAACTTGCCGCGATGCGCCGCATATTGTGGCCAGCGATACCCCGCCTCAAGCCCCCGCGCCTCGGCGTAAATCTCCTGACCACCCTGCCCGACCAAGGCCCATTCCAAAGCCGGCAATCCCACCTTGTCCAACGCCTCGGCCCCGATCCCCAGATCAAAAAGCTCGCGCACAGCATTGGGTTGCAGGTTGATCCCCACGCCCAGCGGGCGCAATTCGCGCACCGCCTCAAACACCACCGCCTTCACCCCGATCTGATGCAGCGTCAGGGCAAGGGTCAGCCCGCCAATCCCACCGCCCGCAATCAACACCTTCGCATCGCTCATCTGCGTCGCCTTTCGCTCAATCCACTGGCCCGATTTCACTGGCCTTAATCCACTGGCCTCATTTCACGGGCCTCAATCCACCGGCCTCACTCCACGGCCCCAGCACAAACCGCGCGCCCCGCCGGGCTCAGCGTATAAACACCCGTCGCAACCTTTTCAAACCAGCCATAATGGTTGTCCCGCATCATCGCCGTCGCGCGTTCCACACCGGTCGCCTTGGCCACCACAGCCCCCTTGCTCGGCCCCTGCTCCATCAGGAAAACGGCGCATTTCTCGGCCCCCTGCCGATAGGCGGTGACAATCGTCTCGCGTTTCATCCCGCCAAGGTTCGGATCGCCCTCGCGCCCGGCAAATTCCTTGAGCAATGCTGCGCGGCGCCGCTTGGACTTGCGCGGCTGAAACGGC
This sequence comes from Rhodobacteraceae bacterium D3-12, assembly GCA_025916135.1. Lineage (NCBI taxonomy): Bacteria > Pseudomonadati > Pseudomonadota > Alphaproteobacteria > Rhodobacterales > Roseobacteraceae > Phycobium > Phycobium rhodophyticola. The sequence goes on along the minus strand of CP104793.1, from coordinate 645,874 downwards.
ACCGGATCGCAATGCGCCTTGACCTCGCCCGTGTCGAGCTTGACCGACAAGACCCCAACACCCAGCCGCTTGCACAGCCCCACATTCCCCTTAAACGTCCGCCACGCCGCTTTCCCCTTCCAGCGCGGCACAGCAACGTAGACGCAATCGCTCACCGCTTGACGCGCCACCGCCTGCTGCAACAGGGTCAGCGAAAAGCCGGTCTTAAGCTCAACGATCAACGGCTCCCGCCCCTCGCAGAGCGCCACCACATCCGCCGCACCCACCTCTCCCTTCACCTCGAAACCCATGGCTTCGAGATAGGCTTTGACGGGTGGATAAAGATCGGTTTCCTGCGGCCTGCTCATGCAGGCACGTTAGCGTCAATTTGTGGGGCTGTGAATCCTCTGCCGCAAGTTTGCCTGCACCCGCTCGGCTTTGACCGGTCTTGACCGGCTTCAACCAACAAGCGGGTGCAGTCAGATCACGACGCCGGAAGCAACGCCTTCAATCGCGGCTCCGCCACCGTCGCCTCTTGCAAGGTATCGACCACGTCGCCCGCAATATGCTCAATCGCGATCCGCGACTTGGCAATCTTGTTTGATGCCGTGCGTGGGAATTCATCAACAAAACCAATGTATCGCGGGCGCTTGAACGCCGCCAATATCTTGGAATGTGCTGATACTTCTGCCGCGCCGAACTCTTCCGGGGAAACCCCTTCGGTGCGCTTCACAAGAACCATCACCTCTTCCTTGCGCAAATCATCCGCAACGCCAATGACCGCCGCCTCCGAAATCTGCGGCGCATCGCGCATCGCCGCTTCCACTTCGCTGGCCGAAATATTCTCGCCCGAGCGTTTGATCATGTCCTTCAAACGCCCGACAATACGATGAAACCCCTCGGCATCCTTGATGAACAAATCGCCCGACCGGAACCAATCACCGTCAAACGCTGCTTGGTTCGCCTCTGGCCGCCGGTAATAGCCAAGCATGATCGCGTCGCCACGAATTTGCAGCTCTCCGGGCTCACCCGGCGCACATTCGCGGCCCGCTTCGTCAACCACACGCGTCTCGCGACCCGGCGCAACAACACCGCATATGTTCTGCTCAAGCTTTTCGCCGCTGGCCTCGGGGCATATCATCGCCAGACCAACTTCGGTCATGCCAAAGGCATCCCGGCAGATCGCGTCAAAACGCACCTCTGCCTCGGCCCGCGCAGACGGGCGCCAACCAAAGGTCTGGATGTATTTCAGCGGCAAGTCCCGATCCTCGGGGCGCGCCTCGACCAGCTTCATGATCGGCTCGGGCATCATGCAATAATCAATCTGGTTGTCGCCTATCCAGTCCAGAAATTTGCTTAGACTCATCTTTGACGCCACCACGGCGGTCCCGCCCATTTCCATCGCCGCCAGCAAAGTCCACTGACCGTCCATATAGAAAAAAGGTGCCCAGATAAGCATGCGCGCGCAGCCGTGATCCTGCAGGTTCACCCCGATGATACCGGCCAGTTTAAGCCAGTAATTTTGGGTCAACATGCACCCTTTGGGAAACCCCGTGGTGCCTGAGGTGTATTGCAAATTCGCCAAATCGGTGCCGGCAACCGTGTATCCGGGGTCAAACACATCCAAATCACCGCCAACCTCAAGCGCACCAAGGTGCTCGCGCCGCACCACATGCGGATCGCCAAGACACTCAGGCCGCTCTTTCATATCCTCCAGTCGCGACAGGAAAACCTCGTCGATGATAAGCGTTTGCGCATCAGATTGGTTCAGGATGTAATCCAGCTCCTTGCCCTGATAGGCGGTGTTCACCGGCACAATGATCGCGCCGATTTTCTGAATGGCGAACCACACCAACGCAGACGCCGGCCCGTGGTTGAGCATCACCGCGATATGGGTGCCCTTGCGATACCCCAGCGCCAGCAAATTCGCCGCCACCCGGTTAGAGCGACGGTGCAATGCCTCATAACTCAGCTGCTCACCCAGCTGAAAATAGTCCAAGGCAATCGCCGCGCCAAACCGTTCGGCCTGACGCGCCGCAAAATCGTTGATGTTGCAAACCGGAGCCTCAATCGCAAGCTTCTCGGCAAGGCGGGCAACCTCGTCCAATCCGGGATGAAGAGCCGTCATTCTCCCTTACCTTTCGTAAGCGGTAGGTCCCGTGGCTGCACGCTCCGCGCCAGCCGGTACATATGCATTGCCAGCGCCATGCTGTCGGCACGGCTCATATCTTGGCTGCGTTGATAGGTTTCCATCTCGACACGCACGGACATCGGCGGATGCGACGCGATCTGGCGCGCCGCTGCCATTGCCGTTTCCATAAGCGCATCCGCGTCCACAACCTCGTTAATCAACGACAGTTCCTCGGCCCGCTCGGCGCTGAAAATCTTGCCCAGCAACAGTATTTCCATCGCCGCCGCATGCGGGATCTGCTTGCCAAGGCTCAACATGCCACCGGCGCCGCCCATGCCATAGGCAATCTCTGGCAGCCCGAATTGCGCCGTCTTCGACGCGTATCTGATATCGGTCAGCATCGACATGTAAAGGAACCCCTGCCCAAGACAGTATCCGTTGATCGCCCCGACAATCGGCTTGTGCCGCGGCATCGTCAAAAGCTCTGCCTCCCACCCCGGATACTCGGCCGTCTCAAACGCGCGCGATGGTGTCAGATGGCGCTCGACCACCTCTTCGCGCGTGCGCATGGGACGCTCGGTTTTGATATCATCCCCGGCGCTGAACGCCCGCTCCCCCGATCCGGTCAGAACACCACAGCGAATATCGCGGTCCGCCGTAAAGTCCTGAAGGATTTCAAACAACCGCTTGTGATCATCCGGCGTCAGCACGTTCAGCGGCGGATTATCAAACGTCATAACGGCGATGTCGCCCTGCTTTTCGTAACGTATCATTGGTACTTCCTTATTCTAAATTTAGCGGTATCTATTCGGCGTCTCTCTTCACGGCCTTGCGGCGCAGCAACTCGGCGGTGGTCATTGCAATCGTCGTCACACCTACGAAAAACACGCTCACGGCGGCGATGGTCGGATTGATTTCAAAGCGCAGATCGCTCCAGATCCGCATCGGTAATGTCTCGGCGCTGCTCATCAGGAACCACGAGATGATCAGCTCGTCGAAACTGATGAAGAATGCGAAAATCGAGGCAGAAAGCACCGCCGGCATCAACGGCGGCAGCGTCGCATGCACAAAGGCCCGCACCGGCCCCGCCCCCATAACCCGCGCCGCCCGTTCAAGCGTCGGGTCAAGCTGGCGATAGGCGGCACCGACAATCAACACCACAAACGGCAGGGCAATCGCCGCATGCGCCGCAACCAGCGTCAGCTCGCGGTCCGACACCCCGGTGCGCACCGCTAGGATGAACACCCCCAGCGCGACGATGACATTTGGCACAATCGCCGGGGCCACGAATATCGCCGTCAAAAGCCCCTTGCCCTTGGCGGGTCCGCGCCCCATTCCGATGGTCACCAGAACCCCAATCGCCGTCGCCAACACGCTCGCCCCAAGCCCGACCCGCAGCGACCTGAACGTCGCATCAAGCCAGACCGGATCGGTAAAGTAATACCGATACCAACGCAGGCTCAGCCCATCGGGTGGAAACCGCATGAACTGACTGTCCGAGAACGAAATCGGCGTCACGATCAGAATGGGGAAAAACAAAAAGACGACGACAAGAAAGTAATGCAGCCGCAAGAGCACGGCAGAGCTGAAGAACGACATCACCGGGCCTCCCTCTCATGATGAATGAAGCGCGCCGACACCAGCCGCACCACCAGCATGATGACCAGCACCGCCAGCAGCATGATGATCGCCATCGCGGCGGCAAATCCCCAGTTGGTCTGCGTCACCTGCCGGCTGATCAAATTCGCCAACAACACGTCCTTGCGCCCGCCAATCAACGCCGGGACGATGAAAAACCCGACACTCAGGATAAAGACGATCAACGTGCTGGTCACCGCCCCCTCGGCCGACAGCGGCAGGAAAACCTCGCGAAACGCCCGCCGCGGGCTCGCCCCCATGGTGCGCGCGGCGCGCAACAGCGACTGGTCGATCTCGGTCATCGACGACACGCAGGTCACGATCAGAATGGGCAGCATGATCTGGATCATCGCGACATAAACCGCGCCGGTGGTGAAGAGCATCTGAACAGGTGCGTCAATGAAACCGATGAACAACAGCATCTGGTTGATGATGCCCTCCTGCCCCAACACCACCATCCACGAATAGGTCCGCGCAAGGATCGACATCCACATCGGAACAAGGATCACAAACAAAAGAAACGGGCGGCTTCGCGGTGGCTGCCTGACAATGAAATACGCAACCGGATAACCGATCAGCAAACAGCTGAACGCGACAATCCCCGACAGGCTAAGCGTATTCCACAGAATCTTCAGATACGGCCCGCGCGTAAAGAACCGCTCAAAATGATCCAGCGCGAAGCTCGGATCAAACAAACTGATCTGAAAGACAAACCCAACAGGCAAAACGAACAGGCAAATCACCAGCAGCAGGCCCGGAAGCATTATCCATCTATTCATCGCGTTTCACTCTGTTCCGGTAAATCAAGCAAAGAGAGCGCGCACGGCCGTTTTCAGCCGTGCGCAGGGTGGCACATGGCCGTCTTATTCGAGCAGCCACTCTTCCCACCGCTCACGAAGCGCGTCGACATTCTGCTCCCAGAATTTCGCGTTCACGACGAACTGCTGGCTCATGTTGTCGGGATGCGTTGGCATGGATTTGCCAACCTCCGGATCAATATGATCGTAAAGCCCCTTGGTCATGCCCGGATAAGGCAGGATCGACGCGAACTTCGCCGCGCGTTTCGGGTCGGTCACCATGAAGCTGATGTATTTCTTACCCGCTTCGACCATTTTCGACCCCTTGATGACCACCACATAGGTCGGCTTCAACGCGCCCCCGGCCCAGACAATCGCGGCCGGTGTGCCGTCACTGGCCAGCTTGGTAATCCGCCCGTTCCATGCCGTGGTGTAAACAACTTCCCCATCCGACAGCATCTGAACCGGCTGCGCCCCGGCGGTCCACCAGGCCACAACATGCGGCTTGATCTCGTCCAGCTTGGCAAAGGCGCGGTCCTGCCCTTCTGGCGTCGCCAGAACCTTGTAAAGGTCGTCTCGCGCAACCCCATCCGCCAGCAAGGCGAATTCCAGATTTTCGATCACCGAATTCTGCAACGCCCGCCCACCGGGGAACTTCTCAACATTCCAGAAATCGGCCCAGCCCGTCATCGACTGCCCGTCCGGCTGCTTGTCGGTGCGCACGGCAATGATGGTGGAATAGGTCGCCGCGATCCCCGCGTCAGGCAACCTGCCTGCCTCTGGCACCATATTGTTGGGGTCCATCTTGTCCCAATCCAGCGGCTCAAGCCAACCATTCGCCGAGGCAATGGCATAATCCACCGGCGGAAGCTCCGCCGCATCCCAGGTCACGCGCCCCGCCACCATCATCGCCTTGATCGCCGAGGCCCGGTCCGATGTCGCCAGCCCATCAACCTTGACCCCGGTCTCTGCGGTGAACGGATCGTCAAACACCTCTTTCCACACTTCGGCAAGCCCGCCGCCTGATCCGGCCCACACCAGCGTATCTTCGGCCATCGCCGTTCCGGCTCCGACACCGGCCACCGCAACGCTCGCCGCGGCCAAAAGTTTGGCAAATCTCTTCATTGGTATCTCCTTGTTAATGTTTTTTTATTTTCATTCATCGAACAACATCGCCGGGGCAGTGCGCGCAAAACTCACAACTGCCGCCTCCCCCAACGCCAATATTTTGTCTTCTGAATCGCGTGATTTTCGAACTTCGATTTTCGCGCCGCTCGCCAGCCGCACGACCGAAACCACAGACGCGCCAAAGAACGCGACATCCTCGATTGTTCCGTTCAGAGCGACGCTCCCGGCGTCCACATTGCCACCAAGCTGAATCCGCTCCGGGCGCAGGCTGATTGCCGTGGCCCCCTCCGGCACAGGGTCAAGCGTGACCCCAAGGTCCGGCACATCCGCGGCACCCGATACCGTATGCCTGACATCAAAAACGTTCGACTGACCGACAAAATCCGCAATGAACCGCGTGCGCGGCGCATCATAGAGCGTGAGCGGCGTATCGACTTGGGCAATCCGCCCATTGGACAATACAGCCACCCTGTCCGACAGGGTCAGCGCCTCGGTCTGGTCATGGGTTACAAAAACAACCGTCGTGCCGATCTCGCGGTGAATGCGGCGTATTTCACCCTGAAGCTCTTCGCGAAGCTTGAGGTCGAGCGCAGACAGACACTCATCCATCAACAACACCGGCGGTTCCGCCACAACCGCCCGCGCCAAAGCCACGCGCTGTCGCTGCCCGCCTGAAAGCGCCGCAGGCTTGCGCTCGGCAAACGCCTCCAGCCGCACCATTTCAAGCGCGGCCTCTACCCTGCGCTTGATCTCGGCGCTGGCAACCCGCCGCATCCTGAGCGGAAACGAGACATTTTCGAACACATTCATATGCGGAAAAAGCGCGAAATTCTGGAACACCATCCCGACATTGCGGTTTTCCGATGGGACACCGTTCACAACGGTGCCGTCGATCGACACGTCCCCCGATGTCGGATCAAGAAACCCGGCAAGTATATTCAGCGCGGTTGACTTGCCCGACCCCGAAGCCCCGAGCAAAGTGACAAACTCTCCAGGCGCGATTTGAAGACTGAAATCCTCAAGTGCGCGAACAGAGCCGAAGGTTTTGGATACGTTCTGAAACTGAACCTGCGATCCGATCACTATGCGATATTCCTCATTTTATGACGATGCGTCCATTTATGACAATCTGTCCATTTTTTGCACCGTTGACTAAATTGGACGGTATGTCAATAAAGCAAATTATGAACAGTCAAACCGCCCCGCTTCCCATAGATGACCCAGAGCTTTCGGGCTTCAATGTGGCCGACGTGCTTGAGGCGCGCGCCATTCGGATGGAGAGCCATCGCAAACGCGTGCGCACCCGCGCCAAGCTCCTTGCCGTTGCCGCCCGCGAGCTTGAAAAGGTCGGCTACGAGGCCCTCACGGTTGAAGCCATCACAAGCCGGGCCGGCATCGTGCGAGCGACGTTTTACCTTTATTTTAAGAGCAAATGTGACATCGTCAGCGCGGTTATACGAATGTACTGGGCCTTGATGTATGCCCGCCTCCCCCGCGGGCGGGGGCGCTTTTCATTCGCTCAATCAATCCATCGCAGCAATGCCTATATGGTCAATCTGTCGTCAGAAAATTCAAACCTCTTCGCCGCCAAAAACACGCTCCTGCGCGAAAATGATGCCATCGCCCGCCGCGCCTCTTCGATAAACGATAAATGGGCGATCTCATCCTGCGAATCATGATCGCGCGCGCCATCAATCCCTCCGCTCAGGACGACCCAAAGTTTCTTCGCACCAAAATCAGCGCGTTGATAAGCCTGTCCGACACGCTGCTGATCGACGTGCGCAGATTGCACGGCTGGACTCCCTCCGACGACCCCGTCGACAAAGAGATGGTCATCCGCCTGCTCGACGATCTCTGGCTCAGGGCAATCTGTATCGAACTCGACCCTGACGAGGCCACACACCACTAGCCCTTGGCGCGCACCGCCCCGGCAATGTGGTTCGCGGCGATATAGCCAAAGGTCAGCGCCGGCCCCAAGGTGATTCCCGGCCCCGGATACGAACCCGCCATGATCGAATTCATGTCATTCCCGGCGGCATAAAGCCCGCCAATCACCTCGCCTTGGGCGTTCACCACCTGCGCATTCTCGTTGGTGACAATCCCGATGCTCGTTCCAATATCGCCCGGATAAATCGCAAGCGCATAAAACGGTCCGTTCTCGATCGGTCGCAAACAGGGGTTGGGCGTGTTCTCGGGATCGCCAAGGTAGCGGTTGTAATCGCTGCTCCCCTTGCCGAACGCGCTATCCTCGCCGCGTGCCGCATCCCGGTTATAGGCCGCAACCGTCGCCTCCAGCGCCACCACCGGCACCGCCGCCTGAGCAGCCAATTCACCCAGACTATCGGCCCGCATCACATAGCCATTGCGCAAAAACGGCGACAACCGGCCCGGAAATGGCCGCACCGCGCCCAGCCCATAGCGCCGGATAAACCGATGGTCACAGATCAACCGGAACCCCTTGGCCCCGTTCTCCATCGCCGTCAGCATTCCGGCGACAAAATCGTGATACGATGCGCTCTCGTTGACAAAGCGTTCGCCGCTATCGGTCACAGCAATCACACCGGGCTTGGCCCGATCAAGGAACAGATGCGGAAACGGCACCTCGCTGCCGTCCGCACGTTTATAGCGCGACACAGGCGCCCAAAACGCCGGATGCATGTTGTTGTCGCCCCGCACCGCGCCAATATGCTCCGCCGCGCGCAAGCCATCCCCGGTATTGCCGTCCGGCGACATCGACCAATGCTTGCCCCCACGCGCATGCGTCATAACCTCGGCCCGCATCGCGTCATTCTGTGGAAACCCACCCGACGCAAGCACCACACCATGACGCGCGGCAATCTCGCACGGCGCCCCGTTCTGCGTTGCGCGCAAGCCACTGACACGGCCCTCCGCATCAAGGATCAAACCCTCAAAGGCGACCTCATAGTAAATCGGAATCCCAAGGTCATGCACCGTCTGTCCCAGCCGCGCAGCAAGCGCATTGCCCAGAACCGATCGCGTCCCGCGCCCGAACCGCAACAGATCCGCCATATGGCGCAGCACAACCTTGGTGGAATAGACAAACGCACCAAGCGAGCGGTGCATCTTGGGCAACATCCCCAGATCGGTCCGCCCCACCATCATGCCTTTAAGAACCGTAAACTCGGGGATCGGAGGCCGTAACCGCTTCAACGCCCCGCCCAACCGGCGTGCATCGTAATCAAGCGGGTCCATCACCCGCCCGCCAAGGCTGCCACCGGGCTGATCGGGGTGGTAATCCGGCCCCAACGCACGTGCGGCGAATTTCACTTCGGACTCGGCCTCAAGAAATGCCACCATCTCTGGCCCGTTGTCCAGAAACGCCTCGACCAGCGGCTCGCGTATGCGGTTGCCCATTTCACTGCGCAAATAGGTCATCGCCGCCTCGCGCGTGTCGGGCCGCCCAACAACTTCGGAATGCGGGTTGCGCGGCACCCAGACGGCCCCGCCCGACACCGCGGTCGAGCCGCCAAAATACGCCGTCTTCTCGATCAGCACCGGCGACAGCCCCAGCTTGTGCAACCGGATCGCCGCGCACATTCCGGCGGCCCCCGTTCCCACAATCACAACATCGGCGTCTTTCGGTAGGGCCGTCATCACGCCCCCCTCGCGCATCGGCGGCAAAAGCCGCCCGGTCAACCACCCGCCATCAACCTTGAGAACCTCTCCGGTGATAAACCCGGCCCGCGGACTCAGCAGGAAGGCAACCGCCTCGGCCACTTCTTCGGGCTGCCCGGCGCGCCCCATCGGGGTGCCCTCCAACATGGTGCGCTGGAAATACGCGCCCGTGTCGATGCGCTCACGCGTCAGCGGCGTTTCAATCAACCCCGGCGCAATGCCATTGATGCGAATGCCGTCCCGCGCAAATTCACAGGCCATTTGCACCGTCAAGGCGGCCACGCCCCCCTTGGTCATGGCATAAACCGAACTGCCGCCAACACCGGTCAACCCAAAGACCGACGCGATGTTCACAATCGCGCCGCCCCCGGCCCGCATCTTTGACACGGCGAGCTTTGACATGCGGAAAACCGAGGCCAAGTTGACATCCAGAAACCTCTGCAACGTGTCGTCATCGGTGTTCGCGATGCTCGGCGCCGCCGCAATGCCCGCGTTATTGACCAAAGCCACCCAAGGTTGGCCCGTTTCCTGCACCGCCTTGGCGATCTGCTCCGGCGCCGCCGGGTCTGCCACATCGCAAGCAACCCGCGCCAAAATCCGATCCCCGAACTCGGCATCGTTCAAGGCCTCCAAGGCCGCCGCATCGCGATCCGCCAACACAAGACCCGCCCCGCGCTCGGCCAGCAATCTCGCCGTCGCAAACCCGATCCCGCTCGCCGCGCCGGTGACAACGGCCACGCCCTCAAGGCGATCACTCTCAGACATTTCCACCTCCTACTGACCGGCCACCATCAACGACGATCACCTGACCGGTGATGTAATCCGTGCGCGGGTCCGATAGCATTGAAACAACATGGGCAATGTCTTCGGGCTGCCCAACCCGTCCAAGCGGTTGATAAGACGCAAGCTTTGCGCGCTCTTCCTCGTCCCAGCTCTTGAGAATATCGGTGTCGATCACCCCCGGCGCGATCGCGTTCACAAGGATGTTGTGCTCCGCCAACTCCAGCGACAGACACCGCGTCAGCGCAACAACCGCCCCCTTGGACGCCGCATAATGCGCCACATTCGGCCCGCCCAGAAACGAGCGTGACGAGATGTTGACGATCTTGCCGCCCCCCGTATCGCGCATGCTCAACCCGGCAAGGCGGCACAGCTCGAAAACCGCGACTGTGTTGATCTCATACATCTGCCGGAAGTCATCCCCGGTCAGCTCCAGCGCCGGTTTGGTCGAAAATATCCCGGCATTGTTCACCAAGGCATAAACCGCGCCCGCCCGCTCCAAAAGCCGGGCCCGATCTTCGCCATCGCTCAGATTGGCCACAACCGTCTCAACGTCCTGCGCAATGCTTTCGGCAGCCTTGTTCAGCCGCCCTTCGTCCATATCCGTCATCACGACACGAAAACCGTCCTCGGCCAGCCTGCGCGCCGTCGCCAGACCAATCCCACCGGCCGCGCCGGTGACGATAGCAGTCTTGCCTGCATCGCTTGTCATCTTGACCTACTCCAATTGGGGAATGGGGTTTGCGCCGCCTCGGCCGCGCCAAACTTTGATGTGCGCGGCCCCCGAAACCGGGCGCCGCGCCTGTGCATCATTCGGTGCCGAACGTCGCCACATCAATCTTGTCAAAGAGGTTCTCACGCAGCAGCGCCGCAACCACTTTTTCGTCGTGGCGATCAACGCCCTCAAGCAGCTTCTGCCACTTGTCGACATAGACACGGAACGCTTTATAAAGCTCCTCCGGGTTGTCGATCCCATGCGTCGACTTGGCGATCTCGGCCATGCCACCCACGCCGCCAGCAACCCATTGATCATAGGCCGTCTGAAGGCTCGCATCCGGTTCAATCAACTTGATTCCGGCTTCCTTGGCGTCCACCAAAGCGGCCTCGGCCTGCTTGTCATAGGAAATCTGCATCCGCGCCATGGCAAGAGCGGACTGGTTGAACAGCTCACGGCGCTGCTCTTCGCTCAACCCCTTCCAGAAGGTCGGGTTATAGGCATAGGTCACACCGGCATAGAACGGGCTCATCTTGAGCAACGTAACCGAGCTCGCCACCTCTTTGAGCGTCGCACCCGATGTCAAATGCGTTGCATCCGACGCCGTGCAATCAACCGACCCACGCTCAAACGCTGTATAGATTTCCGAGGATGGCACATTCACACCAACCACGCCGATCTCCTGACCGAAACGGGCCCAGCCGCCACCGGGCATGCGCACGCGCTTGCCCTTGATATCGTCCAGCGTCTTCACGTCTTCGCGGCAGATGAAGTAATAGATCGGGGTCGAATAGCTGCCCCCGAAAATCACCCCGTTTTTGCGCCAGTCGTTATAACCCTGCTCGTTGTTCATCATGAAATCGCCAAAGGCAAACGCCATGACAAAGGCGTCCGGCACTTCAAATCCCATATCCGCCAGCGCGTTCGACACCGGAAGATCCGACGGCGTATAGGTCGCCGTGTGGAACCCGACCTGCGCCAGCCCGTCCGCCGTGCCCTGCATCGTCGATTTCGCCGGAATAAGAGCGCCACCCACGAAAAGTTCGAAATCAATCTCGCCTTTGGTCGCCTCGCGCACCAGATCGGCCCAACCCTTGTGGCCTTCAATGGTGATGATGTGGTTCGGCTCAAGCCACGTCGACAGCATCTGCTGTGCGTTTGCGCCACTCGTCGCGAATGTGGCCGAAGCCGCAACCGCGGCACCGGCCGCTATTTGTTTAAGAAACGTCATGGGTAATCTCCTCTCCCTTGTTATTGCATGAGGCTTGGTAGCCACAGAACGATCGCTGGAAACGCGACCAGTATTGCGATGGTCAAAACATCCATCGCCATGAACCACAGGGCCCCACGGAAGATCGTCGGAAGCGCGACCGTCCCCCGCAAAGCCGAGTTGATCACGTAAACATTGAGCCCGACGGGCGGCGTAATCAGACCGATCTCCAACAGCTTGATCACGATGATGCCGAACCAGATCATGTTGACATCCGCCGCCGCCAACAGCGGCATCAGGATCGGCAGCGTCAAAAGCATCAACCCGATCGAGTCGATGAACATGCCCATCACGATGTAAATGATGGCGATCATCAGGATGAGCGTGATCGGATCGTCCCCGACCGACAGCATGCTCTCGGCCACGACCCGCGGCACACCGCTCAGCCCCATAAAGCTGGTAAACATGCTGGCACCCATCGCGATGATGAAAATCACCGATGTCCCGGCCGCCGCATCCTTGAGCGCCCCGCGCATCATATCCACGCCCAACCGGCCACGCGCCGCCGCAATCAAGATCGCGATAAACGCGCCAACTGCCCCGGCCTCGGTCGGCGTCATGATCCCAAGGAAAATTCCGCCAAGAACCCCAAGGATCAACAACGGCAAAGGCCATATCTCGCGCAGCGCCGCGCGAAACTCGGCCCGGTCGATCTTCTCTTCTGCGGGCGGCGCAAGGCTCGGGTTGAACTTGACCCGCACCACAATCATCAGCCCATAGATCACAGCCGACAAAACGCCCGGCAAAAACCCGGCCATAAACAACTGGCCCACCGATTGCTGGGTGAACACCCCGTACAGCACCATCAAGATCGACGGCGGAATAAGCGAACCAAGCGTCCCCGACGCCGCAACACAGCCGGTCGCCAGCGCCTTGTCATACCCCGCTTTGATCATCTCCGGCACGGCAATGCGTGACATCGCCGCCGATGTCGCCACCGACGATCCCGACGCCGCCGCAAACAACGCGCAGGCCCCCACCGTGGAACAGGCCAGCCCCCCGGCACCCGCGCAAGCATCACCCGCATCGCCTTGAACAAGCCGTTGGTCAGACCCGCGTGGCTGGCAATATATCCCATCAACAGGAACATCGGCACCGCGCTGAACGACCATGTGGCGATAAACTGATAAGGCACGGCCTTGACCAACCCCCACGCCGCAGTGCCATTGGTACAGGCCCAAATCCCCGCAAAACTCACCAGAGCAAGCACCAGCCCGATCGGCAGCCGCAAGGCAATAAGCGCCAGCACCGCCGCAAGGCCGGTGAACCCGATTTCTAAACGGTCCATCAGATATCTCCGCCTTCTGGATGGGTTTCAACAAGCGCGGCACTGGCAGCCCTGTCAAAGATCAGCTTCGCGAGATGGAAAAGACAGATCAGCGCGCCCAGCCCAAAGCTCAAAGGCAGGACAAATCGACTCGGCCAAACCACCACGGTCACCGGCCCCATGACCACCTCGCCGGTCGAAAACGATCGCATCGCATCGCCATAGGTGCTCCAGGCCAAACCGCCGTAAACCGCAGCACAGGTCAGCAGCACGAAACACATGCACGCAACCTTCACACGCCGGCTCATCATCATGTAAAAAAGGTCAACAGCCACCGATCCGCGCGCCAGCTCGACAAACGCAATCGGCAAGAAAACCGCGCCCACCATGTAGTAGTATGAAACCACCTCAAGCGTGCCCGGCACCGGCTGGTTGAAAACGTATTTCATGAACACGTCCAGCACCACATGCAGCATCATCACCAGCAACAGCAGGCCTGAGATGTCCATCAACCGGTTCGACAACCAGTCAAGAAAAGGGATGCGATAAAGCTGTTTCATTGCATTCTGTACCCGCCGTTCACGTCCAGAACGCCGCCGGTCATGTATGACGCGTCCTCGGACAGCAAAAAGGCGACCGCCCCCGCCACGTCCTCGGGCACACCGATCCGGCCCAGCGGAATATTCGCCGCCGCCGCCGCATCGTCCTTGTCCGCCAACGAAAGCCGCAGCATCGGCGCATCAATCAATCCCGGCGCAACCGCGTTGCAGGTGATCCCATCGCCCGCGCATTCACGCGCCACCGCTTTGGTCAGACCGATCACCCCGGATTTCGACGAAATATAAGACGACGAACTGCGATATCCGCCCAGCTGCGCCGCGCTTGATGTGAACGTCACAATGCGGCCATTGGATACAGAATTGCTTTTCCGGCGGCGCAAGAATTCCCGCACAGTCAGGAAAGTGCCGGTCAGATTGACCTCATGCGTCCGGCTCCACTCATCCAGCTCGGTCTCGACAAGCGGCGCACGTTCGCCGCCGTCTCGCAAGATCAAAATGCCCGCATTACAGACCACCCCGTCAAGCGCCCCGGCCTCTTCCGCGCGCTCAAATCCGGCAACAACCGCGGCCTCATCCGTCACGTCCATCTCGATCCCGAAATGCCCGGAGCCCGGCAATGACTCCGCCGCAGCAGACGCCTGCCCAAGGTCCAGATCCGCAATCACGACCTGCGCTCCATCATTGGCCAAACGGCGGGCAATACCTGTGCCGATGCCCCGCGCGCCACCCGTTATCAAATACCGTCGATCCATTGACAGCCCCCTCATCTGCCGTTCTAGATTGGATGCAATCTGATCTTTCTACCGCCATTGTCAAGCATTTATTTGGGGAATAGCCTCACTTTGGATACGATCTTGCGAAACTCTTCCTTATATGCAATTTACATACTATCCATGTAATCCGGCACATCGGAGGACGCGTATTGGCGATTACAAGCACCGAAGAAGTCACGAATATTTTGCGTGAACACATCATGAGCGGGCAAATTCATCCGGGTGAGCGCCTGCAACAGGAACGCCTCGCGCGTGGGCTTGGCGTGTCGCGCACACCGCTGCGCACGGCACTCTCGAACCTCGCCAACGAAGGGCTTTTGCAATACGAGGCGAATCGCGGCTACACGGTGCGTGAATTCGATCGCAAAGACATCATCGACGGCTATGCCGCCCGCGCTGTGCTGGAAGGTCTCGCCGCCGCGTCCCTCGCCACACTCGGCATGCCCTCCAAGGTGGTCGACGAAATGGAGGCCCTTCTCGACTTTGGGGATCGGGCGCTGGAAAATGGAAAATTGGATCCAAAAGACATTGACGGCTACCGAAACATGAACGTGCGCTTTCACGATGAAATCATCCACCGCACGCATAACCGCTGGATCGTCGAACTCGTCCGCCAGACCCAGCTCATTCCCTTCGCCTCCAACCGCATGATCGTCTGGCAGGACTTCGACATCATGAAACGGAGCCACGACGATCACCACCGGATCCTTCAGGCGATCAGCCGCCGCGATCCGATCCGCGCAGACTACCTCATGCGCGAGCACGTCAATTTCGCAGGCGAATACCTCGCCGAATGTATCGAAACCGGCCGCATCACGGTCACACCTGAAAAAACCCAATCAGACACACCGGAGACCTCAAGTTGAAACTCTTCCACTCGCCCGCATCCCCCTATGTCCGCAAAGTCATGGTCCTCGCCCTTGAAACCGGCCAGAGCGTCGAAAAACTCGCCTCCATGGCCAGCCCGATTGCCGCCGACCAAAGTATCGTCAAGGAAAACCCGACCGGCAAAGTGCCTACCGCCATCCTCGATGACGGCGAACCCCTCTATGACAGCCGGGTCATCACCCGTTGGCTCGATGCCCAGCATAATGGCGCCAAGATGTATCCCGAAAACGATACGGTCTGGACCGTGCTGCGCCGCGAAGCCCTCGCTGACGGCTTGCTCGACGCCGCTTTGCTGGCCCGCTACGAAACCGCGATGCGCCCCGCTGAATTGCTCTGGCAGGACTGGCTCGACGGGCAGATGGGCAAAATCAACGCCTCGCTCGACCGGATGGAGGCGGAAACCGCCGATTTTTCCGGCATCGACGCCGGCCTCATCGCCATCGGTTGCGCCATTGCCTATCTCGACTTCCGCTTCGCCGATTTCGACTGGCGCAGCAGCCGTCCGGCTCTGACCAAATGGTACGAAACCTTCGCCGCCCGCCCGTCGATGGTGGACACCGCGCCAGAGTAACCCCCCCACCCGGTTCGCACTGCCCGTTGTCGCCCGCCGGCAACCGATCAAGGACACCCTATGCCCAACCTCTTTTCCCCCTTCGATCTGTCGGGCACCCGCCTTGGCAATCGCATCGTCATGGCCCCCATGACCCGCGCCCGCGCCACAACCTGTGTCGCCGATGAAAAGACCGCCCTCTATTATACCCAGCGCGCCAGCGCCGGTCTGATCATCAGCGAAGGCACCCCGGTCTCGGAACAAGCGATGGGATATCTCTTCATTCCGGGCATCTACACTCCGGCGCATATCACCGGCTGGCAGCGCGTGACCAAGTCTATCCACGCTCAGGGCAGCAAGATGTTCGCACAGCTCTGGCACGTTGGTCGCGTGTCCCACACCAGCATCAAAAGCGACGGCGCCGCCCCGGTCGGTGCCTCCGACATTCAGGCCATCGGCGCCAAGGCCTTCGGCTATGGCCCCGACGGCACCCCCGACTTGATCGACGCCTCCAAACCCCGCGCTCTTGAAACAGACGAAGTCGACCGCGTGATAGAGGATTTCGCCCAAGGTAGCGAAAACGCAATCGCCGCCGGGTTCGACGGCGTAGAAATTCACGGAGCCAACGGCTATTTGCTGGATCAATTCATCAATCCGCTCGTCAACACCCGTACCGACAAATACGCAGCACAAACGCTTAACGGACGGCTGCGTTTTGTGCTCGACCTTGTCGATGCGGTGGTCGATCGCGTCGGGCGAAATCGCGTCGGCATCCGCCTCTCGCCCTATGGTCAGCCCTTCGCCATGCCGCTGTTTGACGGCATCCCCGAGACCTTCCAGACGCTGGTTGCCGCGCTGGCCGACCGCGGCATCGCCTATGTCCACTTCATGGATCACTCGCGCGCCGGTTCATCCACCAATGGCCGCCCGCTCGACCCGGAAAAAATGCAGAGGTTCGACGCGCTGATGAGCAGCTTTCGCGCGCATTCCGGCGACATGGCCATCATCCTGGCAAGCGCGATGACAAAGGACCGCGCCACGCAGCTTATACGCGAGAATGTGATCGACCTGCCCGCCTTTGGCCGCCCCTTCATCGCCAACCCCGATCTGGTCTCCCGCCTCGCGGCCGGACACCCGCTCGCCGAGCCGAACCCCGACACCTTCTATGGCGGCGGCAACGAAGGCTACCTGACCTATCCCCCCTACGACGGGGCCTGAAGGCGACGCGCCAGCCAAGCCTCAAAAGGCCCTGCCAAGGTCGACCAGACTTCGAAGCCGTAGGAAAAATGGTGCTGCTGGAAAGAACCGAGCCCTCGCACTCAGCGTGCCGCGCAAGCGGTGCGCGTAAGTCGAGCCTGCAAAGCCCCGCCAAGGCCGATCAAAATCGCGACGTTCGGTAAAATGGTGCTGCTGGAGAGAATCGAACTCTCGACCTCTCCCTTACCAAGGGAGTGCTCTACCTCTGAGCTACAGCAGCGCCGGATGCGTCAGCATTACGCCGTTCGCGTGGGCGGGTGATTAGACGCAAACGCCCCCGCGTGCAAGCGCAATCTGGACTGTTTTTCATACCTCCTTTAAGAGGTGATCATGAGCAGCAAAACACCCGCCAATCCGAAACCCAGCCGCGACGACCGGCTGAAATCGGCGCTGAAAGCCAACATGGCCCGCCGCAAGGCCCAGGCCAAGGCCCGCGCGACCGATCAATCGGACACGAAAAAAGGCGCCCCCGAGGGAAAGGACAGGCCGTAAATGGATCAGATTATTGTCACCGGAAATGGTGAACTTCGCGGGGAAATCCCCATCGCCGGCGCGAAAAACGCCTGCCTCACCTTGATGCCGGCAACATTGCTCAGTGAAGAACCGCTGACGCTGACCAATGCGCCGCGCCTCAGCGACATCAAAACGATGACCCAACTGTTGCAATCGCTGGGCGCCGAAGTCACCACGATGCAGGACGGTCAGGTGCTCGCCATGTCGAGCCATGACATCAACAACCATGTCGCCGACTATGACATCGTGCGCAAAATGCGCGCCTCCAACCTTGTGCTGGGGCCGATGCTTGCGCGACTGGGGCACGCGGTTGTCTCGCTGCCCGGCGGCTGTGCGATTGGCGCGCGCCCGATGGATCTGCACATTCACGGGCTCGAAGCGCTCGGCGCTGAAATCGAACTCAAGGACGGCTACCTCCACGCCAAGGCCCCCGGCGGCCTAAAAGGTGCCGTGGTCGAGTTTTCCTTTGCCTCTGTCGGGGCCACTGAAAACGTCCTTATGGCCGCGACGCTGGCCAAAGGCACCACCGTCCTGAAAAACGCCGCGCGCGAGCCCGAGATCGTCGATCTCGCCGATTGCCTGCGTAAAATGGGGGCGCAGATTGATGGCGACGGCACCTCGGAAATCACCATCCAAGGCGTTGACCGGCTCAGCGGCGCAACCCACCCGGTGGTGACAGACCGCATCGAACTGGGCACCTATATGCTGGCCCCCGCGATTGCGGGCGGCGAAGTGCTCTGCCTTGGTGGCAAGCTCTCCCTCGTTGGCGCATTTGTCGAAAAGCTCGATCAGGCCGGGGTTGAAGTGACCGAAACCGACCGTGGCCTGCTGGTGCGCCCGCGCAATGGCCGGGTGCAATCGGTGGATGTCACAACCGAACCCTTCCCCGGTTTCCCGACCGACCTTCAGGCCCAGATGATGGCGCTGATGTGTACCGCCAACGGCACTTCGGTGCTGGAAGAGAAAATCTTTGAGAACCGCTTCATGCATGCGCCCGAACTGATCCGCATGGGGGCACAGATCGACGTGCAGGGCGGTCAGGCCACCGTGACCGGAGTGGAACGCCTCAAAGGCGCGCAGGTGATGGCAACAGACCTGCGGGCGTCGGTCTCGCTGATCCTTGCCGGGTTGGCGGCCGAAGGCGAAACCGTGGTCAGCCGGGTCTATCACCTTGATCGCGGCTATGAACATGTGGTTGGCAAACTCGAAGGCGTGGGTGCCAAAATCGAACGGGTCAAGGAAACATGAGCGAACAAGACGCCACTTTTGAAGACGGTCACGAACGCCCGCTGAACCTCGGCGCAATGGACGCCGAGGATCTTCAGGTGATCTCGGCGCTGGCACAGGACGCGGTCTTTCCGGTCAGCGAAATGCGCTTTCACAAACGCGACCGCCGCTTTGCCCTGCTGCTCAACCGCTTCCGGTGGGAGGACAAGGGCCGCAAGAGGCACGGGCCGGAACGGGTGCAATCGGTGCTGCTCTTTGACAACGTGCTGAACGTCGCGTCGCAAGGGATCGACCGCTCGGACCCAGAGATGATCCTGTCGCTGCTGTCGGTTGACTGGAGCGAGGGCGACGCGCCCTCCGGGCAAATCCTGCTGACCTTGGCAGGCGACGGCGTGATCCGGCTCGAGCTTGAGGCATTGGAAGCCAGCCTCAAGGATGTCACCCGCCCCTATCGCGCCCCGTCGCGCCGCGCGCCTGATCATCCCTTGGACTAAACCGGACCCCGGCAAACGGACCGCACCGCCGCTGATGGCGGCCCCGCTTGGCGCGGGATGGATTTGGGTATTTTTGCCATTAAAGAAACCGGGGTTGAGCCTTTAATGTGCAGCGCTTACTACAGCGCCAAGCCGAGGAGTGAGCCGCATGCCCGTGATCCTGAATGCCGAGAGTTCCGATTTTGAAACGGCCTTTGCCGCCCTGCTGAGCGCCAAGCGCGAGGACGCGCCGGACGTGGATGCCACCGTGGCCGGGATCATCGACGACGTGCGCACCAACGGCGATGACGCCGTGATCGCGCTGACCGCGCGCTTTGACAAACTGGCGCTGACGCCGGACACGCTCAGGTTTTCGCCCGCGGAAATCGAAATGCACTGCGCCGCCGTGCCCGCCGACGAGCGCGCAGCGCTTGAACTGGCAGCCGAACGGATCCGGGCCTATCACGCGCGCCAGATGCCCGAGGATGCGCTCTGGCAAGAGGACAATGGCGCGCGCCTTGGCTGGCGCTGGACGCCGGTGTCGGCGGCGGGGCTCTATGTGCCGGGGGGCTGGCCTCTTATCCGTCATCGGTGCTGATGAACGCCATTCCGGCCAAGGTGGCGGGGGTCAAGCGGCTGGCGATCACCTGCCCCACGCCGGGCGGCGCTGTGAACCCGCTGGTGATCCTTGCGGCGCGTCTTGCCGGGGTGGAAGAGATCTATCGCATCGGAGGGGCACAGGCGATTGCGGCGCTGGCCTATGGCACGCAAAGCATTGCGCCGGTCGATATGATCACCGGACCGGGCAACGCCTTTGTCGCGGCGGCCAAACGACGGGTGTTTGGCAAGGTCGGCATCGACATGATCGCCGGCCCGTCCGAAATCCTTGTGATTGCCGATGGCGACAATGACCCGGACTGGATCGCGCTTGATATGCTGTCACAGGCCGAACATGACGAAAGCGCACAGGCGATCCTGATCACCGACAGCCCGGCGATGGCCAGCGCGGTCGAGGCGGCGATCAACCGTCACCTCAAGACGCTGGAACGCCGCAAGATCGCTGCGGCAAGCTGGCGCGACTACGGCGCGATTATCCATGTGCCGGACCTGTCCAAGGCGGCGGAGTTGTCCAACCGGGTCGCGCCCGAACACCTTGAGCTTTGCGTGGCCGAGCCGATGGCGCTGGCCGATGAAATCACCCATGCCGGGGCGATCTTTCTTGGCGCGTGGACGCCCGAGGCGATTGGCGATTATGTCGGCGGACCGAACCATGTGCTGCCCACGGCGCGCTCGGCCCGGTTCTCCTCGGGGCTGTCGGTGATGGATTTCCTCAAGCGCACCACGCTGGCGCAAATGACGCCCGAGGCGCTCGGCGCGATTGGCCCGTCGGCCGAAACGCTGGCCAACTCCGAAAGCCTCGAGGCGCACGGCCTGTCCGTTCGCGCGCGCCTGAACCACCTCAATAAATCCTGATCACCCGAACACGGCTGCAACAAATTGCAACCCGCCGTGATGCCCCCCATTGGCAAGCGAGCCTTTAAGCGCTAGCAAACAGGGCGGGAGAGACCATGTAACGCCAAGCGAAAGGGCCATCCCATGTCGCGGATCAGCCAGATCGAGCTCGATGATTCGAGCCTGCCCCCTCCCACGCCGGAGATCGAGCAAGAGCGCAAAGTCGCCATGTTCGACCTTCTGGAAGAAAACAGCTTCATCCTGCCCAAGCGCGATGACCGGATTGCGCCCGAAGGCCCCTATCACGTGTACCTGTCCATCCGTGACAAGCGGCTGGTGTTCGACGTCACCACCGAAAGCGCCGAAAAAGCAGCCGAGTTCCACCTCTCGCTGTCGCCCTTTCGCCAAGTGGTCAAAGACTACTGGGCGATCTGCGAAAGCTATTACAACGCCGTCAAGAACATGCCCCCCAGCCAGATCGAAACCATCGACATGGCCCGGCGCGGCATCCACAACGAAGGCGCCCGCGTGCTTCAGGAGCGGTTGATCGGCAAAGCCGAGATCGACAATGATACGGCGCGGCGGCTCTTTACGCTGGTCTGCGTGCTGCATTTCGGGAGCTGATCGCATAATGCCTGCCCCCCTGCCCCAATCGGTGCTGTTCTGCTGTGACCACAACGCCGTGCGCTCTCCCATGGCCGAAGCAATCGCCAAGAAGCTCTACGGGACGGAAACCTACCTGCAATCCGCCGGACTAAAGAGCGACCTCGAAGTCGACGGCTTTGCCATCTCGGTGTGCGACGAAGTCGGGGTCGAACTCTCCCGGCATACGGCGCGCACGTTCGAAGAACTGGGCGACTATGGCGACCACCTGTCGTCCTATGACTTGATCGTGGCGCTGTCACCGGCCTCGCATGCCAGCGCGCAAAGCCTGACCCGGCCCTATCACACGGATGTGGAGTTCTGGCCCATCACCGACCCGACCGGCACGGGCGAAACCCGCGACGCCAAGCTTGACGCCTATCGGCGCACGCGGGATGAGATCATAGGCCACCTCACCCGCCATTGGGGTGGATTACTTTAGAACCCGCAGTTCGGCTTTGGACGTCGCTGACCTAAGGGATTGCGCCGCCTTCGGCGTCGCGGGGGGGCGCCTCGCTTCGCTCGGCGCCCCCAAGATTGCAAACGCCCCGACCATGCGCGGGACCTGCGGGTGGAGAAACCGTCGGCATTTGGGTATTTTTTACCATTAAAGAAAGCAGGCGCGCACGGTGGATTAACTTAATCCCGCGTTAACCAATGTCGCGTCGGGCGGCAGCCGGATGTCAGCCGGGAGTCAGCCGAATGTCACCCCCGCTTTCGGGCAGGTTTGCGGGCATTAACCCTGCTGAACGCGCCGTTCAGAAAGGGTTAAGCTTCGCCGCCATCGGTGAATTGCAGCCGCGCCAAACGCGCGTAAAGCCCGCCCTCGGCGACCAATTCCTCGTGGCGTCCAATGGCTGCGATGCGGCCATCTTCCATCACCACAATGCGGTCGGCCTTCTTGACCGTGGCAAGGCGGTGCGCCACCACAATTGTTGTGCGATCCTTGGCCAATTCGTCCACTGCCGCCTGCACCGCACGTTCGCTTTCCGCGTCCAATGCGCTTGTCGCTTCATCCAAAAGCAGCACCGGCGCATCCCGCAAAATGGCCCGCGCAATGGCGATCCGTTGCTTCTGACCACCCGAAAGCAGAACGCCGCGCTCTCCCAAGGGGCTATCGTAACCCGTTGGAAGTGCTTCGATAAAATCATGCGCCGCCGCCGCGCGCGCTGCGGCTTCGACTTCGGCATCGCTGGCCCCTTCGCGACCAAAGCGAATGTTCTCACGCGCCGAAGCGGCAAAGATCACCGGGTCTTGCGGCACCAGCGCCATGGCAGAGCGAAAGTCCCCCTGCGCCAACGCGCTGAGGTCTTGGCCATCCAGCAGAACCCGCCCCGAAAACGGGTCATAGAACCGTTGGATCAATTGCACGATCGTCGTCTTGCCCGCCCCCGACGGGCCGACCAAAGCCACCGTTTCCCCCGGCGCAATCTTCAGATCAATGTCATGCAGCGCCGGCATGTCCGGACGCGACGGATAGGAAAAAGTAACCTTTTCAAAGGTAATCTCTCCCTTGACCGGTCGCGGCAAGACAATCGGCGTTACCGGATCTGTCACGGCGTCTTCGACTTCGAGCAGGTCCACCAACCGCTCGGTCGCCCCGGCGGCGCGCTGCAACTCGCCCCAAATTTCCGACAACGCCGCAACGGCACCCGCCACAAGGACCGCATAGATGACAAATTGCACCAATTCACCCGAGCTCATCAGATCATGGCGCACGTCCCGCGCCCCGATCCACAGCACCCCGACGACACCAGTGAACACCAGAAACATCACCAACACCGTCATCACCGCCCGCACGGTGATGCGCTTGCGGGCCACGTCATAGCTTTTCTCTGTCACATCCGAGAAGCTGGCCCGGCTGGCCGCTTCGTGGGTAAAAGCCTGCACCGTTTGCACCGCGCTCAAGGCTTCGCTGGCCGAACCAGAGCTTTGCGCGATCCAATCCTGGTTCTCGCGGCTCAGCACCCGCAAGCGCCGCCCCATCACCAAAATCGGCACGATCACCAGCGGCACAATCAACAGAACCAACCCCGTAAGCTTGGCCGATGTAAGCAACATCAGAACCAAACCACCAAGGAAAATCAACACGTTACGCAGCGCGACCGAGATCGAAGACCCGATCACCGACAGGATCAGCGTCGTATCCGTCGTGATCCTGCTCAGCACTTCGCCGGTCATGATGGTCTCGAAAAAGCCGGGGCTCATCCCGATCACACGGTCAAAAACCGCCTTACGGATATCGGCGACCACGCGCTCTCCCAAGCGCGTAACCAGCGCATAGCGCAACCCGGTACCAATCGCCAGCAAGGCCGCAATCGCGATCGCCGCGCCGAAATACTTGTCGAGAATTGCGTCGTTTTCGGTGCCGAAATTGTCCACCACACGGCGCACAGCCATCGGCAAAGCCAACGACAACCCCGCAGTCAGCATAAGCGCAAGACCCGCCAGAACCGCCAAACCACGATAGGGCCGCATGAACGGTGCAAGCCCGCGCAGCGCGCCTACGCGCTTCGATTTTTCCCGGTCCTGTTCGCCGGCTGTCGGGCTGGGTTGTCTGGCCATATCCGGCTCCCTGACTCTTGGCTCGTTAAAGCTTCATGGAGGCGCAGGCGCACAGGGTCAAGCTACGTGTTGACGCAGTGCACGCACCCTCTGCTCCGTTGGGCCAGAATTAAACGGATCACAGCGCAGAACGGCAAGCGACCCCGCATCACCAAGCCGGACAGACCAGCCATCAAAAGGTAATAAACCGTGTCATCTCAATCCATTGGATCACGGCAAACGCTTGTTCTACAGGGCAAACTGTCAGAAGCATTTTTCTGGAGCGGGCGGCGGAATCCAACCCGCGTCATTAGCTTGGAAGGCAAATTCTCAAAAGCCATGAATACATCCAAAAATCAAACACTTAACTTATCCAAACCGGGATAATTGTAGGCAATGTGTAGGAAAAGATCTTTTTGGAGCGGGCGGCGGGAATCGAACCCGCGTCATTAGCTTGGAAGGCTAAGGTCTTACCACTACACAACGCCCGCTCAGTAAGTTCATCACATATTTCATGGTCTCCACAGCGTCAAGCAACTGATTTCACACAAGACCGATCTCAATCAACAAATATGCAAACGGCCCAAAGCCGACATTTAGACAATCGTATGGCAAACGTCTGCTATTGTTCTGAACTGCAAAATCCATCGGTCACATAAACCTTCAGATCAGGACGTCTTGCGTGCTCCATTCTGACGCCCGAAATGATCGATCAGGAAATCCATGAACACGCGGACTTTGGCGGAGACGACGTTGCTTTTGGGGTAGATCAGCCAAAGCGCTGGTTTGTTTGCCAACTCAAAGTCGGGCAAGATGCGTGTCAGGCTTCCAGTCGCAAGCTCCTTTTGCACTGCCCAGATGGAGTTAATCGAAATACCACCGCCATCGAGCGTCGTGAGTTTTTGCGTTAGGCCGTCGTTCACGATCAGATAATGGGTTGCATTTGTTGGGTTGAATTGTGCCTGCGAGCCGTCTTGCGAGACGAGTGATCTTGGTTCAATATCTTTGAATGCAATCAAGCGGTGTTGTGCCAAATCCTCGGGATTTTGGGGGGTTCCACAGCGCTCAAGATAGGCGGGCGAGGCACACAGGATGCGTGTATCGTCCGCGAGCTTGCGTGCAGTGAGGTTACTATCGGCCAGAACCGCGTTGCGCAGCGCCAGATCGTAACTCCCCTCGATGAGATCAAACTCGGAGTCGGAGAGATGGAGGTCCAGGTGCAAGTCCGGATATTGGTCCATAAACATCGGCAACAGCGGCGCGATGTAGAGTTGTGCAAAGGTGCTGGGCGCCGCAAAGCGCAATGTGCCGCTGATCGTCGTCCGTCCCGTTCCGAGTGCCGCGAGTGCGGTCTCCTCCAGAGCTATCATTTCGCGGGCATAGGGCAAGAAATCGCGGCCTTCTAACGACAGCGACACTTTGCGGGTTGATCGGTGCAAAAGGTCTGCCCCCACAAGATGCTCCAGCTTCGCGATGCGCGTGCTTGCGACCGCAGGTGCCATACCAAGCGCACGGCCTGCGGCGCTTATGTTCAGTGTCTCGCAGGCGAGAACGAAAAGGCGAAGGGATTGCGCGTCCATACTTTATACTTTTTCGGAATACTGAATTAAAATTTACCTCATTTATATCTTTTTTGAAAGTGATAAATCTCATTACAAGACAGACACAGGACCTTCCGATGACCCAAATCGCAACCGTAAACTACCACCTCCATAAATCGCAGCGGCAGGCATTCGTGCTTGATGCGGACGGAATTGTTGGCAACCTGATTTCGCCCGAGCTTGCACCGACGCAGGTGCCGGTGCGTGATATACGCACATCAAATCCGCGCGTCTCGTTCGAGAACACCTCTGTCGGGTTTGCAACATTCCCGACGGCTGTGTCGTCTTTCACAGGTAACGCTTGGCACGAAGCTTATGACGCTGAGCTGACAGCGCTGCTGCAATCCGAGATCAGCGCGCAAGAGGTCATCGTGTTTGACCATACGTTGCGTGTGGATGACCCGAACGCAGATCGCGCTCCGGCCCGCAATGTGCATAGCGATTACAGTATTGATGGGGCCGAGAAGCGGCTAATTGATATCCTTGGGGAAAACAAAGCCGCCGCATGGGCCAATGGCCACTATGCATTCGTCAACGTTTGGCGGCCGGTTGGCGCGCCAATCAACTCTGCGCCACTGGGGTTTATTCGTCCTGCCAGTGTCGCCAAGCAGGACTGGATTTTGCTCGATCTGATCTATCCGGACCGCAAGGGCCAGATCATGGGGATCGCAGCGAACCCGCAGCATGACTGGCTTTATATGTCTAAAATGACGCCCGACGATGTGGCCTTCTTTAACATCTTCGACAATCGCGGCCTGCCTTCGATCGCCCATAGTGCATTGGACATGATCGAGGGCCCCCAAACATTCATACTGTTCGACGCAGCATCGAGAGCCGCACCTTGGTCCGTTACGCAGCCTAACTCCCAAAGTCGGGACCACCACAGAAAGATTACCCAATGACGAAGACAATTCTCATCACAGGCTCCACTGACGGCATCGGCCTTGTAACCGCGCAAACCCTTGCAGCCGAAGGGCACACGGTCCTGCTGCACGGGCGTAATGCAGCCAAGCTGGAGGCTGCGGCCAAAACAATCAAAGGCCCCGTCGCGCAATACAAGGCCGACCTGTCGGATATGGTTGATGTTCACGCGCTGGCCAGCGCCATTCGCGCCGATCACGACCAGATTGATATAGTGATCAATAACGCAGGTATCCTAAAGGCCCCAAATACCGTGACCAAAGAAGGTTACGATCTCCGCTTTATGGTGAACGCGATTGCCCCCTATGTGCTGACCCGCGACCTTTTTCCGATCATCGCGAAAAACGGCCGTGTCGTCAATTTGTCCTCGGCTGCGCAAGCGCCCGTTGATCTGGATGCGCTACACGGGCGCAGTCAGTTGAGCGATATGGACGCCTATGCCCAAAGCAAACTGGCGCTCACCATTTGGTCGCGCGAAATGGCGAGAGAACTGCCTGACGGCCCCGCAATCATCGCGGTTAACCCCGGTTCTTTGTTGGCGTCCAAGATGGTCAAAGAGGGCTTTGGCGTGGCGGGCAGCGATCTTAGCATTGGCGCGAATATCTTGCGCGACGCGGCTGTGGGCGCAGGTTTCGCCACTGCGAGCGGGAAATATTTCGACAATGACAGCCAACAATTCGCCCCGCCAAATGCGGCAGCACTTGATGCTGCTCACAGCGCAAAGGTGATGCAAGGTCTCGACGAGGCCGCCGCCGTGCTTGGCTAAGCACATACCACGAACATTCTCATCCGGGCCGATGCCGCGCACGGCCACATCAGGAGCATAGACAATGCAAACCAATGCCCTCGAACGCGCCCGCGCGATCAGTCGACCTACGCGTGACGAAATGCTGCACCGCACCCCGTCAGTTCAGACATTCTGGGCGCAAAACACGCCCTTGTTTCAGGACGCGTGGATGCAATGGGAGGCCAGCACCGGCCAAGCGCCCATTCTAGACAGCAGCCTTTATGACCCCAAATTGCGCGATGCCATCGCACAGGCCTGGCAAGACCCCAGCAAGGAGGGTGCTGTCAGAGACCTTTGGACAGAAGTCTTTCCCGGCGTCTTTGAGGCGCAGTTTTTTGACCCCGCCCGTCTATCGGTCCTGCGTGACTATCTTGAAAATGTTGCCAACGCGAATATCCCGCTGCGCCCGCCCTATGGCATTTCACTCAACCGTGGTGGCGCGATGCTGGACAGCCGCTCGGAGGGCTATCTTGCTGCGCCTAATTTTCAGACTTTCTACCGCGCTTTGATGGACACCTACATGCGGCCCATCTCGCGGCTCTTGTTTCCCGATATTGTCGGATACGACACGCAAACCTTCGGCTTTTCGATCCAGTGGCAGGCAGATGCGGATAGATCTTTACGGGCGCACACGGATGCATCTTCGGTGACGTTGAACCTGAACCTCAATCTTCCCGGTGAGGCGTTTTCCGGCTCGGGTGTGAAATTCTTTGACCGCGAAACCCGTCAGGTCGCCGAATTGGGTTTTGCCCCCGGAAAAGCGCTGATCCACCACGGCAGTGTGCCACATGAATCCATGCCGATCACCCAAGGCGAAAGAACAAACCTTGTTCTTTGGCTTTACGGCGAAAACGGTCAGGTGCCTATGTTTGGTGCACCCTACGATGACATCGACGCCAAAGAACGCTGGACCGTTCCAACAGCCGCCAAGGACGGCTTTGCCCCGTTCTAAGGCGCAACAGCAACCATGCCCCCTCTCATAACCTACTCCAACCATATCCGAGGAGACTTCCCATGAAAGCTTCAACCCTTACATCCTTCGGCGAAACCGCAGAATTCGAAATCACAGAACTGCCCAAACCCACGGCGACCGCAGGCCACGTGGTCGTGCGCGTTGCAGCAAGCAGCGTGAACACCGTTGACACCATGATCCGGTCAATGGGCGCCGATCTGCCCCTGTCTCCTGCGCTCCCTGCAGTGTTGGGGATGGATTTCGCAGGCGTCGTAGAAGAGATTGGCGAAGGCGTCACCGCATTTGCTGTCGGTGACGAAGTCTACGGCTGCGCAGGAGGGCTAGCCGACCTCCAAGGTGCGCTTGCTGAATTCATGTTGGCTGATGCCCAACTGATCGCCCGCAAACCCAAGTCCATCTCGATGCGCGAAGCCGCAGCGATGCCCTTGGTTGGCATCACAGCCTACGAAGGGTTGGAGCGCGCAGGCATCACGGCAGGCCAAAAGGTTCTGGTGCAAGGTGGCGCAGGCGGTGTTGGCCACTTGGCGTTGCAACTGGCCAAACATTTCGGTGCAGACGTCTATGGCACGGGCACTGGCGACGCGCAGCTGGCTGTCATCAACGGCTACGGAGCGACCGCAATTGACTTCGCCACAATGAAGATCGCCGACTATGTGGGGCAATACACAGGTGGTGCCGGCTTTGACATCATTTTTGACACCGTTGGCGGTGCCAATATGACCAACTCCTTCGAGGCGGCGGCACTCAATGCCAACATCGCGTCCACTGTGGGCCTGCTCGAAATTGATCTGTCACCAGCGCATTTCAAAGGTCTGTCGTTGCACATCATCTTTATGCTGTTGCCCATGCTCAGCGGACAAGGTCGCGCCAAGCACGGTGAGATTTTGACAAAGCTCGCCGAGATTGTAGACGCCGGTGCGATGAAACCGCTGCTTGATGATACAACATTCGACCTTGATCGGGTCGGAGATGCCTATGATCGCCTGACAAGCGGCAAAGCCATCGGCAAGGTTGTCGTCGAGGTCTAAGCAGGACGGGATGACAAAATGGATGGTTGCCAGCCAACTATGGATTTGGCTACCACTTGAGCCGTTATAGGGTGTTCCTAAAACTGAGCTCCCCCTCCCAGTTGCTGCGGAATTGACGAACTGGTGCGATGCATTGGAAACCGACACTGCAAACTTGCGCACCATAGCCGTCCTGCGTTCACACCTCCTTCGGGCGCGGGCGCAGGTGCCAGTACCAGACGCGGTAGCCTTCCAGCAGGCCCAGCGGAACAAAGTGCACCAGCGCAGGGCCAAGACCACCCCAATCGTGCAGCGCCGCCCAGTGCAACAGGGTCAGGACAGCGGCGGCATAAGTCGTGCGTTGCAGCGTTTTCCAAGTGCGGCCCATCTTTCGGACAAAGTGGTCAGAAGAGGTCACGGCCAGCGGCACGAAGATCAGGAAAGCGATCCAGCCGGTCCAGATATAGAGTTTTGGCAGGTCGGCGATCACCTTCTGCGAGCCGCCTAGGTCGATGAGATACAGCACCGTATGCACCAGTGCATAGACAAAGGCCGCGACACCAAAGTAGCGGCGGTTCTTCTTCAGCCAACGCGGCCCGCGCCAGCCCTTGAACACCAGCGCCAGCGGCGAGGCCAGCATGGCGATAATCATAAAGCGCGCACCGAATTCGCCGGTCGGGTGCAAGGCCGCGTGGATGGCGGCCCCGGTGGCCTCGGCATCAGCCGCGGTCAGGATACTTGCGAGGATGCCGAAGCCCGGCAGCGCCATCACCGCCCAGAGCCAATAGGGAGAAAGTCGTGACAGCATGTCTGTTGCCTTTCTTGGATTGGTCGCGTCAGCGACCCCGTAGATGGGTTGGTGGTGATACGCTACAGCGCAGGATCTCCTTCACGCTCAGCTACGGAGCGCGGAAAAGTAATCCTCCCAAGGTTGGTGCGGGCGGCCGGTGACCTTTGCAAAGTCACCCGAACGGTCATAAGCACCTTGGCGGATGCCCTCGTAGATGCCGCCGATGATCGGGCCGATAAAATCGCCCAGTTCGGCGCTGCGGTCGGCAACGAATTCTTCAGAAGTCATCTCGCGGTAGGTCAGGTCTGTGCCGAAGGTGCGGTTCAGGTGGCCGGCAAGCTGCTCTTGGGTGATCGGCGTGCCGGTCAGGTCATAGGTGCCACCGTTCAGATCGACGCGCGTCAAGAGCGCGGCATAGGCATGGGCCAACTCCGAGCGCGTGGTGTAGCCGCAGCGGCCTTCACCCGCGCTGTTGGCGATCTCACCGCGGGCCTTGTAGCTGTCGATGTATTCGACGTCGGGCTCGATATAGATGCCGTTGCGCCCAATGGCCCAGTCCAGACCACTGGCGCGAA